>JAJYBH010000049.1 GCA_021779135.1 Deltaproteobacteria bacterium
GCTAGTGTTCCAGTTGTGCCGCCAGGCGCAGTCGCTGGGTAGCCACGTACGGAAAGGATAACCGCTGAAAGCATCTAAGCGGGAAGCCTCCTTCAAGATTAGGTATCCCTGGGTGTAACAACCCCTGAAGGCCCGTTGTAGACCACAACGTTGATAGGCCGGGTGTGTAATCACAGCAATGTGTTTAGCTTACCGGTACTAATCGGCCGTGAGGCTTGACCATAAAATTATTAAAACGGTCCGGGGGAAGGTTCTCCTTCCCCCAGGCCGGATATAAATCGCGAGACATACAAACAAACCTAAACTGAAAAGCACACAATGCAATTGGCAAGAAAAAGTCATGGAAACGCCTCGAGCGCAACCATAAACGATTTCTCGGTGGCTATGCCGAGGGGGTCACACCCGTTCCCATCCCGAACACGGAAGTTAAGCCCCTCAGGGCCGATGGTACTGCACGGGTAGCTGTGTGGGAGAGTAGGTCGCCGCCGGGAATAAAACTGATCAGCCCCATCATTCGAAAGAGTGGTGGGGCTGATTGCGTTTAAGCTGATAAAAGTTGAGTTAAGCTCCGTGACGGTTGAAGCTTACTCCGATAACGCTCTTATACTCCTTGAACGGGACAAAAGTTCTGGTATAGTCCTATCATGATCTCGGACTCCTTCTATCATCTCCTCTTTTATACAATCATCGCCGTTACGCTCATTGGCGCGCTTTTGCTGGCTGCCTGGTGGCTGGGTGCCAAGCGCGAATTTCCCCGCAAAGGCATTGCCTACGAATCCGGGGTAGAACCAAGCGGGAGCGCCCGATTGGCATGGCCGGTGCCGTTTTACCTGGTGGCGATCTTCTTTATCGTGTTCGATGTCGAATCTGCGTTTATATTTACCTGGGCGGTTGCCTGGGAACCACTGGGGACGACCGGCCTTGCCCAGATAACGGTATTTATCGTTATCCTGGCCGCTGGCCTGGTCTGGCTCTGGCTGAAAGGCGGCCTCGACTGGGGACCGACTGCTTCTCGGAAACGTAATCCACATGCCTGAAAATACCATTCCTGACAATATACTGCTTACCCGCGTGGACGATCTGATCAACTGGGGTCGTTCAAATTCTCTCTGGCCGATGTTCTTCGGGCTCTCCTGCTGCTTTGTCGAGATGATGACCTCGTTTACGTCGCGTCACGATATATCTCGCTTTGGCGCCGAGGTGCTGCGTGGCACTCCACGCGAAGCAGACCTGATGGTCATCGCCGGGACGCCCTTTGTCAAGATGGCCCCCTCGATCCTGCATCTCTATGAACAGATGGCGGAACCGCGTTGGGTGATGTCCATGGGGAGTTGCGCCAACTCGGGCGGGATGTATGACGTCTACAGCGTTGTGCAGGGGGTCAATCAGATCCTGCCGGTAGACGTCTACGTCCCCGGTTGCCCGCCACGACCGGAGGCATTCATGCAGGGGTTGATGCTGCTGCAGGAGAAGATACGCACCGGAGAACGTCCGTCCCGTCCGGTGCTGCACATGACCGGTGGTTGGCAGGGGACGACAGTTCCAGTTCTCGTGCCGGGTGAAACCAAATTCAACGACACCCGTGGGCCAGGTATGGAATCAATCCCCATACGCGGCGCTTCGGTCGGTCATCCCAAGGCGTTCCAACCCCGCTCGGACGAGATGTGGCGTCCTCCGGCGCCGCGCCACGACTACCCGGACTTCGGTCTTCCCGCAGAAATACAACGCCGCTTCGGAGAGGTGGTTGTTGTCGATACGGCTGCGACCGACATGCTTACCCTGCTGGCCCCTGCGGCGCTGGTCCCTGAACTGCTGCTGCACCTCAAAACCCGTCCCGACCTACCTTTCAAACGGCTGGAGGATATTGCGGCGGTTGACGACTCCTGCCGCAGTCAGCGTGAGGGGTTCGGCGATTTCACCCTCAACTACCACCTGCTCTCCTTTGACCAACCCGGCTATGTGCGCATCAAGACTGTACTGACCGGCGATACACCCGAACTGCCCAGCGTTACCTCCGTATTTCCCGCCGCAGCCTGGTACGAGCGGGAGGTCTACGACATGTACGGCATCCGCTTCTCCGGTCACGCCAACCTGCGACGTATTCTGATGCCCCACGACTGGGAAGGGCACCCACTGCTCAAGAGCCATCCCTTCCGCGCCACCGAGATGAAACCCTATACCGAGGAGGATGCGCGCCGGCACGCACCGCTCCCGGCCTCGGACTTTTTTGAGCGGATCAACGAAGGCGAACTGTTGCTCAACCTGGGGCCGCAACATCCCGGTACCCACGGCATCATCCGCTGTATCCTCAAGCTGGACGGCGAGGAGATCACCGATATAGATTTTGATATCGGCTATCACCATCGCGGGGCCGAGAAGATCGCCGAACGCCAGCACTGGAACCAATTTATCCCCTATACCGACCGGATAGACTACCTGGCCGGTGTGCAGAACAACCTGGCCTACGTCAATTCGGTGGAGCGTTTGTGCGGCATCACGGTGCCAGAGCGGGCCATCAGCATTCGTGTCATGCTGGCCGAACTGTTCCGCATCGCCAGCCACCTGGTCTGGTTGGGCACCTTTGCCGCCGATGTGGGGGCCATGACGCCGGTTTTTTATACCTTCACCGATCGGGAAAAGATCTTTGACATCGTGGAAATGATAACCGGCGGCAGGATGCATCCCGCCTGGTTCAGGATCGGCGGCGTGGCCGAGGACCTGCCTGATGGATGGCAGGCACCGGTGAAGGTCCTTCTGGAATGGCTTCCTCCGCGCCTGAAGGAATACGAGCAGCTCATTAACGGCAACCCGATCTTTCTGGCCCGGTTGAAAGGTGTCGGAGCGATTTCCGCTGCCGATGCCATGGAGTGGGGCTTGTCAGGTCCCAATCTGCGGGCCTGCGGGGTTGCCTGGGACCTGCGCAGGAAGATTCCCTATGCAGGCTATGAAAGGTTTGATTTTAAGGTGGCGACTGCTGAAGGTGGGGACTGCTGGGCGCGCTATCTGGTGCGCGTGGAGGAGATCCGCCAGTCGTTGAGCATAGTCGAACAGGCCATGAGAGGGATGCCGGGAGGGCGCTGGATAACGGATGACTACCGCTTTGTGCTGCCGCAGAAAGAAGATGCGCTGAAAGACATCGAGTCTCTCATCCATCACTTTGTCAACAGTACCCGCGGAATGACGCCTCCACGGGGTGAGAACTACAGTGCCATCGAAGCGCCCAAGGGTGAAAATGGTTATTTTGTGGTCTCTGACGGGCTGAGCATCCCGTACCGCGTGCGGATAAAAACGCCCAGCTTCCCTCATATCCAGGCGCTACCGGTCATGAGCCGCGGCTGGTTGCTGGCGGATTTTCTGGCCATCCTCGGGTCAATTGATTTTGTGCTGGCGGACCTGGATCGGTAATAACGGCTTGACCCGAGGAAGGCAGCCCTGCCTGCCGCTGGCGCCGATGTTTCAAAAAAACATCAATCACAATTCGAATTGAAGATCTCGGCAAAATCATCTGCGATTTCGCGGAAGGTCGTCAGGATCCTCGGATCAAAGTGTGTCGGCATGGTACGGCCGTCGCCATTCAAAATGATGTCACTGGTCTTGTCGTGGCTAAAGGCCGGTTTGTAGACCCGGCTGTTGCGGAGGGCATCATACTGATCGGCTATCATGACAATTCTCCCCTCCAGTGGCGTCTCCTCCCCCTTTAATCCGGCCGGATACCCGCTCCCATCCCAGCGTTCGTGGTGGGTAGCTGCAATGACTGCGCTCATCTTGAGCATGTCGTGGCGTGAACCCCTCAGGATGCGCTCGCCGATGACCGTATGCTGCTTGATAATGGTAAATTCATCGGAGGTCAGGGAACCCGGCTTGAGGAGGATCGAGTCCGGAATGCCGATCTTGCCGATATCGTGCATGGCGCTGGCTACCGATATGTTGTTCACAAAAACGTCGTCCATCCCCATCTGACGGGCAATCCGTTTGGCATACATGCCGATCCGTGAAATGTGAAGTCCGGTGTCTTCGTCCCGCAACTCGGCCGCGGCGGTGAGTCGCTCGATGATCTCGCGGCTCATGGTGGTGATTTCTTCCAGTGCCGCATTCAGCTCGATGGTACGTTTCTGGACGGTCTTCTCCAGATCGATCTTGTAGTTTTTCTCCAGTTGGGTCAGCCGTTTGAAATTGACTCCCTTTTCAACCGTATGGATCAGGTAGGGGGGGCGGTACGGCTTGATGATAAAGTCAAAAGCGCCTTTCTGGATGGCCTGGACCGCTATATCCAGATCCGCGTAAGCGGTCATCAGCATGACCGGGGTTTCCTTATCGAGGAATCGGATCTTCTCCAGCAATTCGAGGCCGTCCATGACCGGCATGTTGACATCGGTCAGGACGAGATCTACCTGCTCGTTGATAAACTGCTTGATAGCGTCCTGACCGTTCGAGAAGGCATGGACGTTATAATTCTGATCTTCCAGCAACGCCGTAACGCTTTCCAGGACGAAGCGGTCGTCATCGACCACAAATATATTGCCGGCGGAATTAGTTACCATTGTGTAACACCTCGCGTATTTTCATAAGCAGTTCCTTTGGGGAGAATGGCTTGACCAGATAATTCAATTCGTGTATCTGCCCAAGCTGGGCAATGACGAGATCCTCGGCATAGCCGCTGCAAAACAGCATCTTCATCTCCGGGGCAATGCCGAGCACCGCGTCGTAAACCTCGCGCCCCTTGAGCTTTGGCATGATGACATCCAGAATTATGAGAGCGATGCGCTCACGGTTGTCCTTGAAGACCTCAAGTGCTTCCTGGCCGTCCCTGGCCTCCAGGACGACATATCCGAATTCCTCCAGGACCTCTTTTGCGAGCGTGCGGGCACTGTCGTCGTCTTCCGCCAGGAGAATGACCCTGCTCGACTGCGAGGGTGGCGGGTGCTCATGAGCGATTGTCTTTTCAACATCCGGGAGATCGCCGAGCAGCGGCAGATAGATGTAAAAGCTGGTGCCGGATCCAACGGTACTGGCGCATGTGATATAGCCGTTATGAGTCTTGATGATGCCATAGATGATGGACAGGCCCAGTCCGGTCCCTTTGCCAAGCTCTTTGGTGGTGAAAAACGGCTCAAATATGTGCTTGACTGTCTCGGAATCCATCCCCTCGCCGCTATCGCTGAAGGTCAGCAGGGCAAATTTACCCGGCTGGCCGAACCCCCGTTCGAGAATAAAATCAGAGTCAATGGTGACCGTCTCGGTCGTAATGAGGATCGAGCCACCCTTCGGCATGGCATCCCTGGAATTGGTCGCCAGGTTCATCACTACCTGTTCGATCTGTGCGCTGTCGACTCTGACCGGTAACTGCTTGGCGGAAAGGTTCTGTTTCAGATGGATATCCTCGGTTATCAGTCGCAGCAGGAGTTGCTGGATACGTTCCAGAATTTCGTTGAGATCAACAACGACAAAGCTGGTGGGCTGTTTACGGCTGAACGCCAGTAAACCCTGCGTCAACCCGGCGCCCCGCTCGGCAGTGGCAATGATCTGTCCGACATACTCTTTCATGGGGTTGTCGGCAGGCAGCTTGAACTGCATGATGCTGGAGTAGCCGATGATAGCGGTCAGGATGTTGTTAAAGTCGTGTGCTATGCCGCCCGCCAACTGACCGACCGCCTCCAGCTTCTGGACATGGCGCAACTGGTTTTCAAGCTGCTTGTATCCGGTAATATCCTCCTTGATACATATGAAGTGCGTAATAGTGCCCTGTTCGTCGCGGATGGGGGCGATCAGGGCCCTCTCCCAATACAGATCTCCATTTTTCTTCCGGTTGCGGAACTCTCCGCGCCACACTCCACCGGACAGGATCGTATCCCAGAGATCTTTGTACTCTTCCGGACTGGTCTCGCCTGTCTTGAGAATCCTGGGATTTTTGCCGATCACCTCATCCGGAAGATAGCCGGTAAGCAGTGAAAAATAGGGGTTGGCGTATTCAATAACCCCGGAGGTGTTGGTAATTATAATAGAAGAAGGGCTCTGCTCCACTGCCACCGAAAGCTGGCGCAGATGCTCCTCGGCCCGTTTACGCTCGGACAGTTCGTGCTGTGACTGTTCATAGATGCGTGCATTCTCAAGGGCCAGAGAGGCCATGTCGCCGAATTGGCAGAGCAGGGCCATCTTCTCATCATCAAAGACGATGCCCGGTTCAGTGAACGACAGCCCCAGAACCCCGACCACCTCGTGGTCGGATGTGAGCGGAACACCGGCCATGGCGTGCAGGGCATCCCGGCCCCGGTCAGCCAGCCTCCCCTTCCAATGGCTGTAATCATCCACGTGGAAGGGTTCTTTGCTTTTCCAGACCTGCCCGGCTATGCCCTGCCCCGGCGTGAGGGATTGATGCAGCAGGTGGTCATAGATGCCACTCTGAAACACCATGTCCATGGCGGTTCCGGCCTCGTTTATCATGTAGATGAAACAGTGTTCGGTGCCGATCAGTTTGCCGGCGCGGGTGACAATGGATTCCAGGACGGAATTCAGGTCTCTTCTGCCCAACAGCTCCAGGGTGATGGTGTGCAGAGCCTGCAGATAAGAGTTCTGGCGCTGTAATTGCTGGTCGATCAGTTCCTGGCGCTGTACCTCAATCTGAAGTTTTTCCTGCTGACGATCGTTTTCGAGAACAAGCATGTTAAAGGTTTGTCCCAGAATAGCAATCTCGTCGCTCCCCTGCAGCGGAATCAGCCGTTCCGCGCCCTTGGCCTGTTGTAAGCCTTCGACATGGCGAGTGAGATCGATGACCGGATCAGTCAGACGCTTCAGATGCCGCCTCATCAACCAGAAGGTTGCCAATGACAACAAGGGCAGGATGATCAAAAATACGATCTTCAGTTTTTTTAACGGTGCAAAGGCCTCCGAAACCGGATAATTGGCAGCGATGATCCAGTCATTGGTCTTCAGGTGCTTGAAGGAAGATAGGGTGTGCAGGCCTCTGGATGTTACCGTTTCGTCGGTCCCCTCGAAGCCGTTGATGGCCCGGTCGAAGAGCTTGTTGGCGCCTGGCGGGACATCCCGCTTCATGATACGGCTTTTGTCCGGGTGTGAGATCAGCTGGCGATCTTTGTTAAAGATGTAGAAATAGCCGCCTGTGGTTAATTTGATCCGGGACAGCTTTTCAACCAGTGGCGATGTGACCAGATCGACGCTCCCACCCAGCACGCCCATCAAGGAGCCGTCCCGATCGAATACCGGCACGGTAAACGTAATGGCGGGATGGTGGTGTGGCTGGGACGATTCGTAGGGGGCGGAAAGAAAAGGCTTGCGGGTGGCGATGGTCTGTTTCAGGTATTCCCGGAAGGATAAATCCTGGCCGCTTCGCGCCACCCCGTAGGGGGTATCGGCCACAACCCGCCCCGCATGGTCAAAAAGGAACAAGCCTTTGTCAAAGAACCTCAGGTGTTCACTTTGGGTCTGCAGATACCTCAGGGCCAGCCGCGGGTTTGCAATTGTTTTCCGGGTGATGCGGCCGGCAATGATCGATAATTCTTCCTGGTTATCAACTACGCTCTGGTCAATGTCACTGGCCAGGAGCGACAGAACCTGGTACTGATGACTGGAGATGCTCCCCTTGATATACGAGTATTGCAGGGAGTATATCAGAACGAGAATGCCCGCCAGGACGATGGTCATGATTATCGGGAAAACCAGCGTAACTCTTGTTTTGAGGGTAAAAAGGGGCATGCTCACATCCTGTAGTGCCACGGGGCTGATAGCGTTCTTCCGCGGCGAAACAATAACACAGTTTCAGTATAATTTCTCGTCTTAAATTAAAATCGAAGTTGCACCTACTGACCCGGATCCCGGACATTTTCCGGCCCATTTTCAAAGGCATTTTGCCAACTTTTCTTTGGACAAGCGCCAGACCATCAAGTAATATGGCGAAGATTTAGTAATCACACGCATCTCCGGGTATTGGAGCAGCGTAATAACGAGGAATTGTATTGGACAAGCTTATCATCAAGGGCGGAAAGAAACTGAAGGGCGAGGTAACGGTCAGCGGTTCAAAGAATGCCGCCCTGCCGATCTTTGTGGCCACCATCCTGGCGCCGGGAATAAATCAGATCAGCAATGTGCCGTTTCTGCGTGACATAAATACCACCATCAAGGTGCTGGAATCACTCGGGGCCAGTGTCGAGGGAAATGGACATGTGGTAAAAATCGATTCCGACGGTATCAACAGCCATGAGGCCACCTACGACCTGGTCAAGACCATGCGCGCCTCGGTGCTGGTCCTGGGCCCCCTGCTGGCACGCTTCGGCAAGGCGCGGGTCTCTCTGCCTGGCGGCTGTGCCATCGGTGCCCGCCCGATCAACCTGCACCTGAAGGGGCTGCAGGCACTGGGCGCTGAAATAGTTCTGGAACATGGCTATGTCGAGGCCAAGTGCAAGCGCCTCAAGGGTGCGCGGATCAATTTTGATGTTTCAACCGTCGGTGGAACCGAACACCTGATGATGGCGGCGGCTACAGCCAAGGGCGAGACGGTCCTCGAGAATGCCGCCCGGGAGCCGGAGATCGTCGACCTGGCCCAGTACCTCAACCGGATGGGCGCCAAGATCGAGGGGGCCGGTACCGACACGATCCGGATCCAGGGTGTGTCAGAGCTCTCGGCCGCAAATTATGAAGTCATGCCGGACCGGATTGAGGCCGGCACCTTCATGATCGCTGCCGCCATGACCGGAGGTGATATCCGCATCAACGACATGAAACTGGAGCACCTCGATGCGCTGGCCTTCAAGATGCAGGATGCCGGGGTCGAAATTACCAGCCGCGATGGTGTGGTGCGGGTCAAGGCCCCTAAACGGCTCAAGAGCGTCAACATAAAGACTCGCCCCTATCCTGGTTTTCCGACCGACATGCAGGCCCAGTTCATGGCCATGATGTGCGTGGCCGACGGGGCCAGTGTGATCAGCGAAAACATCTTCGAGAACCGTTTCATGCACGTCTCGGAGTTGCTGCGCTTCGGCGCCGATATTACGGTCGAGGGGAATACCGCCACGGTCAAGGGGGTCAGGAAACTCTCCGGGGCGCCGTCGATGGCCACCGACCTGCGAGCCTCGGCCTCGCTGATCCTGGCCGGTCTGGCGGCGGAGGGCACTTCGGAGGTAACCCGTATCTATCATCTGGACCGCGGCTATGAATCCATCGAGAAGAAGCTGGCCGGGCTGGGCGCCGACATTGTAAGGGTTAAAGAATAACGGATGCCGCTTTTCCGCAATCTCCGCGTTGTCGTTCGGAATCCACTTGTGCGGCGTAGCGCTGCTACGCCTCCGCGGGCTTCCTCCTCCGCTTTGACCTTGCGAAAAATCGGCATCCGAAAGGGTGATACGTGAACGACTTTATAACAATTGCAATTCCAAAAGGGCGTATCCTGGAAGAATCGGTCGAGCTGTTCGGCAAAATCGGTATCGATTGCCGTGAACTGCTCTCCGACTCCCGCAAGCTGATCTTCGAAAACAGCCAGCAGCGCATGCGCTATATGATTGTACGGGCAACGGATGTGCCGACCTATGTGGAGTACGGCAGTGCCGACCTCGGGATCGTTGGCAAGGACACCCTGATGGAGCAGGACAAGGATGTCTATGAGCCGCTGGATCTGAAATTCGGGTATTGCCGCATGATGGTGGCCGAACCGGCAGGTCTGGCCAGGGAGGACGACCCGGCCGGGTGGTCGCACATCCGCATCGCCACCAAGTATCCCCATGTGGCCGAGAGCTATTTCGCCACAAAGGGTATCCAGGTGGAGATCATCAAGCTGTATGGCTCCATCGAGCTGGCGCCGCTGGTGGGTTTGTCCGAACGGATCGTCGATCTGGTCTCCACCGGTGAGACGCTCAAGCAGAACGGCCTGGTGGAGGTGGAGACCATTGCCGAGATCACCACGCGTCTGATCGTCAACCGGGCCAGCCTGAAGACCAAACAGAGCAGGATTACCGACATCATACAGGGGCTGGAGCGTGTGCTCCAGAACAACTAGTGTCCCGTTTGGTTAGTCGTGGGAAGTAATTCCGAGATATTTTGGTTGTTGCCAAGGCGCGGCGACGCTGGTGTAGCCCGGTCTACATCAAGGAGCCGCAACGCCGGCAACGGCCAAAAGAGCCGGAATTACGAGTACGAACTAACCACACGGGACACTAAAGCAGGGTGAACGATGCTTTTACTTGACATACACGACAAGGATTTCGACGCGCGATTCGCGGCGATCCTCTCCCGCGGGGAAGAGGCAGGCCGCGAGGTGGAGCAGGTCGTCCTCGGCATCATCGAAGATGTGCGGAGGCGGGGTGATGCAGCCGTTCTGGAACTGACCCGACGCTTTGATCGTCTGGAGGCGGCCGACCTGGCGGCGCTGGAAGTGACTGCCGATGAGATGGATGCCGCCTTCAGCCAGGTTGACGAGGCTGACGTGGCCGCTCTCATGCTGGCGGTGGAACGGGTGACCCGTTTCCACGAGAAGCAGAAGCAGCAGACCTGGATCAGCACCGAAGAACCGGATGTCATGCTGGGCCAGAAGGTGACGCCGCTCCAGCGGGTCGGTATCTACGTCCCTGGAGGCAAGGCCAGCTATCCCAGCAGCGTCATCATGAACGCCGTGCCGGCGCGGGTGGCCGGTGTGGGTGAGATCATCATGGTGGCTCCCACGCCGGGAGGCGAAATCAATCCCCACGTCCTGGTGGCGGCCCGCCTGTCCGGAGTTGACCGTATCTTCCGCATCGGTGGGGCCCAGGCCGTGGCTGCCCTGGCCTATGGAACGGCAACGGTTCCCATGGTGGACAAGATTACCGGACCGGGTAATATCTATGTCGCCACGGCCAAGAAACTGGTCTTTGGCCAGGTTGGCATCGACATGATCGCCGGACCGAGCGAGATACTGGTGATCAGTGACGGCAGCGGTTCTCCGGCCCATATCGCCGCCGATCTTCTCTCCCAGGCGGAACACGACGAACTGGCCTCTTCGATCCTGATCACAATTGACCGCGGTTTTGGAGAACAGGTTGCCGTTGAGGTGGAGCGCCAGTTGACGCTGCTCTCACGCGAGTCGATTGCCCGGGCCTCGTGGGAAAAATATGGCGCGATCATCGTGGCGGAAACGCTGGACGAGGTGATTGCCTTCTCCAACCGCATCGCGCCGGAGCACCTGGAATTGGCGGTTGCGGACCCGTTTGCCATCCTTTCGCAGATCACCAATGCCGGCGCCATATTCATGGGCCACTGGACGCCGGAAGCGGCCGGCGACTACCTGGCAGGACCCAACCACACCCTGCCGACCGGCGGAACGGCCCGTTTCTTTTCGCCGCTGTCAGTGGACGACTTCGTCAAGAAATCATCCATAGTCTATTTCTCTAAGGACGGCCTGCAGCGCCTGGGGGAAGATATTGTCAGGATTGCAGCTTTGGAAGGGCTGGAGGCGCACGGCAAATCGGTCAGCATCCGGCTGCGGAAATGACCTTGCAACACCATTAACTACCCGTGAAAAAACAGGATATGTATATGTCTCTACTCCGACCAGACATTTCTGCCATGCAGGGCTATGTCCCCGGCTACCAGCCGCCCGACATCGCCTCATGGATCAAGCTCAATACCAATGAAAACCCGTATCCGCCGTCGCCCGCGGTACGTGAGGCCATTCTGGCCGAGGTTGGCAGCGACGGCGCATCCCTGCGCACCTATCCCAGCGCCTCCAGCCAGGCCTTGCGCGAAGCGGCCGCAGAACTGTACGGCTTTGACCCTTCCTGGATCATCATGGCCAACGGTTCCGACGAGGTGCTCAACAACCTGATCCGGGCCTGCGCCAGCCAGGGGCAGGAGGTCGGCTACGTCCACCCTTCCTATTCCTATTATTCCACCCTGGCCGAGATACAGGGGGCGGTTGTCTGTATCTATGGCCTGAACGACCAATACCGCATCGAGGCCTTTCCCGAGTATTACAGCGGCCGGATATTTTTTCTGACGAGCCCCAACTCTCCGCTCGGCTTCGCTTTCCCGATTGACTATATCGAGGAACTGGCCACCAGTTGCGGTGGCATGCTGGTGGTGGATGAGGCTTACGCTGATTTTGCCGACTCGAACGCCCTTGATCTGGTGCGTAAATACGACAATGTCGTGATTACACGCACACTTTCCAAGAGCTATTCCCTGGCCGGAATGCGTCTGGGGCTGGCGATTGCCCGGCCGGAAATCATCAGTGCGCTGGACAAGATCCGTGACCATTACAACCTGGACCGCCTGGCCCAGGCGGCCTGCGTGGCGGCGCTCAAGGATCAGGCTTATTTCAGGGATTGTTGCCGCCGGATCCGAGAGACGCGCGAGTGGTTCTCGAACGAGTTGCGCTCTATCGGCTACGACGTGATTCCCTCCCAGGGCAACTTTGTCTTTGCAGCGCCTCCCGACCTGAACGGTCGGCGGGTGTATGACGGCCTGTACGGCAAAAAAATTCTGGTGCGCCATTTTTCGGATCCGCTCCTGTCCCATGGGTTGAGGATAACCATCGGTACCCGGCCCGAGATGGAGTCAACGATGGCAGCGCTCAGGGAAATCGGATAAGGAGTCGCCATGCCGCTTAAAGATATGTATGAGTCCTGCAACCAGTGCGGATTTGCGTTTGCCCGCGTTGATACCGAAGCCTGGGGCAAGAGCAGCGCCCGCCGCCTGATGTGTCCGGTGTGCGGTTGGACCGCCTACGATGAGATCCGTTGGGACGAAGATCAGCCGCATGTGATAAAACATAGCGAATCAAAAGGGTTCGGCGCATTTCGTCTGATCCCCCCGGGAGGGTACTGTGGCTACAATGCCTTTCACGAACGGCCATCGTCCGAGGTATTGCACAGTCTCAGGGATCTGATGGTCAATAAGGGCTGGAAGGGTTATATTTCCCTGTGGAATGAAGCGGAAGGCAAGGCCTCTCTTCTTTTGGGCAGCCCTCTGGACAAATTTGCCGTGATCGAAAAAAAATAAGTAGCCGGCCATGGTGCGCGGTTGCGTGAGGAGATGTGACATGTCCCGGACAGCAAGTATCGAGCGGGTGACAAATGAGACCAGGATCAGGTTGGAGCTGGGTATTGATGGTTGTGGAAAGGCCGCTATCTGCACTTCCGTGCCTTTTCTCGACCATATGCTCAACCTGTTTGCCCGTCACGGGCTTTTCGACCTTGAGGTTGAAGCCTGCGGCGATATCGACATAGATTTTCATCACACGGTCGAGGATATCGGGATCGTGCTGGGTGAAGCCTTCAAACAGGCCCTGGGTGACAAAAAGGGCATCCGGCGCTATGGGCAGGCTACGGTTCCGATGGATGAGACCTTGGCCAGCGTGGCGATAGATATCTCCGGCCGGCCGTATCTGGTGTATCATGTGGCACTCCCCAAGGTGAAGATCGGAGAGTTTGATGTGGAGCTGGCGCGGGAGTTTTTTCAGGCCTTTGCCAACCATTGCGGGTTGAATCTGCATATCAACGTGATGTACGGAGAGAATGTGCACCACATTATCGAGGCCTGCTTCAAGGCGGTGGCGCGCGCCATGGATGTTGCCACGCAGTTGGACCCGCGCGTGGAAGGTATAATGTCGACCAAGGGTGTTCTCTAGCAGGGCAGCAATCAGATACAATCAAGAAAGGGGCGCCTCCGGCAGAAGGCGCCCCTTTTTATTCCCTAAGCCAAGGGGCTTATCTGATTTCCTTGAGCAATTCTTTTGCTTTTATCGCCTCGTCACTCTTCGGGTAGGTCTCTCCCAGCTTCTTCAGCACGTACTTGGCGCTTTTGGTGTCCTTGATGGCATTGAAGGCCATGGCCTGCTTGAGCATGGCGGCCGGGACCTTGTCCTTTGTCGGGAAGTTCTTGATGACTTCCTGAAATGCCAGGATTGCCGGCTCGTAACTCTTTTCACTGTAATATGTCTCACCGACCCAGTAGTGGGCATTGGCAGCCAGGTCGTGCTGAGGATACAGTTCGAGGAATTTGGTAAAGATGCCGCGAGCGCCCGGCATATCCCCGGCCTTGAAGATGTCCAGCCCCTTCAGATACAGGGAGTCCGCTGTCGGGGGCGTCTCTTTCACCTGCGCCAGTTCCGTAACTTTCCTGGTGAGCTCATCCAAGGTTGTTTGAACCTTCATGATACGGTCTTCTAGGGCGAGGATGCGTTTGTCGGCATCCTCGCGATAACGGGCCAGCTCTTCGGTCGGCTTCTGGATGGTAATGGACATGTCATCGATTTTGCCATTCATGGCTTGTATCTCGGTTTTTGTGCTGTCGATGGAGGCCTGGATGTCGGCTGAAAGTTTACGAACGTCGGAAACATCCGACTTAAGATTCTTTTCTATCGCGCCAATCCCCTCCCGGGATTCAGTGCGGACCCCCCCCAGGGTTTTTTCCAGCGTGAGGAGCCGGGATCTGACCGCATCAACATCATAGCGGGTGGAATCCAGTGCGCTCTGAGTAGCGCACCCGGTCAGGGCGGACAGCGCGACGAGTATCACTAGCTGAATCGGTTTCATGGGAAAAAACTCCTTTTGTTTCCTTTGGTTGACACATACTGCTGACATGTATATCACGCACACCGGTCATTGACAAGTACGAGCGAACATTGGGGGTGGGAAGGCGGGCGGCCAGGCGCCCCGGCAAAAATCTGTTGACAAACCATGCAGTTTCCTTTAACAATTTTCCGTTTTTGCATTTGAAATACCAGATGCCTTTCCGGCAATTATTTAAAAGGAGGATTAGTAATGGAACAGTACGCAGTAATATTCGCTCTGGCCTGCGCCGCTGCCGCGGTCATCTACGGGCTGGTTACGGCTCAGTGGATTCTTGGGCTTCCCCAGGGTAATGAGCGGATGAAACAGATCGCCGCCGCCATCCAGGAGGGTGCCGGCGCTTACATGAAGCGCCAGTATACTATCATAGCCATGGTTGGCGCGGTTATGTTCGTGGCGCTCTTTGCTACCCTGGGATGGAAGACCGCCGTTGGTTTTGCCATCGGCGCACTCTTTTCCGGCCTGACCGGCTTCATCGGCATGTTCGTCTCGGTTCGCGCCAACGTGCGCACCACCGAGGCCGCCAAATCCGGTATCCACAAGGCCCTCAACGTCGCCTTCAAGGGTGGCGCCATCACCGGCATGCTGGTGGTTGGACTGGGCCTGCTGGGAGTTGCCGGCTACTACATGATCCTGACCAAGCTGATGCCGGACGCACCGGTCAAGGACGTGGTCACCCAACTGGTCGGACTCGGCTTCGGCGGCTCGCTGATCTCGATCTTCGCCCGTCTGGGCGGCGGTATCTTCACCAAGGGTGCTGACGTCGGCGCCGACCTGGTCGGCAAGGTCGAAGCCGGCATCCCCGAGGATGACCCCCGCAACCCGGCGGTTATCGCCGACAACGTCGGTGACAACGTCGGCGACTGTGCCGGCATGGCTGCCGACCTGTTCGAAACCTATGCCGTGACCCTGATCGCCGCCATGCTGCTGGGCGCCATCACCTTTACCGGCAATGCCAGCACGGTCAGCTACCCGCTGATCCTGGGCGGCGTCTCCATCGTAACCTCCATCATCGGCACCTACTTTGTCAAGCTGAGCAGCAGCGGCAAGATCATGACCGCCCTCTACAAGGGTCTGATCGCCTCGGCTGTGCTGGCCTGCATCGCCTTCTATTTCGTCACCGTCCAGATGTTCCCCCAGGGGATTACCAACGCGGCCGGGCAGAACTTCAGTGCCATGAATATCTTCATCTCGGCCATCGTCGGACTGGTTGTGACCGGCGCCATCTTCTGGATCACCGAATACTACACCGCCACTGAGTACGGTCCGGTCCGGCATATCGCCCAGGCCTCCACCACCGGCCATGGCACCAACGTCATCGCCGGCCTGGGTGTCTCCATGAAGTCCACCGCCGCTCCGGTTATCGTCATTGCTGCCGGCATCATCGTCGCCTTCCAGTGCGCCGGGGTGTACGGCATCGCCATAGCGGCCGTTTCCATGCTCTCCCTGACCGGTATCGTCGTTGCCATGGATGCGTATGGTCCAATCACCGACAACGCCGGCGGTATCGCCGAGATGGCTGAACTGGACGACTCCGTTCGCGCGGTTACCGATCCGCTGGATGCGGTCGGCAACACCACCAAGGCTGTCACCAAGGGCTATGCCATCGGCTCAGCCGGCCTGGCTGCCGTGATTTTATTTACCTCGTACGTGGACGAATTGAATCACGCACTCAGTCTGGCCGGCAGGGAAATCATTAAGTTTGACCTCTCCGACCCGTATATCATTGTCGGCCTCTTTATCGGCGGCATGCTGCCCTACTACTTTGCCGCACAGTGCATGGAGGCGGTCGGCAAAGCGGGCGGCGCCGTTGTTGTTGAAGTTCGCCGCCAGTTCCGCGAAATCAAGGGCATCATGGAAGGCACCGGCAAGCCGGACTATGCCGCCTGCGTGGATATCGTCACCAAGACCGCCCTGAAAGAGATGGTCGTCCCCGGCCTGATTCCGATCCTGGCACCGGTTATCGTCGGCTTTACCCTGGGTCCCAAGGCCTTGGGCGGCGTGATCGTCGGCACCATCGTAACCGGCATCTTCGTGGCCATCTCCATGACCACCGGTGGCGGCGCCTGGGATAACGCCAAGAAGTATATCGAAGACGGCCATCACGGCGGCAAGGGTGGTGACGCCCACAAAGCAGCCGTTACCGGCGACACGGTCGGTGATCCCTACAAGGATACCGCCGGCCCGGCCATCAACCCGATGATCAAGATCATCAACATCGTATCCCTGCTGATTGTGCCGCTCTTGGCCAGAATGATGTAACCAGCTTTTTGTCGAAGGCAACCAATAAGGCGGCGTGGGGATAATCCCTGTGCCGCCTTTTTCTTTGCTTTCAGCGCCAAAACATATATAATCTTTCAATTTTGAATACTATGCGGGATTCATCCGCCTGAAAGGTTGAACATTGTAATGAGCCAGACCGTAAGCAAAAAAATGCTGATAAATGTCATGCACCCCGAGGAGGCCCGTGTCGCCATCGTGCATGACGGCCGCCTGATGGAACTGAATATTGAGATCACCGGCAAGGAACAGACCAAGGGTAATATCTACAAGGGTGTTGTACTGCGGGTCGAACCCGGCTTGCAGGCCGCCTTCGTGGACATTGGCCGGGCCAAGCCCGGTTTCCTGCAGATGGGTGAGCTGCATCCCGACTTCTGGCATTGGCGTGACGATGTCCCCGAGGATCAGCACAAACGCCGCCCCCGCATCCAGGAGGTGCTCCGTCGCGGCCAGGAACTGCTGGTGCAGGTGGAAAAGGATGAGCGCGATCACAAGGGGGCTGCCCTGACCAGTTACATCTCCCTGCCGGGTCGCTACATGGTGCTCATGCCCGGCAGCGATTCCAGCGGGATCTCCCGCAAGGTCGAGCAGGAGGGTGAACGCAAGAAACTCAAGGAGATCGTTGCCGGGATGAACATACCCGAAGGCATCGGCTATATCATCCGCACCGAGGCGGTGGGGCGTTCTGCGGAAGAGCTGCAGAAGGATCTGGAAAATCTGCTGGCGATGTATGAAGACATCAAGAACAGCGCCGCGGAGATCAAGGGGGCCGGAGAGGTCTACAAGGACCGTGGCCTGATCATCCGCACCATCCGCGACTACTTTTCCGACGATATCGATGAAGTGCTGGTGGACAGCAAGGAGGCCTACCGCGAGGCCAAGGAGTTCTTCCGCGAGACCATGCCCAAGTGCGAGAAGCTGGTCAAGCTGCACAAGGAGAAGCGCCCGATCTTCTCCCGCTTCCAGTTGGAAGAGCAGATCGACCAGATCTATGAGAAACGGGTTGCTCTCCCGTCGGGAGGCTCTCTGATCATCGAGCCGACCGAAGCCCTGGTCAGTATCGATGTCAACTCGGGCAAGTCCAGCGGAGAGCGCGGCATCGAGGATACCGCCTTCAAGACCAACATGGAGGCGGTCGAAGAGGTTGCCCGCCAGCTTCGTTTGCGCGACCTGGGCGGCCTGATCGTCATCGATCTCATCGACATGCGTGAGAACAAGCATAATCACGAGGTGGAAAAGGCCCTCAAGCAGGCGCTCAAGATGGACAAGGCCCGCGTCAATGTCGGCCGTATTTCCGAATTCGGGATGCTGGAGATGTCGCGCCAGCGGATCGCCAAGACCATAAACGACGCCATTCACCTGGAGTGTCCGCACTGCGAGGGTCGCGGCAAGGTCAAATCCGTTGAGGCCATGGCGCTTTCCTTCCTGCGCAAGGTTCACGGCGCAGCGGCCAAGGGCACCATCTCCGAGGTGCGCGGCGGGCTGCCCCTGGAGGTGGCCTACTACCTGTTGAATCGCAAGAAGCGTGAGCTGACCCAGATCGAGAATGACTACGAGATCGAGGTGACGGTCAAGGGCAAGACGTCCTTCCTGCTCAACCAGTTGGAGTTGGAAACCTTCAAGCGCGAGAAGCCGCGAGCCGAGGATGTGGCCAAATCAGAGGCGGAATCCGACGAGGCCCCGGCGCCGCGTCCGCGATTCGAGACGGTTGCGGAGAAAGTGGTTGTTGCCGACGAGGCGGGCGAGGGTCTTGTCTCTGCCGAGGGTGGCAAAAAACGCAAACGGCGTCGCAAGAAAAAGAAGTCTGCCGGAGATGTTGCCGCTTCAGCGGAACCGGCTGAAACAGCGCCAGTCGCCGTTGACCAGACCGCTCACGGGACAGAAAACATCCCTGCCGCGGAGGCAAGCGAGCAGGCTGCGGAAGTCCATGATGAATCCGCAACCAAGCCCAAAAAACGCAAGCGCCGCCGTGGGAAAAAAGGACCGAAGGTGTCAGGTGAAGCTATCTCGGAAATGGAAGCGGCGCATGGAGATGCCGGTGCTCCGCCTGCACGTGAGCAGGTTCCGGAACCCGTTGTTGCAGATTATCACGAACCACCTCCGGTTGCGGAAAAACCGAAACGACTGCGCCCGGCCCCTGCCAAGAAAAAACCTGTGGCTGATGTAGTAGCAGATGCCCCGCCCGTCGAAGTTCAGGTGGAGGTTGAAGAGCCTGCCCCTGCTCCGAAGCCGCGCCGTCGTGCAGCACCCAAGAAGCCTGCGGTTGTTGACGCGCCCCCGGCGGAGGCACCGGAAGAAAAACCGAAGAAGTCACCCAGGGCGCGACGCAAGAAGAGCGACGCTGACAGTCAGTAACAGATATTTGTTGTAATCTTGCCAGCTAACAACTTGAAGTATTTACGCAATATCTTTGAGAACGATCGAAACACAACTGCAGGGAGACAGGAATGCGGAAAACAATTGCAGTAGTTTTTGCTTTAGTGTGTATGACGTATATGACCGCTTGCGGCGGCGGCAGCTCATCAACAACGGCAACGACGAAGTATGATACGCTGCCGGCTCCCTTTGAGACATATTCATCTGTTGTGGGTGGGAGAATCCCGAAGGGACCGCTTACGTTCACTAACTACTCTGTTTCAACTTTTTCCGGCAGCAGTGTCGGTTTTAGTAACCATTCGACTGCGGTCAGCCCGCCGGCGAAGTTCAACCGCCCCATGGCCGTCACTAGCGATGGTACAAATCTGTATGTGGCGGATTATTTGAATAATTCAATCCGCCAGATAAACATTGCCACAGGGTTTGATGCAACGATAGCAGGCAATGTGCTTGGTCTGGCCGGTTCGCTTGATGGTACTGGTACCGCAGCGACTTTCAATGCCCCGCGCGACATTACGACCGATGGAACCAACCTCTACGTCGCCGATACCGGTAATTACACGATTCGCAAGATTGTGATTTCCAGCGGTGTAGTTACAACGCTGGCAGGCAGCGCAGGGGCGGCGGGTTCGGTCGACGCCGATATCGGGACCGATGCACGATTCAACATAATAAATGGAATCACCACCGACGGCAAAAGACTGTATGTGACGGACTCCAATAATACGATCCGCAAGATAACCATTGATCCGGGAGTAGCCGGTGCCGTCTATTCGGGGCCTGTCACAACCGTGGCCGGCACCCCTGGTTTAACCGGGACGGCTGGCGCCACTGACGGCACCCAGGGCGCCGCCCGTTTCAACCTGCCGCAGCATATAACTACCGATGGCCCCAACCTGTATGTGACCGATTTTACCAGCAGCACGATTCGCAAGATCGTCATCGCGACAGGTGCGGTTACGACCATAGCCGGAAAATTCGAGCCGGGTGGCCCGGGTATCCTGGAATCCGATTCAACGGACGGCACTGGTCAGACCGCGCGATTTAACCAGCCGAACGGCATTACCACCGATGGTGCCAATCTCTATGTGACTGATTCTTATTATAATACGGTCCGCAAGATTGTCCTCCCAGCTCCCGGAGCGGTCTATTCCGGGCCCGTTACGACTATTGCAGGTGGAGCTTCCGGCGCCGCTGGCGGATTGACTGAGGGTATCGGAGCGGTGGCAAAATTCAATTTTCCCATCGGCATCACGACTGACGGAAAAAGTCTCTACATTGCGGATAACCAGAATCACAGGATCAGAAAAATACAGTAGCTTCAGTTGGTTTGAATCAAATAAGAGAGGCAGATTAACATATGGAAGAATTAAGCGAACTATTGCTCCAGAGACGGCGCAAGGTGGATACACTCTGGGAAGCCGGCATCAACCCCTACCCGAATGATTTCAAGCCCCAACACACCTCTGCAGATGTGATTGCAGCCTATGGAGACAAAGAGCAGATCGATGCCAATGACGATGTCTTTGTTGTGGCGGGGCGCATCCTGGCCCGGCGCTCATTCGGCAAGGCAGCTTTTATTCAGCTCCAGGACCGCAAGGGGCGTGTCCAGTTGTATGTGAAAAAAGACGAGATCGGTGAAGAGGCCTTTGCCAATTTTGAATCCTTTGATATCGGGGATATTGTCGGCGCGGAAGGCTACCCCTTCCGGACCAAGACCGGCGAACTGTCGCTGCACGCTCGCGGGATCCGCCTGCTGGTCAAGTCCCTGCTCCCGTTGCCGGAGAAGTTTCATGGCCTGACCGATGTGGAGACCCGCTATCGCCAGCGCTACGTCGACCTGATTGTCAACCCGGAAGTGCGTGAGATCTTCATCAAACGCTCACGCATCATCAATCTGATCCGGGCATTCATGACCGACCGCGACTTCCTCGAAGTCGAGACCCCCATGATGCACCAGATCCCCGGCGGCGCCACGGCGCGGCCGTTTATTACCCACCATAATGCCCTGGACATGGAACTTTACCTGCGCATCGCCCCGGAACTGTACCTGAAACGACTGGTTGTCGGCGGGCTGGAGCGGGTCTTCGAGATCAACCGCAATTTCCGTAACGAAGGCATCTCGGTGCGCCATAACCCCGAGTTCACCATGATGGAGTTCTACCAGGCCTACGCTACCTACGAAGATCTGATGGATTTCACCGAAGAGCTCTTCTGCCATGTGGCCCGGGAAGTTCTCGGAACGCTAGATTTTACCAACCAGGGGCTTGAGATAAGCTTTCAGAGGCCCTGGAAGCGTCTGACCGTCCGTGAGGCTGTGCTGGAGTACGGTGATATCGAGGCAAGGCAACTGGACGACCGCGACCTGGCCTTGGCCTACGCCCGCGGCATCGGCCTGGATCTGCCGGCCGACATCGGTTACGGCAAGCTGCTCATGGAGATCTTCGAGGAGGTTGCCGAGCACAAGCTGATCCAGCCGACATTTATCACCGCCTATCCTACCGAGGTGTCACCGCTGTCACGTAAAAACGACCTTGACCCGGAGTTGGTCGACCGTTTCGAGCTGATTATCGGCGGCCGGGAGATTGCCAATGCCTTTTCCGAGCTCAACGATCCGGTTGACCAGAAGGAACGATTTCTGTCCCAGGTGGCCGAAAAGGACAAGGGGGATGAAGAGGCCCACTACATGGACGAAGACTATGTCCGCGCCCTTGAATATGGCCTGCCACCCACGGCCGGAGAAGGCATCGGCATCGACCGGCTGGTGATGCTGTTGACCGATTCCGCTTCGATCCGTGATGTCATCCTGTTTCCGCAGCTGAGAAAAGAAACCAAGTAAATCGATGCCATATGAACTGTTAATCGGTCTGCGCTACCTGAAAGCCAAGCGCAAGTCTACCTTTATCTCGATCATTACCTTTATTTCCACCGCCGGTGTGATGCTGGGCGTTATGGCGTTGATTATCGTCCTGGCGGTCATGACCGGTTTCGAGGAGGATCTCAAGGAGAAGATCCTGGGAACCAATGCCCATGTGGTGGTGGTCCGCAACGGCGCCCCCATGGAGGACTACCACCAGGTGATGGAGAAGCTCAAGGGGTTCAAAGGGGTAACCGCAGCCACACCTTTTATTTACAATCAGGTTATGTTATCTTCCGGCAAAAATGTTTCCGGCGTGGTGCTGCGCGGAATCGATGTCGCCACCGACCGATTGGTCACGAAGTTGAGCAAGACTGTTGTCGAGGGCTCCATCGACAAGCTTGAGCCGAAGATGGACGAGGGGCGTGGCGCTCTTCCGGGCCTGCTGGTTGGCAAGGAGCTGGCCAAGCATCTCAATCTCTTTGTGGGCGACAAGGTTAATGTCATTTCTCCCATGGGGAACATCACCCCCTTGGGGATGATGCCGAAGATGAAACCGTTCCGGGTTGCGGGAATCTTCAACACCGGCATGTTTGAATACGACTCGACTCTGGCCTATATCAGCCTTGGCCAGGCCCAGTCTTTTTTTGATCTGGGGGATACCGTTACCGGGATCCAGCTCAAGGTCGATGATGTCTACCATACCGGTGAGCTTGCCCGCAGCATCAACCGGACCTTGGGACCCGATTATTACGCCCGCGACTGGATGCAGATGAATCGCAACATCCTTTTCGCGCTCAAGACCGAAAAGATGGTGATGTTCATCATTCTGACCCTGATCGTACTGGTGGCAGCCTTCGGCATCGCTTCCACGCTGTTCATGGTCGTTATGGAAAAAAATCGTGATATTGCCATCCTGAAGTCAATGGGCGCTACCGGTAGCAGTATCATGAAAATATTTATTCTGGAAGGCCTGGTCATCGGGGTAATCGGCACGGCTCTGGGTGTTTTATCCGGTCTCCTGGTAGCTCTTAATTTGGAACCGATCATCGCCTTCATCGAGAAGGTTACCGGACAGAATTTCTTCAGCAAGGATATCTACTACCTGGACCGCTTTCCTTCCCTGGTTGTCCCCTCCGATGTTGTGCTGATTTCGATAACGGCGGTGCTGATCTCGTTTATAGCCACGCTTTATCCGGCCTGGCAGGCTTCGCGAATGCTGCCGGCAGAGGCGCTGCGCTATGAGTAGCTGCATTCTGGAAGTACGCGGTCTCTGCAAGACATACGAGATCGGCAAGAACAGGATCGAGGTCCTGTCCGGTATAAGCCTGGATCTGGAAGCGGCGACCACGACCGCCCTGGTTGGCGCCTCGGGAGCCGGCAAGAGCACCTTGTTGCATCTATTGGGTGCCCTCGACCGGCCGACATCCGGAACGATCTGCTTCCGCGGAGAGGATATTTTCCGCAAGAATGATCGGGAGCTGGCCACGTTTCGCAACAAGAGCATCGGCTTCGTTTTCCAGTTTCACCACCTGCTGTCTGAGTTTACTGCCCTTGAAAATGTG
>JAJYBH010000159.1 GCA_021779135.1 Deltaproteobacteria bacterium
GTTTTTTTCCTGACAGGCGCTGAAGGAATGCCTTGCTGACCAGCATTTTTTCAGCGCTCGTTTCCCGTGCCCAAAATTCGGTAAAGCCGGTTATGCCCGATAGCTGCGAACCCCTGCCCTGGACGCTCACGATCCCATCGATTTTACCGGACAGATAGCCGCTAATAGCGGGAAATGCCTGGCAAATCCTCACCAGGCTGAGATCGTTTAAGAGCAGATCACCCCGGTAGAAAATCCCGTTTTGTACCGCAATGAACCCCTTTCCCATCAGGGCGCCTCCAAAGAGCGAGGAATCGAGAGAGATGATCTCGGTGACCCCCCTGGCGGCCCGTAACCTGATCTTTGCGGAATCCACGCGTATACCGCCGAAACTGCCGCTGCCGATGGTGATGGTGTCGGCTTTTTCCGTGCTCTGGCGAAGCTGCTTCACAAGAGTAGCATAGTTTCGCCGGCTAAAGCTCGTGGTTGATGGAGGCTTGACAACTGCCTTGCCCGCCAGGTCAAGGGACAGCGGCAACACGCCGTTTATAGCTGTTACGCTGATTTTATCCGTGGGGGCATCGATGCCGATGCCGGACAGGGTGACCGCGCCATCTGCCAGGATCTTGCCTTCCAGCAGGTTGAGTCCTCCTTCGGCCGCCAGGGACCCCTCAAACGTCGCCTCCTGCATGGCTCGCGGCATGCTGTTGAGAAATGTATCCACAACGTCCGCAAGGGAAGTTCTTGGAACCGTAACGGCAATCCGTCCCTGACGTTCAGGTAGAAAGACATTCTCGATCGCGCCGCTGGCCCTGACGGCAACTGCCTTACCGGCTGTCAGCAGGGCTTCGTTGATTACCAGCTTTTTGCCGGACAGATCGCTGTCAAGTTTGATTCCGCCCGCCGAAAGGATCCTTTTGCCCGCCTTGCCGGTCACCGCAATGTCTTTCCCCTCCGCCCCGATATGGCAGAACAGGCCGCCGGAAGATGAATACCTGCCCGTGCAGGCCGCGTCCAGCGTTCCTCCTGATAAGGTCGTATCGCCCCGCAGACCGGCGTACTTGTTGACCCCTGACAGATTGATTCCTTGTGCGTTGATGTTGAAGGCCACCTTGTTCCGCCAGGCGAAAGGATTGAAGGCCGTGTCCCCCTGAACGGTTCCGCCGAGCAGGGCCGTCTTGAAGGCAGCTTTGGCCCCGGATTCCGAAAACTCCGCATGAACCCGGGAAGCGCCGGCCTCTTTCCCCTGCCAGGCCAGCTTGTCGGCGTGCAGTTCCGCCGTTCCGGTCAGCCACTTTGCGCCCGGACTCCAGGCATACGCGCCTCGGATAGTCCCGGAAGCATTTTTGAGCAGCGCCTCACCGCGACGCAGGTCGCATCCGGAAAAATCCGCGCTGACCCGATAGCGCACCGTTGCCGATGCAACCTGTTTTGCCGGTATCCGTGCCGAGAGACGCCCCAGCGCCATTGTCAGATCCTTGGACGTCAGGGCAGCGTTTTCCACCAGGGCAGTCCCATCCGCATAGGAGAGTCTGCCGGAAAAAGATACACCCCGCGCCCGTGCGGAAACCGCCGGCGAGCGGGCTGTGACTGTTTTTAGATGTCTGTCGAATGTGACGCTGTAGGGTGCATCGAGGGTTTCAAGGACCGGTTCCCCGGATGTTTTTGTCTGAACGGCTTTTCCGCTGATAGTCAGCTTGCCGCCGCTGCCGGAAAGCGCGGCAGTGATGGACAGGTCATTGAACAGCAGCCGTTTATCCTGAATCAGCAAGCCATGTGATAATGCCAGGTTCCCCCTGGCCGAGGAAATGCCGTCAACAGCATTGCCTGACAGATGCAGGGAACTCTTTCCCAACTTGCCGCCCAGGGTAATGTTCCTCTGGTCCAACGCTGAAATCAGCGGCACTATTCTGGCGAGATCTGTTTCATCCGTTACGATATCGATTGCGAATTGTCGTGCCCGTTTCAGTTCCTTCACATCCCCGGAGGCCCGGACAGCGAGGAGCTTGTTCAGATGCAGCGTGAGATGTTCGATGGCAAGGTGATCCTGTCGCAGATCATAATCGGCTGAAAGAGCGAGAATGCCGCTGAACGCCTCGCCCCTCCCGACTCCGGGCACGACCGCGGAACTGATGCTCAGCTCCCCCGCGCTCCGAATGTTCCCTTTGCTCAGGGTTGCGGACAAGCGGAGGATTGCATCTCCCCTGTCCGGCAGGTACCTGCTGTCGATCTTCAGTATCTCGGAGAGGCTGTTGAGGGCGATGGATGACGAGGACAGGGCGACTTCAAGCTCGGGTTCCTTGCTCAGCCGCGCCTTTCCGGACAATACATAATGGTTGCGGCCCGGATCCTCAAATTCCAGGTTGAAGCCGGATTTCTGCGACCCTTTTGTGGCAAGGTTCGACATCTTGATGTTCAATCCGGCAATAGTCTGATCATTGACCTGCAAGGTCCCCCTGGTGATTGCAAGTTGACGGATAACCAGCTCGGCGGCGGAGGGGGGTGAAGATGACAAGCGGCGCTGCAGCTGGCTGAAATTCCAGACACCGGCCTTGTCATGTTGCATGTTCACGGATAACCCCTCTGCGGCAATCTTCTCTAGAACTCGCTCGCCGGAGAGCAGCGTGAACCAACGGGGTTTGAGGGTAAGCGCATCGACTGAAAGCAGATTTGATTGTGGGAAGCCGGAGGGATTGGCGATAGAGAGGCCCTTCATCCGCAGGGCGCCGTCCGAGAAGGCCAGATTCTTGATGACGACCGGCTGACCCAGCCTGTCGGAAAGCAGCCGGGAAACCCGTGATGCTGCCTGAGGGGTGGCAAGGGATCTCTTCAGAACAACCGGAAGCAGCAATGCCAGGACGGTACAGGCAAGGATGGCAGAGAGCAGGATTTTTTTATAGGTTCCGGCATTTGAGCATTTCATGCGGCAGGTATCCCGGCAAAAATTGTTGGTTCCGACGAATTACGTTCGTGTCACATCAGTATACCGGATGATGTGCCGAACTTCACCCTCTTATGGGATTTATCCATGGAATTCCATCAGAAGCCGGGTACGGAGCAACGGATTTAACCCGGATCTGTAGTTTGCGTGGTATACTTTACTGCGAAATAAACGGAAAAAGGAGGGAGCCATGTCATTAAACAAGAGCTGGTACACAATCGACGAGGCGATTTCGAAGTTTGGTGTTTCCGCCAGGCAGCTCCAGGAATGGGTGGATCATGGGGTAGTGCGCGCGGAAGAGGGCGAGGGCGGGGAGATCATGCTCAATGGCGATGACATCGGCCAGGAGCTGCGCTTGATCCCTTCCGTGTAAGCATATGATAGTATTCAGAACGAAGATATGGTCCTGGATTGATATAGGTTTGCTGAAGTGGAGCTCTCTTCTGTTTGGCGCGATTGCCGGGGCTTACTTCCCCGGGTTCGTCAGGCAGTATGTTTGGGTCTTGCTTGTCGCAGCTGTTGCACTGGCTGTCAGGCCGGCCATCGCCTATTTCAGGGACTGAGTTTGGTTTTAATTGTAACATGCTGTAAAAACACCGGCGTGGCCTAACTGAGCGGAAGGAGCTGTCCAGACATGATCTGCCCGTACTGCAAGGAAACCATCCTCGATGGAGCGATAAAATGCCGCTTCTGCGGCTCGATGCTGAATCTCGACCCCTCCAGCACCATCAACATCGACGGCATCAGCAGCGATGAAATACGAGAGTTTGTCGGGCCGAATGCCCACTATTACATCCAATGCTTCTCACGGTTCACCATGTCCGGGAGAGAGGAATTCCGTGTCACCTGGAACTGGTCCTGTTTCGGCTTCACGTTTCTCTGGTTCTTGTACCGGAAGATGTATGCGCTGGCCGCCATCACCTTTGTGGTCTTCTGCATACCCGGGGTCAATATTCTCCTGCACATCGGAATCGGGATGGTCGGCAACTATCTGTATTACCGGCATGCAAAAGGGAAGATCATCGAAACCAGGGCAACGCAGTCAGCGCAGAATTACATCCCGGTGTTGCAGGAGTTGGGCGGGGTCAACGCGTGGGTTACCACCTTGGGGATCGTCATCCTTATAATCATGACAATACTCTTTGCCGTATTTTTCTCTACCATGATCGCCTTCATGGGACAGCACGTTACAGGAATAATGATCTGATTTCATGGCTATACAGGGCCGATCTCTGGATGATGGACGAATTTACGATAAGGATTCTTTTATCGAATGAGTTTGAGAAGCCCTCAGGCGATCCTGAGAATCCAGGAAATACGTACTCAATTAGCGGATGGTCAATCCGTTTGCGATTACTTTGCCGTTTTTGATGATAAGAGAGCCGTTCAGAATAATAGGTCCGACTACGGTGGCGTAGGTGCTATCGTACCCACCATTGAACGTAACAGTCTTGGAGCTGCTACAGGTTACGGTCTCGCTGTAATCAGTTGCCCAGAGTTTTATGTTTGCGCCATCCGCCGCAGCATTATAAGCGGCCTGGATGGTTGAATAATACACACCGTTAACATTGACTTGATGGGCTGTGTCCTTGTCAAATGTGGCTGTCGTTGTAGCATCGGCGTTGAGAGTCAGTATGCACGGAGTAGTGATAAATCCGGTGCATGCACCGACTGTCCAGCCGGTAAAGAGCGAGTATGAACTGGCCGCTGGATTCAGCGTTACCTGCTGACTGCGGAGGAAGTTTTCAGAACAGTTGCTGTTGCAAGCGCTGTTTGATGGGCTGAATGAAACGGAACCGCTGCCTGAACCGTTGATCGTGACATTGACCGCCGCTGGAATTGGTGTGTAGAGAAACGAGCGCGGCGATGTGGTGGTCATCGCCGGAACTTGGGTGAAATTGGATGTCACGCTGAGGTATGAGCCATTTGCACCTTTCGAGATGCCGGAGCCAGCGTCAGCCCCTTGTGTGGTCTTGATTGACTGATAGTCAGTCCGAATTCTGCCGTCCTTGAAAAGTATGGTTTCAAAACTGTTCGGGGCAAAGAGCCCTTCATCTGCCTGGGTTTCGGTCTGCCATTCGACGACAACACGTTCTCCTAAAGGCAAATCGGTTTTATGCTGGACAAATACTCCGCCGTAATAAGCTGATGACAGGTCATCGTTCCAAGCGGCAATAACCGGCCCACGTCCTGCTGTGGTATCGAGGCCAAATGAATGGGCTGAAGTGGAGATGTTCGAGTTGAACCAGATGTTACCGTTGGTATCGAGGATTACGGGTGTGCCTGCTGAATATGTATGGCCGTAGAACACGAAGTCCCACGGGAGGTTGAAGGTGACTACACTTTCGTCGCCGTAAGTTGATGATGATTGGAGGCGGTTCCCAGTGGTGCCTTCCCATGTTGGTGCAGGAGTGATCTCGTCAAGGGTATAGATATTGTCAGTGGCAGCAGAGGAGCCTGTCGGCAGTAGAATCACCATTGAATATATGACTGCAATAATGATGATGTATTTACTCATAGTTTCACTCCGGTTGGTTGAGCTGGGGAGATGTCATCAAAAAAATCATTGCAGATGTTTATCATCTATGCAGTCTTTGAGAACTTACGTGTAGTTCAAGGATTTTTTTTAAATCAAGGCGTCTAAAGGGTTTTGGATTTATCTGAATAGATTTATTTCCGGCTCTTCAACGTTTCAAGTGGGTTGAGCATATAGCTTGTTGAATCTGAGCTTACCCGCAATGAGGTAGGCCATGGAAATCATGTTTCGAGGATTACGATAGCCA
>JAJYBH010000050.1 GCA_021779135.1 Deltaproteobacteria bacterium
CCCTGATCCTGGTCGAGTTCGATGGTGCCGATACCCTCTTCCTCTCGCGTCTGGTCGGCGCGGAGCCGGACGAGGCGCACATCGGCATGGAGGTACGGGCCCGCTTCCTGCGCAACAGCAAATTCAAGCCGACCGACATCTATTTTGTACCGGCCTGAACCTCCCGGCAAAGAAAACAGTCTATGCTATATGGCGCATTGGCAGACCTGTCCGTTTTTATCCATGCCCTGTTCGTGCTCTTTGCGGTATTCGGCGGGCTGGCCGTGCTGCGCTGGAAACGGCTTGCCTGGGCTCACCTGCCGGCCGCTGTCTGGGGGGTCGCGATAGAGCTGGGAGGCTGGGTCTGTCCGCTTACCTACCTGGAAAACCATTTCCGGCGCCTTGCGGGGGAGACCGGCTATCAGGGGGGCTTTATCGAACGGTATCTGGAACCGCTCCTCTACCCGCTCGGTTTGACCCAGCGCTCACAGATCTTCTTCGGGGTCGCGGCCCTCCTCATAAATCTGGTTCTCTACTCGATCGTCTGGCGGAGAGCCAAACCAGGCATAAACAACTGAAGCCCCGCGTTTCCATCTCAAACATTGGCCCTCCGGCGAAAGCGGAATCCGGCGATAATGACTACTGAAGCGGCCCCGTCCCCCTGCGCCTCTTATAGGTCCCCATGAGCTGCCCCGTGGCGAGTATGTGTCCCCGCTGTCCCATAATACCCCCGCTCACCCGGTCGGCATATTACAGCGGCGAGTGAACATGGCCGGCACCACGGTCTGCCGGTCAAGCGAACCAGGACAGCTGCATGATTTGTTGAAAACGCCTCAGTAATCGATCCCCTGTTGAGCCTCGATGCCGTCACGATAGGCATGCCTGATCTCGACCAGTTCGGTCACGGTATGTGCACGGTCACAAACATCAGGGTGGGCGTCGCGCCCGGTCAGCACCAGATGCAGGTCAGGCGGCCTGGCGTCGAGCAGTTCCAGTACCTGCGGCAGGTCCACCAGCCTGAGCTGGAGGGCGTTATTGATCTCATCCAGGATCACGATGTCGAACTGGCCAGACCGGATCTTCTCCCCGGCCAGCTCGATGGCGCACTGGGCATTGGCGCGATGCTCATGGTAGGGAATGGGGTTGCCCTGGATGCCGCAGAAACCTTTGCCGGTCTGGTGGAACTCGACCAGCGGCGCCAGCCATTTCAGTCCGTCGATCTCGCCGGTGTACAGATCACCCTTCATGAACTGGATGATACAGACCCGCATCTTGTGCCCAACCGCCCGCAGTGCCATACCCAGCGCCGAGGTGGTCTTGCCCTTGCCGTTTCCGGTTAATATGACAACCAGGCCAGTCTTCTGTTTTGGTTCCAGGTGCTGCATCACAATCGCCACCTTCCGGATTCGATTCAATCCCAGCTCTTTGGTACATCTCTATAATAGCCCATTTACTGCCTTGCATGTATGCGAGAATCACAACACGTTGAGCTCGTGAATCGTCGTTGAAGGTTGACCCGGACCGGCGTGCTCCTTGATCCATCACTCAATGAAATGCCGGTACGTTATGACAGCTTATGCGGGTCACTTCGACACCGCTATGGGGCGGGGCAGCACGTCGATTCAAATCGATTATCCCGGACACCGGCTTGTTCCCCGCTCCATCTCCGACCGCTGACGTCCCATAGACCCTTACGACATTTGTCGCACCCGGCAACTTTCGTCCCTCGCGCGTAATTAACTGTTAATACGGGATTATTACCAATCACACGCATTTAAAATGAAAAACATGTCGCATGGGGACCGATTCATACGGGCGCTTAACATGCCGCATTTAAAGAGGTTTTATGTGGTCTCGGGCTGGCACCGTATCTGCACCTATGGGAAGAAGGCCAATTTCAAGCGAAGGTAACCGAAGGAGGAATGAACCATGCCCGAGGAAACTGCTGCACAAATCAAAATTCCTCTTGGAGGAGACTGGTCCATGAACGGCGTGACTTCGCAACTACCTCATCTTGTGGAGCAACTGGCGACCCTCTCAGCCTGTGGAATAAACATGGAAGGCATGGGGGATAGCAAAGCACACCTGGCAGAGCTTACCCTTGCCGGGATTAATGAATTCGATGCCAGTGGCTGTCAGCTTCTGGTCATATTCCTCAAAAATCTGAAACAAAGAGGGGTCATGCCCCGGATCATGTCTATACCCGACGCCATAAGGGAAAAGATTCAATTTCTGGGTTTTGCCCGTGAGATCGGCCCTTACTTTGAAACCAAGCAGGGGTATGTATGACTCAAGCTCAAGAAATAAAGCCAGACATCGATCTGAATCAATTTAACCAGGTGTTTTTTGAGGAATGCGCCGAACATCTGGCGGAGATGGAGCAGATTCTCCTCGCGCTGAGCAATGAAGAGCCTGATGAGGAAAAGCTCAATGCTATCTTCAGGGCAGCTCATTCGATCAAGGGCGGCGCTGGGATTTTCGGTTTCCAGGACATGACCGTCGTGACCCATGTCCTGGAATCTCTTCTCGACCGTATCCGCAATCATGAAATCCCTTTTAATGCGGCCATGATAGATCTGTTTCTCGAGGCCGGGGATGTAATCAATATGCAGCTTGCCGGTCATCGCGATGATGCCGGTGTCAATCAGGATGCCGTCGTCCGGATCAGCAGGAAGTTGCAGCAGCTTATCGATAGCAGCGACGTGCGATGTGAGCGGTCCGACGCAGTCATATCCGTCTCGTCCCCATCATCCGACGGGTCAGTTCCCGTGCTGCATCGCTACGAGCTCGTGTTTACCCCGGACCCCGATATCTTCAGGCGCGGAGTCCGGATCGAGCAACTGTTTCGCGAATTGCAAGAGCTGGGAGAGTTGAGCATCAATGCCGGGTTATCTTCCTTTCCCGACTTGGCGGGCTTCGACCCGGAGACATGTACCATCTGCTGGAGTTTCAACCTTGTCAGCCCGGCAAGTGAAACCGTTATCCGCGACATTTTCGAGTTTGTAGCTGATGAAGGGCAGTTGAAGATTCGCGAGACATCCCTTGCCGTTGCAAATCCAGACGCTGAGACATTGGGCGAGGCAACGGAAGAATCAGTGGAGGTTTCGGGCAAGGCCGCCTCTCCCGCTCTCATGGGGAATCGGGCCTACGACAGGAACGAACTGGCCCCCGGGGCATACGGCCGCCGAGCCGGGGAGACCGAATCGACGCTCCGGGTCGGCGTCAACAAGGTCGACCAGTTGATCAACCAGGTGGGAGAACTGGTCATTACCCAGCTTATGGTCTCCCAGTCCGCCTCGGCTCTCGATCCGGTGCAGTATGAAAACCTGCATCGCAGCCTGCAGCAACTGGAGCGAACGACCCGCGACCTGCAGCAGAGTGTCATGTCGATCCGGCTGGTGCCGATCAGCATTGTATTCAGCCGCTTTCCCCGCATGGTGCGGGAGCTGGCAGCCAAGCTCGGCAAGCAGGTGGAACTGAAAACCGTTGGTGACACTACCGAGCTGGACAAGGGGCTTATCGAGAAGATTACCGATCCGCTGACCCACCTGGTCCGCAACTGCCTGGATCATGCCCTGGAGATCCCGGAGGAGCGGATTGCGGCCGGAAAGGAACGCAGTGGTACGATCACCCTGCGGGCCTCGCAGACCGGTGGCCGGATTGTCATCGATGTGATTGACGACGGCGCCGGGCTCAATCGGGCCAGAATCCTGGCCAAGGCAGCGGAACGCGGCATCCCGGTCTCCGATGCGATGAGCGATGAAGAGGTCTGGCAACTGATTTTCTCCCCCGGGTTTTCAACGGCTGATGCGGTCACGGATATCTCCGGGCGCGGTGTCGGCATGGACGTGGTGCTGCGCAATGTCCAGTCCATCGGCGGCCGGGTGCAGATCCTGTCCGAGCCGGGCCAGGGTACGCGGGTCACCATCAGCCTGCCTCTGACTCTCGCTATCCTGGATGGGCTCTCGGTGGCCGTCGGCGATGAGAAGTTCATTATCCCGCTCAACTCGATCATCGAATCCCTCCAGCCGGCCGCCGGCTGTCTGAAGACCGTTAACGGCAAGAATGTCGTCCATGTCCGCGGAGATTACATTCCGATCATTCCGCTGCACGAGTTGTTCAACCTGCCGGCGCGGGTAACGGAGGCGGATAAGGGCATCCTGGTACTGATCGATGTGGAAGGCGAAAAAGCGGCCGTACTGGTGGATGCCCTGCTGGATGAACATCAGGTGGTCATCAAGAGCATTGAAACTAATTATCGCAAGGTGGACGGCACTGCCGGCGCAACCATTCTCGGTGACGGCCGGGTAGCCCTGATACTGGATGTCGGCTCGTTGCTGCTGATGCACAAATCAGGTTGATATTCACATATACCAGCGAACGGAGGTAACAGACGCTTATGCAAACGGGTCGGAACAGTAGTGACAGAAACGGGACAAATGCTCCATCGGAGTATCTGACCTTTACCCTGGGCAATGAAGAGTACGGCATCGATATCCTCAAAGTCCAGGAGATCCGCGGTTACGATCCGGTGACCCACATCGCCAATGCCCCGGAATTCATCAAGGGCGTCATCAACCTGCGCGGCGTGATCGTGCCGATTGTGGACATGCGTATCAAGTTCAAGGTCGGCGAGCCGACCTACCATGAATTTACGGTGGTCATCATCATGAATGTGCTGGGGAGAATCATCGGCATGGTGGTGGACGGCGTATCCGACGTAGTGGCGTTGAAGGCGGAGCAGATCAAACCGGCGCCTGAAATGGGCGCAGCCTTGAATACCGACTACATCACCGGTCTCGGCACGGTGGACGATCAGATGCTGATCCTGGTGGATATCGAAAAATTGATGAGCAGTGAAGAGATGCAGGTTATGGATCAATCCATTTAAATTATTAATAATCAGAAAGGCGGTATTTATTATGAAAATCAAGGGCTTTAAGAACTGGAAAATTCTCTCCAAGATCCTGAGTATTTCAATCACCACCATCGTGCTGCTGATCCTGGGAGTCTTGTTCTATGTTCTCCCTTTTATGGAAAAAAAGTTGATGGACGAGAAAATAGATGCGACCAAGGGCGTCGTGGAATCAGCCGCATCGCTGATCGAAAGCCATATGCAGGATGCCAGGGACGGCAAGATCACTATTGAGGAAGCCAAGGCCCGCTCCCTGGAAAACATCAAGGATATGCGCTATCACGGCAACGAGTATTTCTGGGTCAACGACCTGGAACCCAGGATGCTGATGCATGGTGTCAAACCCGAATTGAATGGCAAAAATGTCGCCGACATCAAGGATCCCCACGGCAAGCAGATTTTTGTTGAAATGGTCAAGGTGGCCAAGGAAAAGGAAGCCGGTATTATCGCATACCAGTGGGCCAAGCCGGGCGCAACCCAGCCGGTTGACAAGATCTCCTATGTCAAGTTGATCAAAGGCTGGGATTGGGTCGTCGGCAGCGGCATCTATGTGGATGATGTCAAGGCGGGGGTGGCGAAGATGCGCTTGCAGATTCTGGGGGGCACACTGCTGTTGGCCCTGGCGATCTTTGCCTTTGCCTGGCTGGTGGCCCGCAAGATCAAAGAGGCCCTCGACAAGGCCATCAGTGCCTCGGAGCAGATTGCGGCCGGTGACCTGACAGTGAAGATCAACGTTGACAGCGAGGACGAAACCGGCCATCTGCTGGCGTCCCTGAAAGAGATGAATGATGGTCTGGCGAAGATCGTCGGCGAGGTGCGCAGCGGAGCCGATTCCATCGCGACCGCCACCGAGCAGATCGCAGCCGGCAATGCCGATCTGTCACAGCGGACGGAAGAGCAGGCCTCGGCCCTGGAAGAGACCGCTTCCAGCATGGAAGAGTTGACCTCGACCGTCAAGCAGAACGCCGATAACGCCCAGCAGGCCAACCAGCTGGCCATAAGTGCCAGTGGTGTTGCAGTCAAGGGGGGCGATGTCATCAACAAGGTTGTATGCACCATGCAATCGATTACCGACAGCTCCCGCAAGATCTCCGACATCATCGGCGTCATCGACGGTATCGCCTTCCAGACCAATATCCTGGCACTGAACGCGGCGGTAGAGGCGGCCCGGGCCGGAGAGCAGGGTCGGGGGTTTGCTGTTGTGGCGGCCGAGGTGCGCAGCCTGGCCCAGCGCAGCGCCGCTGCCGCCAAAGAGATCAAGACCCTGATCGAGGATTCGGTCAGTAAGGTGCAGGATGGCAGCCGGTTGGTGGAAGAGGCCGGGCATACCACCCAGGAGATCGTCACCAGCATCAAACGGGTGACCGACATCATGGCCGAGATCTCGGCCGCCTCGTTGGAACAGTCCAGCGGTATCGAACAGGTCAACACCGCCATCACCCAGATGGATGATGTCACCCAGCAGAATGCCGCCCTGGTCGAACAGGCCGCCGCTGCCGCCGAGTCGCTGGAGGAACAGGCGCAACAGATGGTGCAGGTTGTCACCCGCTTCAAGTTGGAGGAGAGTACTCAGCCCCAGAAGGTCGCAGCAGCGAAAAAGGTTCAAAGGATTCAAGCACTGCATCCGCTGATCTCTGAAAAGAAGGTCAACAGGCTTGGCGCGCCGAAAAGCCGCACTCAGGCCGACTCGCTCAAGCTGTCCGCACCAAAGGCCGCTGATGCTGATGATGACTGGAAGGAATTCTGATCTGCTTGGCACGTAACAAACCTCCGAGGTTTCCAAAACCTCGGAGGTTTTGAAGTTAATAAGTGCCGTCTTGACTGTAAAAGCGAATAAGCAGAGACCAGATACGGGGAGCAGTAAATGCTGGTTACAACCGGGACAAAACAACCGGCAATCGGAAGAACAACCGCCGACAGGGAACTGTATCTGTTTCCCTTCACCGCGGAAGACTTCCATCATATCAGGAGCCTGATCTACCGGGTTGCTGGCATTTCCCTGGCTCCCTCCAAGAAGGATCTCGTTTACAGCCGGCTTGCGCGCCGCCTCAGGGTGAGGCGGCTCCATTCGTTTGCCGAGTATATACAGCTGCTGGAAAATGGCGACGCGGCCGAGAGAGAGGAGTTTGTCAACGCCCTTACCACCAACCTGACCTCTTTCTTCCGTGAGGCGCATCATTTTCAGATCCTTGCGCAGCACCTGGCGACCCTTCCCAGGAACCGCCCGGTATCCATCTGGACCTGCGCATCTTCCACCGGCGAAGAGCCCTACTCCATTGCCATGACCGTCGTAGAACATTTCAAAGGCTTCGATCAGCCGGTCCAGATCCTGGCCACGGATATCGATACACATGTCCTGGAGCGGGCGCGCCGAGGAATCTATCCCATTGACCAGCTGAGCAAGCTCTCTGTGAGTCAATTAAAGAAATTCTTTCTGCGCGGGGAGGGGAAGCAGGAAGGGTTTGCCAAGGTAAGGCCGGAACTCCAGAAAATGATCAAATTCAGACGCATCAATCTCCTCGACCCGCAGTGGCCGATCAGCGAGAAATTCGACGCAATCTTCTGCCGTAATGTAATGATCTACTTCGACAAGCAGACGCAGTTCAACATCCTCAAGAAACTGGCGCCATATCTTCAACCGGAAGGTCTTTTCTTTGCGGGGCATTCGGAGAGTTTTCACAATGCCGTGGATCTGTTCCGTTTGTGCGGGAAAACGGTTTATTCACTCAGGCAGTGACGGCGAAGCCGTGTTGCCGTCAGGGTACATGGAGACAGGAAACTAATGGAATCAGGACCGCACTTCTCAAAAAGGACCTACTTCGAACGGAATTTTAATGCCTTGGCAATCAAAATCCTTCCTGGGGAATATCATGTCACCGATGACAATATCATCATCTCTACCGTGCTGGGCTCTTGTGTTTCTGTCTGTATCTACGACAGCTCCAATGGTGTTGGGGGGATGAACCATTTTATGCTGCCGGGGGAAGCGCAGAAAAAGGGTAAGCCCGTGGATCCTTCGGCCAGGTACGGTACCCATGCGATGGAACTGTTGCTCGGACATTTTATCAAACTTGGCGGCAGGCAGGCCAGCCTGGAGGCAAAGGTGTTCGGCGCCGGCAGGGTAATGGACGGAATGAGTGATGTAGGCAGGCAGAACGCGGATTTTGCCCTTGATTACCTGACCGCGAGAAATATTCAGCTGTCTGCCGTGGATGTAGGGGATATCTATCCGCGAAAGCTTATCTTCCATCCGAACACCGGGCAGGTCTTTGTCAAAAAGATTCGCAAACAGGCTATGTAACAGGAACTCATTTACCAAACAACGGTGGTTGACACATGATGATTTGCAAAACTCAAAAAGTCACACTTTCCGATATGATCCTCTGCCTGTCACGGGTCATGGAATGGATCAGCCCGACAATCGCCTGTCACCAGATGAGGACCGCCTACATAGCTCACAATATCGCCAGGGAGCTGGGTCTCTCGCTGGAACTCCAGTCCCAGCTGGCCCTTGCCGGCATGCTGCATGACATCGGTGCCTTTTCCCTCAAAGAAAGAAAATATATTGCAAACTATGACATCGATCCCGAACTGATCGAGATACATGCCGAGCTGGGTTACCAGCTCCTGAAAAACTTTCGTCCGTTTGCTACCGTAGCCACATTGATACGGCATCATCATTATCGCTGGGAACATGGCAGGCAGACCATGGTGAAAGGAGAGTCCGATTCCCCATTCAGCCAGATTATCCACCTTGCAGGCATGATCGACGCCTCTATCTGCAACGGCAGGGAGATTCTCGGCCAGGTTCCGGAAATCTGCGCTGCGATCAGGAGGGACGCCGGATCCGTCTTTGTGCCTGAATATGTAGAGGCCTTTACCCGATTGGCCCAGCGGGAATACTTCTGGTTCAATCTCGACAGTACCTTCATTAACGATAGTGTTAACGACAGCCTGAGTTTTTTCAATGTGGAACTCGACATCTGTGACATGGTCGACTTGAGCAAGGTGTTCAGTCATCTTATCGATTTCCAATGTCATTTCACCGCAAGCCATTCGAGTGGCGTGGCGGGTGCGGCTGAAGCGCTGGCGGGGCTTTACAGCTTTTCCGAAAGTGGCTGCCAGCGGATGAAGGTTGCCGGTTATCTCCATGACATCGGCAAGCTGACCATACCCGCCAAGATTCTGAACAAGCAGGGAAAACTGACGGAAGAGGAGTTCAATATCATCAAGAAACATCCGTTCTGGACGTATCGGGCCTTGAACAACATAAGAGGGCTGGAGGAGGTCAACAGCTGGGCTTCATTCCATCATGAGCGGATCGATTCCCGTGGTTATCCTTTCCGCTACAAGGGGACGGAGCTCCCGCTTGGATCTCGCATAATCGCGGTTGCCGATGTTTTTACCGCCCTCACGGAGGACCGTCCCTACAGAAAAGGTATGCGGTTCAATGAACTTCGGGAGGTTTTGCAGGAGATGGTCGCGAATAACAGTCTTGACGGCGGGGTGGTTGCGATGCTCTTTAACAATTACCAGTCGGTGGATGCATCGAAGACAAAGGAACAGGCTTATTCGGCGCGGCTCTTCAGTGATTTTTATGACTCGACCAAGCTGAAGGACTGGTGCAGGCCGCCCTGTTCCGTGATCCCCCGGTACTCAGCTCACGTGGAAGGATAATAAGGACGAACATGCCCATCAAGGTTCTTGTCATAGACGATTCAGCCCTGATCCGTAGCCTGCTGACCGAGATCATAAACAAGCAGCCGGATATGGAGGTGGTGGGAACCGCTCCCGATCCGCTGGTGGCCCGGGAGAAGATCAAGGCGCTCAACCCGGACGTGCTGACTCTGGATGTGGAGATGCCCAGGATGGATGGGCTGGCCTTTCTGGAAAAACTGATGCGGTTGCGGCCGATGCCGGTGGTGATGGTGTCGTCCCTGACGGAGAAGAGTTCCGTTGTCACACTGCAGGCCCTGGAGCTGGGGGCCTTTGATTTCGTCACCAAGCCGAAGGTCGATATCCAGAGCGGGCTGCGAGAGTATGCCGAGGAACTGACCGATAAGATCCGCGGGGCCGCCAAGGCGCGTTTGCGCCAGCCGCTACCTCGCGGCGCGGCGCATGTTCCGGTGCAATTGAAAAATTCCGCCGATGTGGTTCTGGCTGCCGAGCATCATACGTTTTCCACAACCGAGAAGGTTATTCTTCTGGGGGCCTCTACCGGCGGTACCGAAGCGTTGAAGACGGTTCTGATGGATATGCCGGCCGACTGCCCGGGGATTCTGATTACCCAGCATATGCCGGAAGCCTTTACCAAGACCTTTGCCAAACGTCTCGACAGCCTGTGCCGGATCGCGGTTAAAGAGGCCGAACATGGCGAGCGGGTCCTGCCGGGGCATGCCTACCTGGCACCCGGCAACCGTCACCTGCTGTTGCGCCGCAGCGGCGCCAATTATGTGACCGAACTGTCCGACGGCCCGGCCGTCAGCCGTCACCGGCCATCGGTGGATGTACTGTTCCGCTCGGCGGCCAATTGCGCCGGCAAGAATGCCATCGGCATCATCATGACCGGCATGGGGGACGACGGCGCCACCGGTATGCTGGAGATGCATCAGGCCGGGGCCCATACCCTGGCCCAGGATGAAGAAACCTGCGTAGTGTACGGTATGCCCAAAGAGGCCATTGCCCGCGGCGCTGTTGATGAAATAGCGGCACTGCAGGATATATCCAGGCGTCTGTCTGCCTGGCTGTCATCCCAGGGTAAGCGCGGATTCAGGGTATAGCATGTAATGTTATGCAAGTAATTGCCGATATGAACCTAGAGGAGTCAAAAATGGACGCTCAAGTACTGCTGGTTGATGACGAGGAGCTGATCAGGCAGTCGGTGGAGGCTTTCTTTCAGTCAGAGGGGATTGCGATACTGACCGCGGCGAGCGGTGAAGAGTGTCTCGAACATCTGGAGGATGGCTTTCGGGGAGTCATCCTGATGGATGTCATGATGCCCGATATGAATGGCTGGGATACGATTCGCAAGATTGTTGAGAGCGACCTCTATGATGGCAACATCATTGTCATGCTCACGGCTTTGGGAGTGCCCGACAACAAGATGGAAGGTATTCAGCAATATGTCACCGACTATCTGACCAAGCCCTTCAATCCGGATGAGCTGATGGAAATCCTGCAGTATTATTTCGGCTTGCTCAATGCCCTGAAACCTGCTCATGGTTAATGCAATGCCGGCGGCAGGTTTTGGGGGTGGTTGCGGTAGCGTTCGAGACTGGTTATTTGAAAATTTGCATAAAGCATCGACGTGGGTATGCCGGCCATGAACGGTCAGCGGTTTTCGAGCGCATTAATGCTGAATATCCCGATACAACGTGGCATTGCACATGTCGGATTACACCAGCGAGGTCATGGTGACGGACGGTGAGTTGGAAGTGGGGATACATTTCCCTCCATAGCCATTTACCGTCGATGCACTGATGGTCAAGCTCCGTGAATTACCGGCAGGCCCATACGTTAACAACCGTGACCAATAAGGTCCAGTATATGAAAACTACCACCAAATACATCCTGGCCAGTTCAATCGTCGCCATAATGATTGTTGCTATGTTCGGAGGCTATTTCCTGAGCCAGTATCAGGATTATGAAGTCAGGGAGGAACAGGAAAAGCTGGAAAACTGTATCCGCACCTTCTGGGAACTGCTCAACCACAAGGGTACGGATTTCAGGGTCGTCAACGGACAGTTGCTGGCCGGTGCCTATGCTGTCAACGGCAATTTTGAGCTGCCGGATAAGGTTCAGGATATATTCGGCGGTGTGGCGACGGTCTTCATGGGCGACGAGCGGGTCTCGACCAACGTGCTGAATGCCGAAGGCAAGCGGGCTTTAGGGACCAGGCTGGTTGGGCCGGCCTATGAGGCCATCTTCAAACAGGGAAGAACCTATCGTGGTGTGGTTAATATACTCGATGTCCCCTACCTGACGGCCTACGATCCCATAAAAAACAGACAGGGAGAGGTAATCGGCGCCCTTTTTGTTGGTATCAAGGAGAGCGAATTCCTGGAGCGCATGCACGATCTTAAAGTGCATCTGATGATGACGCTGGCCGGAATGGCAACGTTTTTCATCTCCCTGATGGTTGTGCTGGGCCGGGCACTGCATCAGGTTGAGGCTGCCAATGACAGTCAGATTCGATTTCAGCAGACACTGCTTAATACCATCCCCAATCCGGTGTTCTACAAGGATACGGATTGCCGTTATCTTGGCTGTAACAAAGCCTTTGAGTTTTATGCGGGCATTTCTCAAGACGAACTTGTCGGCAAGACGCCCCATGACCTCTGGCCTGAGGAATTGGCTGAATGCTACCTGCAGCACGATCTGGTTCTGCTTGAAAAACCGGGCTTTCAGGGCTACGAAGCCACGGTCAGATATGCTGACGGCAGTCTGCGCGACGTGATCTTCAATAAGGCCACGTTCAATGGAAGCGATGGATCCGTGGCCGGACTAGTGGGCGTTATCCTGGATATCACCGAACGAAAGGCTGCTGAGGAAGCAACAAAAAATGCGTATCAGCAACTGTGGGAAATCGTGGAATTCCTGCCGGATGCCACCTTTGTGGTGGATAAGGAAAAACGGGTGATCGCCTGGAATCGGGCCATAGAGAAGATGACGGGTCTGAAAAAAGAGGATGTCATCGGCAAGGGCGATTATGTTTATTCGATCCCTTTCTACGGAGAGCGCCGCCCGATTCTGATTGACCTGATAGATGAGAACATGGATTTGATAAGGGATAAGTATGCCTTTATCACCATCGAAGGGCGGACCCTGTTTGCCGAAGCCATAATTCCGAACTTCCGGGGTGGTGCCGACTGCTGTCTGTGGGGTACCGCTACCCCGTTGTTTGACAGTCAGGGGAATCAGGTCGGCGGAATACAATCAATCCGTGATATTACCGGATACAAACAGGCAGAGGGCGAAAGGTTGCTCCTGAAGTCACAGGTTGATCAGAACCGTCTGATGGAAACTATCATGGTCCGTCTGGGGCACGATTTGAAAACCCCGCTGACGCCGCTGTTTATCCTGTTGCCGCTTATCCGGAAGCAGCTTGCCCAACCGGATTTGATCAAGAAATTCGATATCTGCATTAAGAGTGCGATATCTATAAAAAACCTGGCTGACAAGGCTGCGGTGCTCGCCAAACTTTCATTCAGGATCCAGCCGTTCGATGCAGAAGATCTGTGCCTGGCCGCCGTGGTGGACGATTCTGTCCTTACGTGTGAGGACATGCTCGGTCTAAAGCAGATTGTCTGCCAGAATTGTGTTGATCCGGCAGTCATTGTCCATGGCATGCCGGGTCAACTGCGCGAATTGTTTGTAAATCTGATTTCGAATGCGGTGCACTTTTCGAACGACAGAAGTGTTATTACCATTTCCGCCGAACAGCATGGCAATGCCCTGTGGATCTCTGTTCGCGACGAGGGTGTCGGGATTGCCGCCGATCATCTGGAGCATGTCTTTGATGAACTTTTTAAGGCGGATGAGTCGCGCCACGACCTTGAAACTTCCGGCTTGGGGCTGTCTATCTGCAAGCGGATTGTCTTGAATCACCACGGCCGGATCTGGGCGGAAAGCCCTGGGATCGGCCAGGGAACAATCATGCGGTTTACTCTGCCGCGCAAAGCTGTTTGATAATCTATTCCGACAAGGGGCCAGCAACGTTATGGATGCCATGGTGATGATAGTCGACGATAATGAATACGTCCGCGAGTCCGTTGAAATACTTTTTAAGTCCGAGGGTGGCTGCTTAGCTACCGCCGAAGGCGGAAAAGAATGTCTCGAGCAACTGGAAGCGGGGTTCAAGGGCGTGATCCTCATGGATGTCATGATGCCGCACATGGATGGATGGGACACCATCCGCGAGATCGTGTCGAGAGGGCTTTACGATGGCAATATCATCATCATGCTCACGGCAAAGCGCGAGCCCGATGAAAAGATGGAAGAGATACAAAGCTATGTCACTGATTATTTGACCAAACCGTTCAATCCAACAGAGCTGCTTGAAATGGCCTCCTATTATGGGTCACTTCTGAAGGAAACGCCCTGCCATGACGCAGCATAATATCATTGTCATCGGCGTCTCCACAGGCGGGCCGGTAGCCCTTCGGCGCTTGTTTTCAGGCCTGCCGCCTCTGAACGCGGCAATCATCATCGTGCTGCACATCCCTCAGGGCATGGATTACCGGATTGCCAAGGGTCTTGACGCTGTATCATCCATGCCGGTGGCCCTGGCTGAAGACGGTGAATTTCTCCGGTCCGGGCAGATATATCTCGCCCCGGGAGGGTATCACCTGCTGCTCGCAGGGAACCACAGGATTGTTCTGGTCGAAGGGGAAAGGGTCAATTTTGTCCAGCCATCCGTCAACCTGGCAATGAAGTCGCTGACCAGGCCGCTTAATGGGAAGATTATTGGTGTCGTGCTGACGGGAATGGGCAGGGATGGCGCGGAAGGAATCCGGCATATCAAGGCCATGGGGGGAATTACCATGGCCCAGGACCAAGAGTCGTGCGCCATATTCGGGATGCCAAAGGCCGCGGCGGAAACAGGCGCCGTGGATATGGTGCTTTCACCGGAGAAAATCGGCAAGCAACTGGTTTCATTGCTGCATTGATGTTATTCGAGCTGCAACGAGGAGAAAACATGTACCCATTGACCGAATGGCGGGAGCGAATTCTACCCGTGATCGACTCGCTCAGGCGGGCAGGGGTGGCCACCGAAGATGAATTTTTGCAGATCGGTGCCTGCCTGCAGGATTTTTATGTGAAGTCCCGGGAGATTTCCCGCTTGGCCCGGCAACTTGTCGAGCTGCTGGGTGGTGATGACTACCATGCCATGACCGACACGCTGCAGCGCCTGATAAATGAAATTGGTGAATATCTGCATACAGCAAAATACCGGGGCACAGAGACACTGGATACCCTGCGGCAGGTTCTGGGGCTTCTCGAAGCCGTCTCCGAGCCGCTGGAAGGTTTCCGGAAGATTTACAAGACCCTGCGGATGCTGGGAATTTCCACCAAAATCGAGAGTGCGCGCCTGGGGGAACTGGGAAATGGTTTTACTGTTCTTGCAGTGGATGTGGAGAAGCTCTCCTGCATGGTAAATGAGAAGACCGAAGCCATACTGACGCAATACCAGCAGCTTGAGCAGATTATCGTACAGAATCAGCAGGTGTGCAAACACAACGCTTTGCTGCAGCATGTCGAATTGAACGCCATTCTCGGGATGATGGTGACGAGTTTCGAGGGGTTGGCTGAGTTGAACAACCGTTGTTCAGGTTGCGGGAGCGTGGCCGGGACTGTTGCCGATGAGGTCGCCGCCTCGATAAGCGAAGTGGTCACCTCGATGCAGACCCACGACATCATGCGACAGCAGATGGAGCACGTAACCGAGGCCCTTGACGGGCTTGCCGGGGAACTGGACGTAAATGCAGGGATGGATGATCGTGGTGACTCTTTTGAGGCGGTCGTATCCAGAACCGGAGATGTCTGCGAATTGCAATTGGCGCAGGTCCGTTATGCCGGAGCCGGATTGTGCAATGCCGTTGTCACGATCATCCGCAATCTGAACGATATCGGCGCCAGGCAGTCACTGCTCGCAAATGAGATCGTGACGGCGACCGGCGCCGCCGGCATATCGGGGAGTTCCTGTCTGGATGATTTGCGCACGGGTTTGGCCGGAGCCGGTGCGGTTTTGAGCAAGTGTATCGAATCTGACCGCATGCTTTCGATGGCCTTGGAGAGGGTGGCCGGGACCATCGGTGAGATCTCCAGATCCGTCGGTGTTATCGAGTCAATCTGCGCTGAAATTGATCTTATAGCATTGAATGCCCAGATCAAGGCAGCCCATACCGGACTGGATGGGGCAGCGCTGGGAGTCCTGGCTGAGGCCATCAAGAGTCTCTCGCTGCAGGCCACGTCACATGCCGAAACCATATCGAATACACTGTCTGCCATCAACGATGTTACCGATAACCTGGTCAGCAGGGCGAAATGCGAACAGGCCTCGCTGGAAGACCGAATGGCCGGATTGGGAGCAAAGGCCGAAGGAATAATATCCTCCGTAGAGCGCATCAATGAGGAGAGCAATGCATTATTTGCCGATCTGGTCGGCAGTGTGGAGATGCTGAACAGTGAGATCCACCACGCCACATCCAGCATCACGGTCCATGACGCGATAGAAAGTCTTACCAGTCAGGTTGCGGCCGAACTGGATGAGATGGTTGCCCAGGCGCGGGCGCGGGTGCCGGGCACCAACGACTTTTATAATAATTTGAAGCATATGACGGCTAGCTATACCATGCAGAGCGAGCGCCGCATCCACGACGAGATCGTCCGGATTCATAGTGGCCAAGCCGCATCCGTCGGCGTCGAGCCGGCTTTGTTGTTATCGGACGCCGGTTCTGAATCCGAATTCGGAGATAATGTGGATCTGTTTTGAAGCACAAGCGATTCAAAGATTTTCACGGAGATGCGTCAATTTTATCCGGATAAACATCGCCACTGATTGTTACTTCTTTCGGTTAGAGGCAGCAAGTTCTCGTAGCTGGCAAGGTTGTACACATACCGCAGGCAGGAGGGATTGATTAGTGTCAAAGATGATTATGACCGCCGATGATTCGGCCAGTGTTCGTCAAATGGTGGTTTTCAGCCTCAAACAGAACGGCTATGACGTGATCGAGGCTGTGGACGGCAGGGATGCCCTTGCCAAGCTCAGTACCCAGAAGGTCGATATGCTGATTACCGACCTGAACATGCCCAATCTGGACGGCATCGGGTTGATCAAGGGGGTGCGCAGCGGTGCGCTGAACAGGCTCATTCCGATTGTCATGCTGACCACCGAATCTCAGGAATCGAAAAAGATGGAAGGTAAGGCGGCGGGGGCTACCGGATGGATCATCAAGCCATTCAAGCCAGAACAACTGCTTGCCGTTGTAAAAAAAGTGTTGGGCTGATTTATGGATATCCCTTGACCGCAGAACACGGGTCTCTGCCTCAAATCCATATCATGCTCAAGGCACGATATACCGGGGACATTTCCCTGGCAATGAAGCAAAGTTCAAGCTGATATATGGAATTGAAAAATATTGCGAAAAAGTGGACTATGCCTATCAGGGACTGGAAGTCAGCATTGAATAAATTCGGCTTCATCTTCGACTGTAGGGTAGCAACCTGCTGACCTGGGGACATTTTGGGCACTAATACAGGCTTATTAACAAATGTGGCATTGATGCTTATCCTTTGCGTTGTTTATGACACAGTTAGCATCTCTGCAATTTCAAGAAAGTATCTGCGAGACAGTTTGACCGGAGTCCTGGTTGGACTCATCTGCATCGCGGTCATGTTGGACCCCTGGCCTTTTGAGCATGGTATATATTTCGATACCAGATCGGTTCTTATCAGCCTGAGCGGGCTCTTTTTCGGGCTTATTCCTACAGCGATCGCGGTAGTGATTGCCGGAGCATTTCGGCTGTACCAGGATGGCGCCGGGAGCCTGGTCGGAACCGTCGTGATCGTGGTTACTGCGTGTATTGGTCTTGCCGGGAAACAGTGGAGAGATAAAAACGATAAACCTCTCAATTGGATGCAACTGTACTTTTTTGGCATTGTTGTCCATCTGGGTATGCTCTCCTGCATGTTCCTCTTCCCCACCGAGTTGCGTAATTCCATCCTCAAAAAGTCCGCTCTTCCGGTCATGCTCATATATCCGATCCTCACCACGGTTATCGGCCTCTTATTGAAGAAGCAGGAAGACCGCAGAACGGCTGAAAGTAAACTGCTCTATTCAACTTCTCTGGCTACAGCAGCCCTGGAAGCTTCCCCCGATGGCATTCTGATCGTAAACCGGGATGGGAAAATCACCCATTGGAACCAGAAATTTGTCGAACTCTGGCATGTGCCGCCGCATCTTCTTGATATGACCGATGATAAAGCGATACTTGCCCATGCGTCCTCTCAGATGGCCAACCCTGAGGAGTTCATGGCCAAGGTGATCGAACTGTGCGGACATCCGGAAAAATCGGGTACCGACACGATCTATCTTGCCGATGGCCGTATCTTCGAGCGTTTCACACAACCGAAGAAAGCCGGCAATGAAATTGTAGGACGCTTCTGGCAATTTCATGACATCACTGAGCAAAGAAAAGCCGACGAGTCGCTGCGGATGATGCAGTTCTGTGTGGAACATGCGGGCTATAGCATGTTTTGGGTCAACAGCGAGGGTCGTATCATGTACGTTAACGATGCGGCTTGCGCGGGGCTTGGTTTCTCCCGCGAAGAGCTGCTCGGTATGAGCATTTTCGATCTTGATCCGGATTACCAGTCTGGCGTATGGGCGACACACTTCGAAGACCTTAAGCGGCGAGGCAACATCATACTGGAGACTCGCCACCGTGCGAAGGACGGCCATGTATTTCCCGTGGAGGTCAACGCTAACTACGTTCATTTCGGCTCCCATGATTTCAATTTTGCCTTCACCCGTGACATATCCGGTCGTAAGCGGATGGAGACCGCTCTCGCCGAGAGTGAGGAGCATTTTCACCAGCTCTTTGTTCAGAACTGGGATGGGGCCATGCTTCTCAATCAGGATACTTTTAACGTGGTTGACGCCAATCCCGCGTTGCTGTCTCTTTTCGGCTTCAGTCTGGCGGAAATGCAGCAGCCCAAACCCTGGCCTCTTATCGTTCCCAGATATGCTGATAGATTCATGAAGCTATTGGGGGATGCTAACCAGCAGGGAGAGGCTTTTCTGGAAAAAGGGTACTGCAGGTGCAAGGATGGAACAGAAATCATAGTTTCAGCCAAGGCCAAGCTGATCCGCTTTAAAAAGGAGAATTTGCTCTACTGCTCAATCCGGGATATCTCTGATCGCATCCGCTTGCAGGAGGAAAAGGCTGAAACTCAATCCAAGCTCATTCATGCCAACAAAATGACCTCCCTCGGTCTGCTGGTATCCGGCATTGCCCATGAAATCAACAATCCCAACCAGTATCTCTCCATGAATGCCTCTGTCTTGGCTGGTATTTGGGAGGATAGCGCAAAAATACTTTCAAGATATCGTGATGAACACGGGGAGTTCATGCTGAAAGGGATGTCCTTCACCCAGGCACAGCAAAAGGTGCCGCGGCTTTTAATCGGGATAACGGAAGGTTCCCAGCGCATCAACCTTATTGTGAACAATCTGAAAGATTTTGCGCGGGACAACCGCGGCCAGTCTCAATCAACCTTTGATGTCAACAAGGCCATTCAGGCTGCGTTGCAGATTCTCAACCATCACATCCATAAACATACCTATAATTTTCAGCTTGAACTTGACACGAATATCCCCTGCGTCACGGGAAAGATTCATCAGATAGAACAAGTCATCATAAATCTGATCACCAATGCCCTCCAGGCCCTTTCCGACAAAACACAAACAGTCCGTTTGACTACATCGTACGAAGCGGACTCCGACTCCGTAGTGGTGAGTGTAAGCGATCAGGGCAAAGGCATGACGCAAGACATTCTGGAACGGATAACGGAACCATTTTTCTCGACCAATCTTGATGCCGGCGGCACCGGCCTGGGACTTTCCATATCCGCCGCCATATTGAAGGATCATGGCGGAACGCTGGAGTTCGCTTCGGAATCCGATGCCGGCACCACCGCCACCATCAGGCTGCCGGCAGCGCGAACCAATTTGTAAATAACCGGCTGACAATAATTGAATCTAGCGAGGAGTGTAAAAACGAATGCCAGACACAGACAAAGTTGCATTCCCAGTTCTGCTGGTGGACGATGAAGAAGAAATCCTCTTCAGTACCAGCGTCATGTTTCAGTCGGAGGGATTCAGCAATATTCTGACCGAGAACGACAGTCGCAACGTTATGGGAATCCTTGAAAAACAGGAAATCTCCCTGATTATACTTGATCTCAACATGCCCTACCTGTCCGGTTACGAACTCCTCAAGAAAATTTCCGTCAGTAACCCCAATATCCCGGTCATTGTCATGACAGCAGCCAATGAGCTCGAAATGGCAGTGGAATGCATGAAGTCAGGGGCTTTTGATTATTTTGTAAAACCAGCGGAGAAAAATCGTCTGCTGGGAAGTACCTTCAGGGCGCTGGAACTCCACAGCCTGCGCAACGAGGTCTCCCTTCTCACCAAGCAGCTTCTCTCTGATCGTGTGTATGATTCCGCTTTTGACCCGATTGTCACCCGCAGCCCTAAAATGCGGAGCATTTTCAGTTACCTTACGGCTGTGGCTCGAACGGATCAGCCGATTCTCATCACCGGCGAGACTGGCGTGGGGAAAGAGCTGGTAGCCAGGTCGCTTCACGATGCAAGTGGCCGCAAGGGGCTATTTGTCGCCATTAATGCCGCCGGTCTGGACGATCAGATGTTCTCGGATACACTTTTCGGGCATTGCAAAGGTGCCTTCACCGGAGCCGACCGGATCCGTGAGGGACTCGTTGTCAAGGCCTCCGGAGGTACTCTTTTCCTCGATGAAGTTGGTGATTTATCCAATTCATCACAAGTCAAGCTGTTACGGCTTCTTCAGGAACGGGAGTATTACCCTGTTGGATCGGATCTGCCCCAAAAAAGTGATGTGCGTATACTTGTGGCTACCAATAGAAATCTGAGCGAAATGGTTCGGGAAAATAGTTTTAGAAATGATCTGTATTATCGCCTCAACGGACACCATGTTACAATTCCTCCGCTTAGGGAACGCGTTGAGGATATCCCGCTGCTACTAAACTATTTCATCGACGAGGCTGCGGAAACTCTCAATAAAAACAGGCCGGCATACCCGGTTCAACTTCCCGACTACCTGGTGACATACGACTTTCCCGGAAATATTAGAGAATTGAAAGCAATGGTCCTGGATGCAGTCGCATGTCATCAGAAAGGTATGCTTTCGCTCTCGAGTTTCAGAAACATAATTACACATAGAGACACGCTCACCAAAACCGACCCGCTGACTTTTGTCCGGGACATAAGAAGCGGAGCCCATACGGATAAATGCATGCCGACCCTCAAAGAAGCCGAGGAAGCTCTTATCACTCACGCCTTGGCTCTTGCCAACAACAACCAAGGAATTGCGGCTGCCCATTTAGGGATAACACGGCAGGCATTAAATAAGCGTCTATCTCGAAAAAACTGACTTCGCAAGCATGAATTTGACTGCTAGGAGATGGAGCAGGGCGGACTTGCCCGCCGTTTTCCGGCAGAAATACACTCTGCCTGAAAGCGGATATCCGTCTTTCCCGCGCTCAGATCCTGCTTGCCTTCAACTCTTTCAGAGGGTATCTATCCCTACCTGGCTGCCGGCGGTGGCGTGCCGGGAGGCGGATAGGGCGAATAGTCAGGCGTTGGTGTGTAATCGTCTTCCGAAGGTGGCGCCGTGTACTTGTACCCCGGGGGCGGTGGCGGCGGAGCCGTCATATGCCGCCGGTAACTCCGTATTACGCCGGGGACCTGATTGCCCTTGGCATACATGCATTGCACATAGGCGTTGTCATAGTGCCGTTGTTGCAATCCTGCAGATTCCCAGCCGTAGTCGGACCCGATAGCCGACCCCATAAGCAACCCCGACCCGGCCCCTATGGCCATTCCAGCGCCCGCATTTCCGCTGGCGGCGCCCAGAAGTCCCCCAACACCCGCACCGGCTATTGTTCCAATTGCTGCACCACCGGCAGTGTTCTGGTTCTGGACTTCCTGGGGTGATATCCCGATGGCCTGTTCGGCCCATCTGCGGCAGATCGCGTCATCCGCCATGAATAGATCGAAGGGTTTGCCCGGCGCCGGCAAAACCCTTACGCTCGGACCGGTCGGGATCGTCGCACACCCGCTTACGGCTACTGCAATTACCACGTAAAAAAAACGTCGCATGGTTTTCATCTCTCACACTCCTATTTTTGAGAAGAAGGCGCTGAAGGAACAACCTTCATCCAGCCGTTCGGGCATTCTTTCACGTACGGATAGTACCCTTGCGGCTCCTGGCAGAAATACCAGTAGATTGGTTCCTCGGGAGTAGCCTGTTGTGTATCCGGCTCCACGTAGACCTCGGCTGGTGGCTGCTCTATGATGACGGGGGGCGCATCGTAGTAGCGATAATACGGATAATCGTAATAAGGATACCCATAATAGGGATAGCCTGTGCCCCAGAATCCGATACTCCATGCCGGTCCCCATCTCCAACCGCCGCCGTAGTAGTGCCCTCCTCCATAAAAGTGCCCGCCGACCCTGGTGGTGTGGCCGACCGGACCGCCCCGGGTGATTATTCCTCCTCGCCCGCGTGCGGCCTCTCCGGGCAAGGCACATGCCATGAGAATGGAAATGGTCATCACAGACATTTGAACGAACCTTTTCATGCGCTCCTCCTTTCCCCGTCCCATCTTTTCTTGATCCTGTTATCCTATTATATCCCAGGCCAGGCGGATAGAAAAGCTTCTCGAATCCATGTGTTCCCGGCCATGGTTCCCGCTGCCGATGGCGGAGGCGTCAGTCCGGCCGATAATCATCAGCGAACATGCCGCTTGGTTTCTGTCCGGAAGATGAAGCGGTACCGCACGGAAACTAATTAATGGAGTTGCACCGTCATCTGGAGTAACATTATATTGAATATAAGGTGGTTACGAACGAACAGCAGGGATTCAGTTGTGACTCGAACATCAGAAGAATGCTGTATGTCGCGTGTCAACTGTTGCCAGGTGCAGCATGCATAGATCATTTCTCCGCATTTCCAAAGTATTTGTCGCTGGCCTGCTGGCCATGACCGTTATCTCAGGCGCTGAAACCTCTCTTTGTGCCCCCGCCCCCCCCCCGTCTCCGCCGGTGAGGTTGGGCGGTCACATCCCAAGCCGGGCCCTGGCCGTTTCGAAGCTGCTGGGGAGGCTGCCGGCCGATACGCACATCCCGCTGGCCTTTGTGCTGCTACGGACGCAGTCATCAAAGCACAGGCTATAACTTTTAACGAGAATCTCTCCGTGGACAATGCTACCTCTGTAACCCTCTCGGGTGGCTGGGCCCCGACATTCAGCACCCAAAACGGCGACACGGTCCTGCAGGGGAGCCTGACCATCAGTCAGGGAACACTCTCGGTGAATCACCTGGTCATCAGGTAGATCAACTGAGGAGGGGGCATCTTACTGCAAGCCGCGCATCCGGAATCTGGTATACTTTTCACAGGGGGCTGACCCCTCACCAGCCGCAACCGGCTGAAGGAATACATCATGTCATTGCCTTCGCAACTACATGGAATATCCCCGACCGTATGGGAACTCCCCAGCACCTACAAAGAGGGGATGCGGGTACCGGCCCGCATTATCGCCTCGGAATCTCTCCTCGGCGGCATGGAGGCCGGGGTCTTCGAACAGGCCGCCAATGTGGCCTGCCTGCCCGGCATCATTAACTACTCCTGGTGCATGCCGGATGGGCACTGGGGCTACGGCTTCCCCATCGGCGGCGTGGCGGCTTTTGACCCGGAGACGGGCGTGATCTCGCCGGGCGGCATCGGTTTCGACATCAACTGCGGCATGCGCCTGGTGTTGACGACCCTGACCGAGGCAGAGGTGCGGCCGCGCATCCGTGAACTGGTGGACCAGCTGTTCAACGCCATTC
>JAJYBH010000051.1 GCA_021779135.1 Deltaproteobacteria bacterium
CAAAGTGTATTCTTTTCAATGTATGTGAAAAATCCGGTCATTCGGTCAAAATAATCAGAGAATTCATGTCCAGATAATCTGGTGATCAACACCCTTCGACTCACTTCGACTTCGCTCAGTACAGGCAGCTCAGGGACCGATTGACATTGCTGGCCGACCGGAAAGTATTCGTTGGCTGAGCGGAGTCGAAGCCAGGTTTGAATGCCGTTCACTGAGCCTCGTGGTGAGCGGAGTCGAACCGGGAATCGAAGCCAGGTTTAGAAGGTGACTTATGCCCTACATGTACATCCTCGAATGCGTCGACGGCAGTTACTACACGGGAAGCACCAAAGATCTGGAACGCCGCCTGTGGGAGCATCAGAACGGACTTGGGGCAAACCATACAGCCAAGAGATTGCCCGTGAAACTCGTTTACTGCGAGGAGTGCGACCGCATAGACGATGCGTTCTATAGGGAAAAACAGGTTCAGGGATGGAGTCGTAAAAAGAAAGAGGCTTTGATGGCGAGTGATTACAATCAAATTCATCTGTTGGCAGTGTGTAAGAATGAGACGCACTGTGCGAATGTTGGCTTCGACTCCGCTCAGCCAACGGGCACCGGTGGCTGCTACGTTCAGCACAATTCAACCCCGCAAAGTGGCAACTATTCTGCCTCTCCTCAACTAACCGATGACTGCGCCCGTTCCCTGAGCTGTAGGGTGGGCGGAGTCGAACCCGGAGTCGAAGGGAACAATGCTGAAACGGGTGATCTTGCCCGCTCGTTGAGCGGAGTCGAAACGAGTACCGAGTTGAAAGGGATGTTAGCATGAAAGGGTGGAAGACCATAGCACTCGGAGATTATGCCGACTCAGTAGATTATGGCGTAACGGCCTCTGCGACCCAGCAACCTTCCGGCCCTAAGTTCCTTCGAATCACAGATATTCAAAATGGAGAGGTCAATTGGAAAACAGTTCCGTGGTGTGAATGCGATGCTCGATCTGCTAGTGGTTCACGATTGCAGCCTGGCGATATTGTTTTTGCAAGAACGGGTGCAACAACAGGGAAAAGCTATCTTATCCGCGAATGCCCAAAGGATGCAGTGTTTGTTTCATATCTGATTCGCGTGCGTGTTGGTGCATTAGTTGATTCTGGCTATCTCAGCCATTTTTTTAACTCTCCAAATTACTGGCAACAGATTACCCAAAGTGCTCGCGGTGTGGCTCAACCCGGTGTTAACGCTTCAACACTAAAGACTCTCAAAATCCCACTCCCCCCACTCCTGCTCTCAAATTTCCGAAAAACTGCCTTCGACCTGCCGTTCTCTCGCGAAGATACCCCAAATCCGACAGACTCCTTGCCGCCTTGATTCACGGTCTTCGGCTACTTCGACTTCGCTCAGCACAAGTCCGCTCAACCCCCAGACCTTCGGGGGAACCTGCACCATCCACTTGACACCTTGTTAGCACTCTGCTAACTTTTATCCATGTTCACCATCGAATATACCAGAGACGCAGCCAAGGTACTGAAAAGCATGCCGAAAACAACGGCCGTGCTCATCATGCAGAAAGTCTCCGCACTGGCTGCTGATCCCTTCGCGCCGAACAATAACGTGAAGAAACTGGTCAACAGACCTGAGTGCCGTTTGCGGGTGGGTGACTGGCGGATTCTTTACGCGGTACATGAAGGCAAGCTGGTAATCGAAGTGATACGAATAGCCCCACGGGGAGGTGCATACCAATGACAACAGGAATCCAGTTTATAGAAAAACACGGCAAACACGAATATGCCATCGTGCCGTTCCCCCTCTATCAGCGCATGGTTGAAGCCATGGAAGACCGGGAGGATATCGCGGCCCTTGAGCGCTTCCATGCCGAGGACGATGGTTTTCGCATTCCCCATGCCATCGTCCAGCGCGAGCTCATCGGTGGCGAGCATCCCGTCAAGCTCTGGCGCGAAGAGCGCAAGTTGACAGTGGAGGCTCTGGCAGAACTGGCGGGTATATCCAAGGCGTTCCTTTCTCAAATAGAAAACGGCAAACGCCAGGGGACGGCTAAAACACTCAAGGCGCTGTCAGTGGCGTTGCAGGTTCCGCTTGATGTCCTGATAAAAGAGCCGAGATAGTATCCAACTTCACCTTCCTGAAAACCGACTGGCCCGAGCTCTACGAAACCGCCAGCGAAGCCGAACGGAACGTGGCTTCGACTCCGCTCAGCCACCGCTTCTATGCCCGACGGTCGCTGGAGCGGGCGGTGAAGTGGCTCTATGCCAATGACTCCTACCTCAAGCAACCTTACGCCGACAATTCAGGGCTCTATCGGACCTGGGAAAGAATCTACTGCGAGAACAGCTGTCCGGTCCATATCACCATAACTCCTCGACAAATAGGTCCACTATTTTCAGTTGATGCATTTTTTGCACGAACTCGCAGGAGTTTCCCATGACACGCCAACCCCCCAATGAAATCATCCTGTACCAGAGTCCGGATGGCAGCACTCGTCTTGAGGTAAGCCTTCATGAGGATACAATCTGGCTTGCTCAGTCTCAGCTTGCAGAGCTGTTTGACGTCAATGTTCCTGCTGTTTCGAAGCATGTCCGTAATATATTGGGAAGCGGAGAGCTTGATGCATCGGCAACTGTTTCCAAAATGGAAAGAGTTCCTAAAGTCGGCAATCTGGCCGTCCACAGCGGTAATGCCGTTTAACGGGGATCAACGTTATGAGTGTTGAGAAAAGCGATATTGTCATCTACCAGTCTGAAAGCGGCGCCGCATCCCTCGAAGTCCACCTCGATCATGAAACGGTATGGCTGACCCAAAAGCAGATGTCGGTTCTGTTTGGTAAAGATGTTCGTACCGTCAATGAGCACATCAAGAATATCTTCAAGGAGGAAGAGCTTGACGAGCTTTCAGTTATCCGGAAATTCCGGATAACTGCATCAGACGGCAAAACTTACGACACAGCCCACTTCAACCTTGATGTTATCATATCTGTCGGCTATCGGGTCAAGTCTGCACAGGGTACCCGATTCCGCCAATGGGCCACCCAGATACTGCGGGATCATATCGTCAAGGGGTACACGGTCAACGAGCAGCGTCTGCGGGAGGAAAGCGCCAAGCTGCAGGAGATGCGCCAGACCATGGAGTTGCTTGCCCGCACCCTGACTGCCCAGGAATTGGTGACTGATACCGGCCGGGACGTATTGAGGGTTCTCAATGATTATGCTTATGCCTTGACTAAACCGATCAGCAGTAGTGATTCCCTGCACACCCTCAAGGAACTCTTTCACGTCCTCTACTGGCTGGCCCGCAGCTATTCTCCTTCAGCGTCGGCCATCGGCAAACCGCTCTTCGACATCACCCGCATACCGCAGAAGGACAGCGCCGTCGCCGACCGCAACGCCGAACAGCTGGCCAGGCTGCAGGCCAGGCTGCAGGCCGAACAGACGGAGAAGGACGCCCGGCTGGCCGCCAGGGATGCGGAACTGGCCAGGACGATCGGAGAGATCTCTGCTCTCAAGGCCAGGATTCAGGAATACAAGCAGCGCAACAGCCAGACCCCCGACGACCACGACTACAGTGAGGCGGAAACCAGGGATTACTTTATCGACCTGCTGCTGAAGGAATCGGGCTGGGACCTGAAGGCGCCGGATGTGCTGGAATACCCGGTGGTGGGTATGCCGGGGGCTAATTGGTAAGCAATTTACTTAAAAGTTGACGATATGGAGTTGACTAATTCCGCGACGGGTACAATCCGTTGACGCAAATTACATAAGTAAGACCATTGGGGGCGGCAGCACGCAGATCAGGCAGATTAAAGGTAGTTGAATTGCCTCCGTACCTATTACCAAGCAATGAGTATAATGCTGCATATTGATTAACCGGCAGGGCTTGACCTGCGGCGGGCATCCCGCCCGCTACCCCTCCAGCAGTTAACCATACAGCACCAATTGTACAGTCAGCACCGACCCCATCTGCAGCATATGAGGTGTTTGTTCCCAATATCCCAACCGTTCCGGATGGCCCGGTCGCACCCGTAGGACCTGGGGGGCCGATCGGTCCAGTAGCACCTGTTGGGCCTGTTGCACCAGTTGGACCTTGTAACCCTCGTGCTGACAACTCAGACCAGTTTGATGCATTCGGTGGCTGAACAGTTGAAGTTGTAAGTGTACAGACGTATGATGCGCCAGCGTTTTGAACAACATCACCCGCAGAATATAATTTTCCAGATGCCCAAGACCCTTGATTTTTGAGCAATCCATATGAACTTGCCAATGGGCTATTGTCAGAGAGGTATATAACTCCTTTAACACTCAAATCTCCATCTACGCGGGATCCAGCAGTTGAATCAGCAAAAGAGGTAGAAGCACAAATTATGAATAGACTCAACATGATAAAAAGTTTCATGAATAACCCCCAAGAGTAATTTTGATCTACTGCTTATACATTGTTTATATCTAATCAACAACCGGAATCACTCCACATACTTCATGTTCTCAATCAGCACAATCTTGACGCCAGACCGGTTTATGAGGGAGCGGCAAAGTGACCTGTCCTTGACTTAAGACACAGGGGGGTACATAACACAGGTACATTGTCGATCATCATGCAGGCCAGTTAAAAGCTCCCCCCATAGGACGCCAAAACAAACCACCTCCCCCCAGGATGACCTGTTCCGGCAATTCGAATGCTTTTCCCGGATGTTGCATTGAACGGGCTTTTTTTTAGGATGCTATAGCTGTCGCCTTGATCGCCGGGAAAAACCCGGCTCATGTATTCAACAAACAGAACCTGCGAGGATAACAATGAAAAAATTCACAATGTTTAATGCAATAGCACTGATCGCCCTGCTCGGAACGATTCTGTTCTATTTTCTGGGGACCCCCGCACCCGAGGTGTTGTTAAACCCTGGGGCAGGCCCGCTGGGCGGCAGTCGGGAGCTTACCCTGAAGCTGGACGCACAGGGAGGGATTCTGAAAAAGCTGTCGGTGTCCGCGGTACAAGCCGGGAAGACGGTCAATGTCCTGGAAAAGGTGTATCCCTCCGGCAGCCGGCAGGCCACGGAGACCTTCAGCCTGGCGAAGTCCGGCCTGAAGGATGGGGCGGTTACCCTGCAGATCACGGCAACGGGTACCGCCGCCCGTTTCGGTGCTGACCGAACCACAAGCCAGCCTCATTCCTTCACTCTGGATAACAAGCCGCCCGAAGTGGCGGTATTGAGCGTTGCCCACAATATTATCCAGGGAGGTGCGGGACTGGTGGTCTACACCGTTTCGAAAGAGGTTGAAAAGACGGGCGTGGTTTTCGGTGACCAGTTTTATCCGGGTTACCGGCAGGGGGGGGATTTTTACGCCTGCCTCTTCCCGTTCCCCTACAACCTGGATCCCGCCAAGTTCGTACCCAGGGTGATGGCGGTCGACAGGGCAGGCAACGAGCGGCAAAGCGGCATCAATTATCACCTGATTGCCAAAAACTTTTCAAGCGACCGTATCAATCTGAGCGACAGCTTCCTCCAAAAGATTGCCGCGGAGTTCAAGGGGAAGTTCCCCCAGGCGGCAACACCCCTGGAGATTTTCCTCAAGGCAAACAGGGACGAGCGGCAGCACGACCTCAAGCTGATCAACGAATATGGACACAAGAGCTCGCCGGTTCCGCTCTGGCAGGGGGCCTTTCTGCGCATGCCGAAAACCGCCTCTCTCGGCGGGTTTGCACAGTTTCGCACCTATCTCTACCAGGGGAACGAGGTAGATCGGCAGACACATCTCGGCTTCGATCTGGCTTCCCTGGCCCACGCTGACGTACCGGCCGCCAACACCGGCAAGGTCGTTTTTGCCGGCGACCTGGGCATCTATGGCAATGGCATTATTGTCGACCACGGGCTGGGATTGCAGACCATCTACGGACATCTGAGCCGGATCAGCGTCAAACCGGGTGATACGGTGAAAAGCGGACAGGTAATCGGCACTACCGGGGCCACCGGCATGGCCGGCGGCGATCATCTCCATTATGAAATGACCATCTCCGGGCAGTCGGTTAATCCGATAGAATGGTGGGACGCGCACTGGGTAAAAAATAACGTCACGGGCAAGCTCAATATGATCAAGGCGACCGGTTCCAAATAAGCGGGGGAAAATATATTAGTGCTACGTTACCTTAGTTGCATGCTGCAACGGCACACTGTTTAGAGAGGATTCTCACCGCGCTGACCGGTGAAAACGAATCGAAGATCGACATAAATATTGTGATATCCATCCGCACGATGTCGATGCGACGTGTGACGATTTGCGGACGTCTGTCGACAGAAGTTTCAATCAACACGAAAAGATGGCGGCCTTCAGGGGGCGCGTACTGGTCATGCATACCCGCAACGACGACCTGCTGTCGCTGTCCCACGCCGAACGCATATTTCGCGGCGCTGGAAACATTCATGCAATTACTCACAAGGAGCATTACACATGGCAATGACCGCTGAAATAAGGGGTAACAAACTCTGCATTGAAATCGATCTGGAGAAACCGACTCCCTCTGCATCCGGAAAGACACTGGTGGTAGCCAGCACACGGGGGAATGCCGTCACAACCGCCGAAGTGGACGGCAAGCCTGTTACTATCGGGCTGAACGCTTATATCAAACCTTAAGGTGAGGTTCCGTGCCTGAACAGTCATTGATACTCTGGATCATCGGAGCACTACTTGCCGCAACTGGCTTGTCAGGACTGCTGTTGCCACTTGTGCCTGGCGCGCCACTATTGTTTCTGGGCTTACTCTTCGGGGCCTGGGCGGAAGGCTTCCACTATATCGGGGTCTGGACTCTGCTGATCCTTGCGGGAATGGCCGGACTGACCTACGTGGTGGAGTTTGCCGCTTCCGTCCTGGGGGTCAAAAGGTATGGCGGCTCGCGGCGTGCCATGCTGGGTGCCGCCCTGGGAGGCATTGTCGGGTTATTTCTCGGGATTCCGGGGATCCTGCTCGGACCGTTCGTCGGGGCTGTTATAGGTGAGCTGTCGCTGCAGCGCAGCCTGGATCAGGCAAGCCGGGCGGGTTTTGGCACCGTGGTGGGCCTGGCGCTGGGGGTGGCGGCCAAGCTTGCCATCGGCATCGCAATGATCGGTCTTTTTCTCCTGAAACGCTTTGTTTGATTACGTTTATCATCCCGGAGGCTTGTCATGGCCTATGATAGATCCATTGAACTCCGCATCGATGCCCTGATCATCGACTGGCCAAACATCGAAAAGAAAAAGATGTTCGGCGGGGTGTGTTACCTGACACGCGGCAATATGTGCTTCGGCATCTGGCAGGGCTCTCTGATCGTTCGCACGGACCCGGCGACGGCAGGTGAGCAGCTGCGGAAGCCATACGTCCGCCCCTTCGACGTTACCGGCAAACCGATGAAAGGGTGGCTGATGGTGTCGTCCGAGGGGTGGCCGACAGAAGCCACAATGACCGGGTGGCTGAACATGGGCAGGGAGTTTGCCCTGACGCTGCCGGGGAAGTAACATACAACTGCTTACATGCTGCAACATTTCCATGCTATGATTTAGACGATGGATACCATGATATCAGGAGGACGCCATGCTTGTTGGAAACCGTATGACCCTTAACCCGATTACCGTTTCGCCGCAAAGTTCCGTTGCTGCCGCCATGACCCTCATGCGTGAGAAAAATATCCGTAGACTGCCGGTTATCGACAGCCGTGGCCAGCTTGTGGGCATCGTCTCCGACCGGGACATCCTGCAGGCCTCGCCCTCACCGGCGACATCGCTGGCAAGATGGGAACTGCCCGAACTGCTCGACAAGTTAACTATCGATAAAATCATGACCGCCGACGTTGTCTCCATCCCCGAGGATACCCCCCTGGAAGAGGCCGCGCGCATCATGGCCGACCACAAGGTCGGCGGGCTTCCCGTGTTGAGGGGGGCGGCCCTGGTCGGCATCATTACCGAATCCGACCTGTTCAAGGTCTTGCTGCAGCTCCTGGGCGGCCGCAGACCCGGTGTCCGCATTTCGGTGGCCACTCCCGGCGACAAGGGTACGGTTGCCCGGATCACGGCGGCGGTTTTCGCTGCCGGGGGCAATATCGTCGGATTCGGCATCAGCGAACGCGAGGACAATGATGACAATCACTGGGTGATCACCCTCAAGGTGCAGGAAGTCTCCAGGGAAAAGCTCGTGGAGGTCATCGGCCCGGTGGTAACGGAGATCCTGGATGTGCGCATGGCCTGACCGACTACCGCCAATCCGCAGACCACGCCCCGCTTCCGTACCAGGAAGGCGGGGCGTTCTTGTATCTTACGGATGGCGGTTGCCGGTCATTGCCGGCCGGAGCCCAGATTCAACCCCGAAATGATCTTGTCCAGGAAGAGCGTATAGATTACCGCAACCGGGATACTGGCCAGCAGAGCCCCCCCCATGAGGGCCCCCCAGTAAAACACGTCGCCCCGGATCAGTTCCGTCGTCAGGCCGATGCCGATGGTTTTGCTGCCCGACTCCTGGATGAAGGCCAGGGCGTAGATATACTCGTTGACCACCAGGGTGAAGGCAAAGACGATCACCGTGATAATTCCGGGCACGGAGAGCGGCAGTATGATCCTGAAAAATGCCCCCAGTCGGCTGCAGCCGTCGATCAGCGCCTGTTCCTCGATGTCGCGGGGGATCGACTTGAAGAAGCTCATCAACAGCCAGGTACAGAACGGCACCGTAAAGGTCGGGTAAACCAGCACCAGAGCCCAGAGCGAGTTCTGCAGCCCGAGGTCGGCGATGATCCTTGAGAGAGGGATAAAGAGCAGGGTCGGCGGCACGAGATAGGTCAGGAAGATGCCGACCCCCACGATCCCGCCCCAGTTGCCGGCCAGGCGCGCCAGGCTGTAGGCGGCGGGCAGGGACAGGAGCACGGTGATGCAGACGACCGCCAGACCCACCAGCAGCGTATTGAGCAGGAACACCGGGAACTGTGTCTGGTGAAGCAGCAGGTTCAGGTGCTGCAGGGTCGGCGGCTCGTTGAAGATGAAGGGGTTGTTGTCCGGGTTGAGCAGGTCGTGATTGCGCTTGAACATGGTAATAAGCATGATGTAGAAGGGCATGGCCGAAAAGGCTATGAAAAGCGTCAAGGTCCCGTAAAACCCGCTTTTGGTTACCATCCGTTTCAACATTGCCGATCACGTCCTTTCGCAGGCATACCATCCTCCCCCTGTCATCCGTCAGACAACGACCGCCTTTTTGACCAGCCTGAGCACGATGGCGGCGATGCCGGCCAGAACCGGGAAAAAGAACAGCGATATCGCCGCGCCCTGGGCCAGGTCGCCCCCCTGGATGCTCTTCAGAAAGGCCAGGCTGGCCAGCACCTGGGTGGCGTGGGGCGGCGGCCCGCCCCTGGTCAGAATCCAGACCACGGTCATGTCGGTAAAGGTAAAAAACACCGAAAAGAGGACCGTCACCCCGATGACCGGAAAGAGGAGCGGCAGGGTGATATGAAACAGGCGCCGGAAATATCCGGCCCCGTCGATCTGGGCCGCCTCGACGATCTCCCGCGGGATGGCATTCAGGCCGGCGATCAGGATCACCGTGGCCAGCGGCAGCAGACGCCAGACATGCACCAGGATGACCGAGGCCATGGCCAGTCCCGGCCGGGCCAGCCAGTAGAGGTTGCTCATCGGCCCGAACAGGTCGCCCGGGCTGCCCAGCAGTCCGAGCTTGCGCAGCAGCCAGTCAAAGGGGCTGTAGACCGAATCCATGAACCAGAGAAAACCGATGGTCCCCAGGGCGATAGGGGTGGTCCAGGGGAGCATCAGCAGAAAGCGGGCGATCCATTTCCCGGGGAAATCCCGGATGAGGAGCTCCGCCAGGATATGGGCCAGGACAATCACCAGGGCGATGGATACAAAGGTGAAGATGAAGGTGTTGGCCAGGGAGGTCCGGAAGGCCGCGTCGTGGAACATCTCGCGGAAGTTGTTCAGGCCGGTGATGCTGAAGTGGGGGTCGCCGATGGTGGCATTGCTGATGCTGTAGATAAAGGACATGACGAACGGGAAACCGATGAAGGCGGCCAGGTACACGACCACCGGCACCAGCAGTGCAAAGGCGGTCAGGCTGTCGCGATGGAAGGGGCGTCCGCTTCTCATTTCACGATCCTCCGCCCGGAGGCCCGGTCATAGTAGCGGATGTCCGCCAGCCGCACGGCAAAAGGTACTTCGGTCCCTTCCTCCACCGGATGGCGCAGGGAGAGATTGGCGATCATCAGGTTGTCGCCAACCTTGCCGTACACCAGGAGGTACGAGCCCAGGTGTTCGATCCGCTCAACCCGGAAGTTGAAAATACGCCGTTCCTGATCAGTGATCAGGTCGGCGGGGAGAAACGTCTCGGGGCGAAAGGCGGTCAGGGCGCCGCCTTCCTCCAGGAAATTCATGGGGGGGAGGCCGACGAATCCGGCCACGAAGGTGTCGGCCGGTTCCTGGTAAATCTCGTCCGGCGAGCCAATCTGCCTGATTTTGCCCTCGTTCATCACGGCAATCCTGTCGCCCAGTCCCATGGCTTCCACCTGGTCGTGGGTAACGTAGATGGTGGTGACCCCGATCTCGCGCTGGAACTTTTTCAGCTCATCCCGGGCGGTATGGCGGACCTTGGCATCCAGATTGGACAGCGGCTCGTCCATCAGAAGCACCCGCGGCCGGCGTACCAGGGCCCGGGCAATGGCCACGCGCTGCCGCTCCCCGCCCGATATCAGCGCTGGCTTGCGCTCCAGCAGGTGAGCGATGCCGAGCAGGCCGGCCGCCCATTCCACCTTGTCGCGAATCTCCTGCCGGGGCAGACCTTCCACGGAGAGCGGAAAGGCGATATTCTTGAAGACCGTCATGTGGGGATAGAGGGCGTAGCTTTGAAACACCATGGCAATGCCCCGTTTGCGGGGCGCCACGTCATTGACCACCTGATCGTCTATGAAGATGCTGCCGGCCGTCGGTTCCTCCAGCCCGGCACAGAGCCGCATCAGGGTGGTTTTGCCGCTGCCGGACGGCCCCAGCAGGACCAGGAACTCTCCGTCGGCGATCTCCAGATCGACCCCATCCACCGCCTTGACCGGACCGAAATGTTTCTTGAGGTCATTGAATCGCACACGTGCCATGACAAACCCTCCTCCTCAAGCTCATCCCCGGCTAACGGCCTTCACCCTCTATGGCCGATCAGCCCTTTAGCCCTCCATTTATCAAAAATCCTCTGGCACTCGGCAGCAGCCTGCTTGACCGATTCTTCCGCACGTTGCTGCTTCTGTGCGACCCTGGCGAACATGTTGGGGATGATGTAGGTCCCGAAGATTTCCCCTTCGGCCGGATTGGCCGGACCCGGATGCCCGACGTTGGTCGCCCAGCTTTCGGCATCCTTGAGCGGGAGCAGTTTCCCCCTGGCTTCACCGGGCAGGGCGTAGGGATCGTCGCTGAACCAGTGGGAGAACAGGTCACGCATTTTCTTCGCGCCGCGCACCCGCGGGTAGCCACGGTCCCCCGACAGCAGCGGGGTATTGAAGAATGCCGGCGAGGCGTACAGCTCGCTTTCCCACATGGCGCGGTCATAGTTGGCGCACAGGTCGAGCAGGAACTGCTTGGCGATATCCGCGTTTGCCGCGGCAAATTTCGGGATGACCGAGACATAGATGACATGCTCGCAGGCCCAGCCGGATCCGCCCGGCCCCTTCAGCGCCGGCGAAAAGTAGATGTCCTTGGCGATTTCCGGCACATCCTTCTGGGCCGAACGATAGGCGGATATGGAGTTGAGGATGTAGGAGGCCCGGCCGGCGATCAGGAGCTGGTTGTTGGAGGCCGGAGTCCAGCCGAACACCTCGGGTGTCAGCGTCCTGTCGTAGAGGTTGGCCATGTATTTGACCGCTTCGACGGTCTTTCTGTTGTCGAGGATGACATGTTCCCGCGCATCCTGCGTCCCGGTATCGAAGGACCACAGCAGGGCCCGGCCGGCCATGTTCGAGTCAAGTTCCTGGGACAGGCCGATGCCGTTCTGGATGCCCAGTTCCTGTTTGATCCTGGCCGCATAGACCAGCAGATCTTCCCACGTCCGTGGGCCGTCGGGCTTGCCGACCTTCTGCCAGAGTGATTTGCGGTAGTCGCCCGGGTCGATGGTCCAGCCATGGCAGAAGCCGTAGTATTTTTTTGTATCGGGATTGTAGGAACTGCGCGTAGCGAAAGGAACCTGCTGGCCGAAGCGGTGTCGCGCCTCCTGGTTGAGGTCACTCAGGTCGAGGACGCTGGGTTCGAAATCTGAGGGTGGATCGATGAATTCTACGATATCGTGGCCCCTGCCGGCCACGACTTCCGATGCGAAGGTGCTTCTCAGGTCGGAAAGACTGATGTGGTTGATGATGACGTTGATATTGTGTTCCTCGCCCCACCTCTTCACGAACGGGTCAAACCAGCGATCGTAACGAGGGACAAAATGACTCCACTGTAAAATCCTCAGGGTTCTGCGGCCTGCCGGCTGCGCGAAGGCCTTGCCGATGAAAGCCGGTCCGCCCAGCGCCAGCCCGACCGTGCCGATACCCGTGGTTTTAATGAAGTCGCGTCGAGAAAAGTACCGTGTCATTGCCGCCGCCTCCTTTCATGTGCCTGGTAATTCCGGTTTCATACCCAGGATGCGATCAAGGCTGCCGGAGAATCGAGGAAGGGTTAGCGAGGGGATTTAAAACCTGTACGGCACTGACGGCGGCCTGGTGTCTGAAATCGGAATCGGTTCACCTCCTGAAAAAACCGAATCTCGGATCGAGGTATGACTAATCTACTCATAGTATAGATATTATCACGAATAATTACCAATTCAATCCCGGCGCAGGCATCGTTGCAACGTCGCGCCAGCTTCGTTGGGCAAAGGTGAATTAATTAACAATATCAGATAGCTGCCCAACAAAAACTGTTTGGCATTCTCTTGCAAATGGATTAGATTCAAATAAAAGACAGTATTGGTCCTAATAGGTATGAAGCAACGGCTTGAGAGGAGAATAAACATGAAAATCAATCGAATCGGGATAGCCCAGTGGCAGGGCGGCATCAAGGACGGCCGGGGCGCCATCTCCACCGGGAGCGGCGCCCTGCAGGAGTATCCCTATGGTTTTTCCAGCCGTTTCGAGAGGGTGGCGGGCACCAATCCGGAGGAGTTGATCGCGGCGGCCCACGCCGGCTGCTTCACCATGGCCCTCTCGCTGATCCTGGGCGAGGCCGGGCTGACCGCCGAACGGATGGAGACCTCCGCCACGGTCTCACTGGAGCAGGTCGAGGGCGGTTACGCCATTACCGCCGTCCATCTTATCCTTGAGGCACGGGTTCCGGGGGCGGACCAGGCCACCTTCGAAAGGCTGGCCGGCATGGCAAAGGCAGGCTGTCCGGTTTCCAAGCTGCTCAAGGCCGATATCACGCTGGATGCAACGCTTGTCGCTTAGCGTGGATGGGCCATGAGGAAATCACAACACGAAAGAATCCGCCCGGAAGCCCCGCTGCACCCTGTGCTGGCGGAGCGGATGTCAGGGCGTTGGGAGGGCCGCTTTTCCGGCCTTTCGGGAGGAGGAGACCATGAAGAATATACCAGCCAGCAAGCTAGGGGAGTTGAAACAAGGTTTTGAGGGAGAGCTTCTTCTTCCCGGCGACGAAGCCTATGAAGGCGCACGCAAGATCTGGAACGCGATGATCGACAAGCGCCCCGCGCTCATCGCCCGCTGCGCCGCCACGCCGGACGTCGTCCGCGGGGTGAACTTCGCTAGGGACAACGGGCTCCTGCTCGCCGTTCGCGGCGGCGGGCACAACATTGCCGGTAATGCCGTGTGCGACGACGGCATGGTCATCGACCTGTCGCGGATGAAGGCCGCACGGGTAGACCCCGGCAGACGCCTCGTCACCATCGAAGGCGGGGCCACGCTGGCTGACCTGGATGCCGCCACCCAGGCCCACGGCCTCGCCACGCCGGTCGGCATCAACTCCACCACCGGCATCGCCGGGCTGACGCTCGGCGGGGGCTTCGGCTGGCTCAGCCGCAAGTACGGCTTGACGGTGGACAACCTCGAATCCGCCGAGGTCGTGACCGCGGCCGGTGAGGTCGTCCGCGCCAGCGCCAGCGAGCACCCCGACCTCTTCTGGGCGCTGCGGGGCGGCGGGGGCAACTTCGGCGTGGTCACCCGTTTCGAGTTCCGGCTCCACCCGGTCGGTCCCGATGTGCTGAGCGGGCTGATCGTGTACCCGATCTCCGAGGCGAAAGCGGTGCTGCAGCAGTACCGCGAATTTATCGCCGCGGCGCCGGAGGCGCTTGCCGTGTGGCCGGTCCTGCGCCTGGCCCCGCCGCTGCCGTTTCTTCCCGAGAGCGTCCACGGCACGGGCATTGTCGCGCTGGCACTGATCTATGCCGATGACCCGCAACAGGGCGAGCTGCTCATCGAGCCGCTGCGCCGGTTTGGCACCCTCCTGGGTCAACACGTCGGCGTCCAGCCGTACGTCGCCTGGCAGAAGGCCTTTGACCCGCTGCTCAGCTTCGGCGCCCGGAATTACTGGAAATCCCACAATTTCTCGACGCTGGCGGACGGCCTCTTCGACATAGCCATCGAGTACATCGGGAAGCTTCCGTCACGCCAGTGCGAGATCTTTTTCGGCGCCATCGGCGGCGCCACCAACCGTCCGTCCCCGGACTCCATGGCCTACGCCCACCGTGACGCCCGCTTCGTCATGAACGTCCACGGCCGCTGGGAGAACCCGGCCGACGACAAGCGCTGCATCGCCTGGGCGCGCGACTACTTCAAGGCCACCGCGCCCTTCGCCAGTGGCGGCGTCTACGTGAATTTCCTCACCGCCGACGAAGGCGACCGCGTGCGTTCCGCCTATGGACCGAACTATGATCGTCTGGCCCGGGTGAAACGCACCTATGACCCGGACAACCTCTTTCGCATGAACCAGAATATCGGGCCGGCCAGGGAAGACCGATGATATCCGGTTGGCCGCCAGGTCCGGCAATGCCGCATGTCATTATCCGGGGCAAGGAGCGGCTGGAATTCGACGTCGTGCCTGCGGAAGCAGATCAATGACCAATCAAGGCGCCTCTCTGAAAGATTCAGGGGCGCCTTTTTTGTGGCCGAAGAGTTCCGATGCCTCACGGGCCTCGTGTCCCTGATGTACTCATGCCAAGGGGGCCTTCATTAAAACGCCTGGAGACGCTATATACTCTGTTTTGTCATTGAAAATGGCCCTCTGTTGGTGTAACTACATCACTGCCATAATTAAGCGCCCTCCAATGGGATGACACACATACTTTACGCAGGTGCGACAGCTACCTGGTTGTGCAATGAGTTTGTAATCGCTATTCATCCCGGAGGAGCCCATGCCAGATCAGTTGACCATCACCTGTCCCCACTGCGCGTTTTCCCGGATCGTTCCCAAAGGCGCCATCCCTGAAACGGCCACACAGGCTACCTGCCCCAGGTGCAAACAGGCCTTTCCCCTCACCGGCGAGTCCCTGCGGGCATGCATCGCGCCGCCGGTCGCCCCGGCAGAACGGGCTCCGGACCCTCCGCCCCCGCTGCAGCCGCCCGTTGCCGCGCAACGCCCTCCCCAGCCCCCTCCCCGGCCCGAACCGCGTACCCTCGGCTTCACCTTTCATGGAACCGCCCGGGACTACTTCGGCATCTGGATCGTCAACACCCTGCTCAAGATCGTCACCCTGGGGCTCTATTCGGCCTGGGCCAAGGTGCGCAAACGGCGCTTCTTTTACGGCAGTACGACCCTGCACGACCAGCCGTTCGAATACCTGGCCGACCCGCTGGCGCTTTTCAAGGGGTGGCTGATCGCCGCCGCGGCCTTTGTCCTCTACAGCATCGGCACAAAAGTCAGCCCGCTCCTCAGTGGTGTGATCGCAATCATCGTGTTTCTCGCCTTTCCCTGGCTGCTGGTCCGTTCCCGGATCTACAACGCGGTCAACTCCTCCTACCGCAATATCCGCTTCGGCTTCCGGCCTGAATACCGTCAGGCCTACGTGGTCTTCGCCGGCTTGAGCATCCTCTCGATCGTGAGCCTGGGCCTGTTTGTCCCCTACATGCTCTACCGCCAGAAGAAGTTCGTGGTCGAGAACAGCAGCTACGGCTCGACCCCCTTTACCTTCAACGCGACGATCAAGGACTTTTATCTGCTCTCGCTCAAGGTGGCTGGTGGCTTCATAGCAATTATCGGCCTGCTCGCCATCATCGTGGCCCTGTCGGGGAGCGGACTGGCCTCGGCGGCCTCTCCCGCCGGCAAGATCGGCGCACTGGGCGGCCTGGCGATCCTTCCCGCGGTGGCCCTGCCAATCGTCTACTTCATCCTGATGGTCTACGGCCAGACCGCTATGACGAACCTGAGCTGGAACGGCACCCGCATGGGGAACGGCAGCTTCCACAGCACCCTCCGCACGAGGGATATGGCCCTGCTGTTCGTGACCAACGGCCTGGCGATCCTATTCAGCCTGGGTTTGCTGGTCCCCTGGGCAACGGTCCGCCTGGCGCGCTACCGTTTTGAACACCTCGAGCTGGATACCGCAGCCGGCCTGGACAACGTGGTCGCGGCGGCCGGAAGCGGTTCCGCGGTCGGGGCTACCGGCGACGAGTTCGGCGATGTGTTCGACATGCAGATGGATATTGCGCTCTGATGATTCACGCATCCCTCCCGGACGCTCTACCATGAAATCAGCCACGGTCGCCTATTTCGACGGCAAGGACTCGGCCCGCCGGGAGGTGCTGCTCACCCTCGACGGCCAGACAGTGACCCTGCGCGGTGACGGTCTGGAGCTGTCCTACCCGGTCGCGGACATCAGGGTACCGCCGCCGGTCGGCTCGGTCCGCGACACGCTGCGGCTGCCGGACGGCGGCGTCTGTGAGATCGATGACGGTGAGCTGTTGGCAGCACTGGAGCAAGCCAGTGGCGCTACAAGCGCCCAGGGCCTGCTGCACCGCTGGGAGAAAAACCTGCCGCTGGCCCTGGCGGCTGTAGCGGTGACCGCACTGGTGGTGCTGTGCTTTGTGCGCTACGGCGTCCCCTCCCTGGCGCGGCGTGCCGCCTTTGCCCTGCCCGCCTCCAGCGAAAGCAGCCTGGGGCGCGAATCGCTGGCCACCCTTGACCGCTTCCTGATGAAACCGACTACCCTCAAAAAAGAGCGCCGCGATGAACTGACGGCGCTCTTTCGCCGCGTGGCCGGCGACGGAGGGCCGGCAGCCGGCTACCGTCTGGAGTTACGCTCCTGCCCGGCCATCGGCGCCAACGCCTTCGCGCTCCCTTCCGGAATCGTGATCATGACCGACGACCTGGTGGAGCTGGCCAGGAACGACGACGAACTGGCCGCCATCCTGGCCCACGAACTGGGGCATGTGCGCGGCCGCCACACCCTGCGCCATGTGCTGCAGAGTTCCGCCGCCGGCCTGATCGTGGCCACCCTGACCGGCGACCTGGTCTCGATCACCTCCCTGGCCGCCACCCTGCCCACGGTCATGGTGGATGCCTCATTTTCCCGCGAGTTCGAGCGCGAGGCGGACGATGCCGCCCTGGCCTGGATGAAGGGCGCCGGAGTGCCGCCGCGCCGCTACGCCGAGATCCTGGCGCGCCTGCAGGCCCAGCTGGACGTCCGCCACGGCAAGTCGGTCGGAGGTGATAATCCGGCCCGCAACTACCTTTCCACCCACCCGGATACCGGTGATCGCATCCGGCGGATCATGCAGGGTGGTGGGTGATATCAAAGCAGCAGGAGGCCGTTGGTGAGGAGGCGAACAAGCAGAACAAGATCGTCCCGGATGTGCTGGTGACCGGCGGAGGGGCTGCCGGTGACGGGTTGATGGGGCAGTTGAGCAGGCTGCCGCCGGGGGTGGATTTGGGCGGGTTGCAGAAGAAGCAGGGGGCTGCGCCGGAGATTAAAGCTCAGGTTTAGAAGCAAACGGGATAAATGTCCGTTTGGGGGGATGAGCGGTTCACGCGCGCGCGTGAACCGCTCAATAAGGAATTGTGCAATGAATGAGAATGAACAAATCATGAAAATACCATCAATTGTCCCACGTCTTCTCATCATCTCCTTTGTTGCTCTTTTCGGCGCATCAATTGGGAAAGTTGCAGACTTTGATCAAATATATTCTGCCGCTGTCGGAGGAATTATCGCTGTCTTAGCTGTCGGCATCGGTGCATTATTCAACACCAAAACGAAGGAATTAGAAAACACAACACCTCCGAGAAAATTACTTGGGCTACGAATCGGGGTTGTTGGTTTTTGTTTGGCAGCAGGTGGTTGGCTTGTTGCTGTTTACACTTCCCAGGCTGCCGGCTTCATCCTTGTTGCAACAGGTGTTGGAATAGGATTTATAGGCATGGGAATCCATTATGTGAACATGTTCCGAAAGTAATGCAGTGCACAACCAGGCCCTTGGACGCTGACCGGGGCTGGGAAGCGCCCCGGTGCGGGTCAAGGGCACAGGCCGTTGCTGAACAAAACAAAAGCATTATATAAACCATATTATTAACCATACAATAATATGGTTTTTCGCTATGATTCCTGATAAGGTAATCACATGACAACAGCGCATTTTGAATGGGATTCGAAAAAAGCTCATGAAAACCAGCAAAAGCATGGAGTCTCATTTGCTTAGGCTCAATATGCCTTTGCCGACCCACATCGTATTATTGCTGAAGACGTGAACCACAGCGATGATGAAATGCGTTACTACTGCTTTGGCAAGTTCGGTGACGGAATCCTCACGGTACGATTTACTTATCGAAATAATGTGATCCGCATATTTGGCGCCGGATACTGGCGGAAGGGAAAGGCAATTTATGAACACGAAAATAAAATACACCGATGAACCATTGGGTGAGATCAAGATTGTACGAGATTTTCTCCCATCGCCAGCCGAACTGGCCTTCAGCGAGGAATCGGTCAAGGTGACGATTTCCCTCAGCAAGAAGAGCGTCGAGTTCTTCAAATCAGAGGCATCGAAATATCATACGCAATATCAGCGAATGATCCGGCAATTGTTGGATTCCTATGCGGATGTGCAGACAGAGCGGCGAACAACTCACTCAACCGGTCGTGCGAAGAAACTGCGCGCCGGTTAGCGTTGACACCATTTTGCGGGGATGCCAACGGGGCGCTGGCCGAATGCCAGCGCCCCGTTGGATTACAGGCTGGAGGGACGATTACGGCAGGTGCTGGTCAGAGATGCGCCCGTTCCACGTTCTCGCAGGCTATTTCCAGGGTTTCCAGCAGCACCGCGCCCGATGTCGCATCGAGCGATGCGAAGGCATACCGCGTGGGGATGGCCCCGGATATCTGCCAGATGCAGACATTTATCCCGGTGTCGTCTTGTAGCACGATCCGGATGTTTTTCCTGGCTCCTGGCCCGCCATCCTTGGCCTGGCGGAACCAGTCGCTGAGCACCTGGGAGCTGCCGGTGCCCCGCTCAAGGATGAGGGTGGTGAACGACGGCCGCCCGTATAGCTTCCGGTTCACGCGCGGATCGGTCCCCTCGCGGTATTCGATCAGGTCCAGCCTGCTCTCGGGGAGCACGACCCGGGAAAACCCGCTGTCGGCGATGCCGTCGATCTCGACGACGAATCTTGAATTCAGATACGGATCTTGTCTGTTGTTTTGCGGCATGCGGCACCTCCTCAGTAATGCACGATATCCAGGCCGTCGTTCTGCTCGTCGGTAATCTGCCAGCTGCTGCCGAGATAGCCGATATCGAAGTAGATCGACAGGTCGAGAGTAATTACGGAAACATACGCGGCATTGAACCGGTCGCGGTAGCTCACGGTTACGGTATAGCGCTTCGGCTCCTGACGCAGGAAAAACGAATTGCTGCGGTCGAGGAAGGTTCTGATCGATCGCCGCGGCGCAAGGAAGGAGAGATTCTTGAACAGGTTCTGGTCCGATACGACCTTTGTTCCCTCAACCCCTCTGAGCTCAGGCGAAAAGGTCGTCTGCACGTTGAAGGCCGGGCGCGAATTGCTGTAATTCTTCACCTCTACATACAGGAGACCATCGTCGAACAGCACGTCAACATACACAAACGGGCGCTCACCCTTGTTGACCGGCGCGGGAGCCCCCGGTGCCGGTGCCCCCATCCCCGGCGCGGGAGTCGTTCCCGATCCCGAACCTGAGCCCATTGCCTGCGGGGAACCGGCTGCGGCCAGGCTGGCAGCGCCGGTGTCGGTTTTGTTCTTTCTCGCCACAGTTCCTCCTGAAGTGCCACCGGTTTTGCGCTGCCCAGCCCACCATCGGGCCGCGTGCTGCAGCCGGCCAGATTGGAAGCAGCTTATTAAACGAGTCGTATATATACCCCCGGCAGTCGGGCGTCAACGAAAAAGGCTGGACCATGCACGCACCCCATGCGCGGTGCCGCAACGGAACAGAGCCCCGGCGGATGCTGTCCGCTGCCGCTGGCACCCCGGAAATTGGGCAGAAACTATTTTTTCCGAAAAAGCGTCGGGTTTCTTGATAGCCGATTTTCCGATTGAAGCCGCTTTGGTACTGGTGTACAAAACCAACCATAATTAATTACTTCAGTTAATAACCAGAGTCAGGAGCTGGAGTCAGCTCTTGAAACATAAGAAACTGACTTTTCAAGACCTGGCTTCTGCAGCCCCCTTAACCAACGAATACGTGGTGGTGGTAACAGGATGAAAAAAGAAAACAGCGGCTTGGTGATCATCGCCCGGCAGGAACATGGCATCTCCCGCACTCTCATGAGCCCGAACGCCCTGCGCACCCTCTACCGGTTGAGGGACAACGGTTTTGTCGGCTATCTCGTCGGCGGCTGCGTGCGCGACCTGCTGCTCGGCAGGGAGCCGAAAGATTTCGACGTGGTGACCAACGCCACCCCGAACGAGGTGAAGCGGATATTCCGCAACTGTCGCCTGATCGGGCGCCGCTTTCGTCTGGCGCATCTTCACTACCAGGATGAGATCATCGAGGTGGCGACCTTCCGCTCCCTGGCTGCGGACGTGCCGGAGCCAGGTCCGAAAGAAGCCAATCAGGCGGGGCAGAGTCAGCGGCCCCCGCGGACGCTGAAGGACGATGACGGCATGATCCTGCGGGACAATGTCTACGGTACCCCTGCAGAGGATGCCCTGCGCCGCGACTTCACCGTCAACGCGCTTGCCTACAATATCGACGATTTCTCGATCATCGACTACACCGGCGGACTGGCCGATCTGAATGCCGGTATCATCCGCACCATCGGCGATCCCGTTGTCCGCTTCCAGGAAGACCCGGTCCGCATGCTGCGGGCGGTGCGCTTTGCCGCACAGCTGGCCTTCACCATCGAGGAGGGCACCCGTACGGCGCTGGTCGCCGCCGCTGATACCATCGTCAGGGCAGCGCCGGCCCGGCTCTACGAGGAGATGCTCAAGATCTTCTTCTCGGGCGAGGCGGCCAAGTGCTGCGAACTCCTCCGACAGACCGGGCTCTTTGCGGCGCTGTTCCCGCAATTCTCGGGTTGGCTCGATGTCGAGAGCGAAGGCTTTCCCCATACCCGCTTCGGGGAGATGCTCACCTGCGTCGATGACCGCATCCAGCAGGGTGCAAAGGTCTCGGCGCCGCTGCTCCTGGCGCTGCTCTTCGGCGAGTACATCGATGAGAAGACCGAGCGCTTCCGCCGGCAGGGTGCACCCTGGCAGCGGAGCGTTGATGCGGCGGTGGCGGAGTTCATGGGCGAGACCTGCCCGATCGTGATGATCATGAACCGCGTCGGGAATGCGCTCTGCAGCATCATCAGCCAGCAGACGCGCTTGAACAAGATCCCCGGCCGCCGGCCGGAAGCATTCATCGCCCGTCGTGACTTCGATGACATCATCGAATACTGCCGGATCACCCGCGGCGGCAATAAGGAGGTTGCCAGGCAGCTCGACTGGTGGACGGCCCAGGCACAGCAGCAGGCGCCGTTGCCGATGCCGTGCAAACTCACCGAAAACGGCGAGGCACCGCAGAGGAAGAAAAGACGCCGCCGCCGGCGAAAGCCAACTGCGAAAAGCAGGACGGAAGGGCTATAGTCACGAATAAAGTCGAAGACATTGGTCCCCGAACTAATTAAGGTGGCAGGATTGATAGCGGGAGAGGCTGTCTTATTGACAAGTATCTTTAATAACCAGCCTATCCCCTTTTTGCTTCCTCTAGAGTGTCAGCTACCAGGTCTGGGTAACAGAATCGGGCGAAACAGCCAATGTGGCGCGCAGCCAATCGAACTTTGACTTGAGCAGATCAAAATCCGGACCGGAGCTTATGAATGCCGCCCTGCCCTTGATCAGGAAACCGGCCCCCGGTCCATGCAGGCCCTGCACTTTGCTGCTCCCCAGGGTGATCAACACTTCCGGGTTGAAGGCGATGTTGGCCTCGGTTCGATGCATGTAGCCGGCGGGGATCAGCAGACGGCCGTCTGGAGAGATCCGGATGTAGCTGTTCCAAGTGTTGACCATGTGAGGACCATCCTGGCCCAGGGTGGCGATGGCGACCACGCCATCCTGTTTGAGTACTTCCCGCAGTTTTTCGGTGATCATAGATATTTCCTCCTGTAATCTGAAGATTGTACAGCCTTACGCCATGATTGGAAACGCTAATGTTCATCCTGAATATCAACGTCGCTGTTCCGCTTTACAAGCAGCTCTATGATCAGATCTTGAGAACACGTGCTGTCGGACACGCCAACTGCAGCCGTTTCGTAATAATTAGACAGATCCTTTGGAGTTCCCATGCCTGAAGCCCCCGGCCCGATGAAATCTGCCCCCGACACCTACCTCGCCATCTACGCGGTGGTTGGCCGTATCCCCGCAGGGAGCGTGGCAACCTACGGCCAGGTCGCCAGCCTGGCGGGGCTGCCGGGCCGGGCGCGCCTGGTGGGGTATGCCCTGAGCGCCCTTGCGGGCAGGTCCGCCATCCCCTGGCACCGGGTCGTCAATGCCCAGGGTCGCATCAGCCCCCGCTCCTGCGGCAGCGACGCGGACCTGGAACAGCGGCTGCGTCTCGAACACGAGGGGATAGGCTTTGATGCCGGCGGCCGCATCCCCCTGGATCGCTTCCAATGGCGGCCATAGCTTGCCGGAGAAGGGTACTGGGAGAGGCTGGGGACGGCTCTGCAGACAGCTGTGACTTGCAGTCGTATCCTGGTTCACGACTACCGTGGCTATCCACAATAAGGATTGATAAGTTTTTCACTTCAGTTTTGCATAACCCCATGGATTCCCGCCGGTATTATTCTGTTATAATAGGGTTCACTTGCCTGAAAATATGTGGTATGTTCTCGGTCTGTTTTTCCGGGTAACCTCTCAGGAAAACCTCACGTCTGTCTCCCTGTTTTATTCGCATAGACCGTGCAATACTTATGCGGGATTCAGGCTTTATTGGTGGCCAATAAAGTCATAGCCGGCCGAATGTTCGTTGACGCACTGCGACATAATCCGAGACACCTAACCCTGATAAACAGGATAAGTAAGTTATCAAGATTATGCCTGAATAGCGCAGAAAATAATTTG
>JAJYBH010000052.1 GCA_021779135.1 Deltaproteobacteria bacterium
CTAAGAACAAAATTTAAATCGCTTTTGTATATATCATTAATGTCATTTACATTTTTTATTGCATTTCTGTTTTTAAGTGAAGTTTTTCTGTCTTATAGCGGGGTTGTATGGATTGTTATTGCATTGATTGCATTCGCTTTTGGGAAAAAAGACTGGGAATATATTGATGCTAATAGATTAACAGCAAAGGATATATTGTTATCAACTGTATCCGATAAATTTGTTTGCGTAATATTTATGATGTCTTTACTGGCGATTCGCTTCATACACTAGTCAATGTGCTGGCAAACCTCGGAATACATAATTCTCATGATCGTCATGAAACTCTCAACCAAGCCTCGGACCGTGACCGCCCAAACTACCGAGCGGCAGGTCAAGGCCAGAGCCGTTGAAATAGATATTTGCAACAGCTGAATACAGGAGATAGAAAAACAGTATGAGTAACGCAGACCTTCGAAAACTCCCCCCCCAGAGCCTTGAGGCCGAGATGTCCATCCTGGGGGGCATCCTGATCGACAACGATGCCATCAACCGGGTGCTGGAAGTGCTCACACCGGAGGATTTCTACCGCGAGAGCCACCGCAAGATCTTCCTGGCCATGATGCGGTTGTCCGACCTGCGCGAACCGTGCGACCTGATCACCATGACCGACATGCTCAAGAAGGCGGGCGAGCTGGAGGAGATCGGCGGGGCCGCCTACCTGGCCACGCTGGTGGATTATGTTCCCACGGCGGCCAACATCTCCTACTACTGCAAGATGGTCAAGGAGAAGTCTACCAACCGGAAACTGATCAGCGTGGCGACCGAGATCATCAGCCGCGGCTACGACGAGCAGGCCGAAGTGGAGGAACTGCTGGACAAGGCCCAGAAGGAGATCTACGAGATCTCCGAAAACAAGTCGCGGCCCCAGTATGTTCCGGTGCAGTCAATCATCAAAGATGCCATGAATATCCTCAAGAATCTGTATGACCAGAAGGAGCATGTCACCGGCGTCCCTACCGGCTATCTCGACCTGGACCAGAAAACGGCCGGTTTCCAGCCCGGCAACCTGATCATCGTCGCCGCCCGCCCCTCCATGGGCAAGACCACCCTGGCCCTGAACATCGCCGAGTATGCCAGCGCCAATCCGCACAACAAGAAGAGGACCCCTGCGGTGATCTTCTCCCTGGAGATGGGCAAGGAGGAGCTGGTGATGCGCTTCCTGGCCTCTATCGCCCGTGTCGACTTCGGCAGGATGCGTACCGGCCACTTCCACGATTCGGACTGGCCGCGCCTTGCCCAGGCCGCCGGCATCATCCATAACGCCAAGATCTTCATCGACGACAGCCCCTCCATCAGCGTGCTGGAGCTGCGCTCCAAGGCGCGCCGCCTGAAGAGCGAGCACGATATCGGCCTGATCATAGTCGATTACCTGCAGTTGATGAAGGGGAGTACCAACCCGGAGTCGCGCCAGCAGGAGATCTCGGAGATCTCCCGTTCGCTCAAGGGGCTGGCCAAGGAGCTGAATGTGCCGGTGGTGGCGCTATCGCAGCTCAACCGCGAACTGGAAAAACGCGCCGACAAGCGCCCCATGATGAGCGACCTGCGCGAGTCGGGAGCCATCGAGCAGGATGCCGACGTGATCATGTTCGTCTACCGCGAGACGGTGTACTGCGAGGATTGCCGCAAGCCGGACACCACCTGCAGCAAGGGTCACGAGCGCAATGCCGAGATCATCATTGGCAAGCAGCGTAACGGCGCCTTGGGGACAATCGAACTGACCTTTATCGGTGAGCACACCCGTTTCGAGAACCGCAGCGACCGCAGCGATGCATAAATCTGAAAACGGTTTTAGCCACAGAGTTCACAGAGAACACAGAAGGAATTACAAAAATCGTTATTCTGGTTCGCTTTCTTTGTGAATAAAATAACACCGCAACGTACTGATTTTCTCTGAGAACTCTGTGCCCTCTGTGGCAAATGATTTTTCTAGGATAACACTCAACAGGTGACGGAGGGCAGCATGTCCGATATCAAAAAAGGCACATTGGGGGATATCCTCCGGGCATCCCGGATCATCACCGGAGAGGATATCGATGCGGCGCTTGCCGAACAGAAACGCTCCGGCGTCCGCTTCGGCGAGGCGCTGGTCAATCTGGGGGTCGTGGCCCAGGAGGACATCGATTGGGCGCTCTCCAACCAGTTGGATATCCCCTATATTCGACTCAAGCAGGATATGATCGATCCGGAGGCGGTCGCTCTGTTGCCGGCCGATATGGCCCGCACCTTCAACTGCATCCCCCTGATCCGGGCCGGCGACGAACTGAATGTCGCCCTGGCCGACCCGCTTAACCAGCCGGCTGTCGAGGCCATCGAACTCCACACCGGCTGCACGGTCAATGTGTCGGTGGCCTTGATTCGCGAGATCCGCGAGATGATCGATTGTTTCTATGGCGCTGCCGGACAGGACAGCCTGGGCTTTGCCTCGGCGGCTTTTTCCGACAAGGTCCTGGAATCGATCAATGCCGACCTGAGTGGCGGCAAGCTTCTGGATTACCTGCTGGTCTTCATAATTCAGAACCGCCTGACCTCCCTGTCTCTGCAGCCTTTTGGCGATGTGGTTACGATCAGCGGCAAGCGGGGCGGCACGGTCAATGCCATCGGAACCCTGGCCGCCAACCACTATCCGGAATTTTCCCTGCGCCTGCGCAAGGCCGTCGGCACGGCGCAATCCCTGCGTCCCTCGGCCAGCGGCAAGCTGCCTTTTGTATACCGTTCACTGCCGGTTACGTTTCTGGTCGCCACGATGCAGGCGCTGGGCGGGGACTATATTACCATCCGCTTGCATGTCAACACCCACGTCCCCGACCGGCTGGCCCAACTGCATCTGCCGGTCGCGCAGGAGACGGCCTTCTCCCGCCTGGCGCGGGCCGGGCGAGGCATTACCTTCTTCGCCTCGCGCAACTGCCAGGAGCGGGACCGCTTCATGGACCTGATGCTGGAGGAGTCCGATACCTCCGGCAAGAATGTCATCATCCTGGGTGAAGGGCCGGGGCGGATGCAGAAGCGTTTTCCGCGCATCGCGCTGCCGGAAACTGAAGCGGAACGGGCCCGGCTGATCATGGATGCCCTCGACCATGACCCGGATATCCTGGTGATCGAGGATATAACCGAAGGGATGCCCTTTATCGCCGCCTGCCGGGTGGCCATGCGCGGCAAGCTGGTGCTGGCCGGGCTTGAGCTGCGCGGTACCCGCAATGTGCTGCGGCACCTGCTGCTCTGCCAGCAGAAGAACTATTTCCTGCCGGTCTTTGTCAATGGGCTGGTCTCATTCAAGGGTATCCACGTTCTCTGCCCCACCTGCCGGACGGAATACATCCCGCCGCGGGAGGAACTGAACGCCATGCATCTGGAGCACGCGCCAGCAGCCTTCTATCGCACCACCGGCTGCCAGGAGTGCGGCTACAGCGGCTTCAGCACGCGGCGCTTCCTGATGGACGTGCTGACCTTTGACGACGAGTTTCTGAAGGTGTTCGAACAAGCCGGCGATGTGGCTGCCCTGGAGACGTATCTGGGGGAGATCGGCTACCGCGGGATCGAGGCCGAGGGGCTGGAACTGCTGAATGGCGGCGAGGTGTCGCCCGAGGAGTACATCGCCTCGGTGGTGCTGTAACGGCAGCACTCCCCCGCTTGGGGCAAGGACGCATCTGTCCCGGAAGCGGGACGTTACGAAGATCTACTACATTTAACTGGAGACACCGGATATGGCCAAGATAGACGCACTTTTCAGGATGATGAAGGAACAGGGCGCATCCGACCTGCACCTCTCCACCGGCAACCCCCCCATCTTCCGCCAGCGTGGAGAGATGGTGCGCCTCAATTTCAAGGCGCTGGGGCATGATGAACTGACAACCATACTCTTTGAAATACTCAGCGGGAAGCAGAAGGCCCATTTCGAAGAGTTCAAGGACCTCGACTTTGCCTACTCGGTGCCAGATCTGGCCCGCTTCCGCGGCAACATCCTGATGACCCATCGGGGCGTGGCCGCGGTATTCCGCATCATTCCCACCAAAATCCTGTCAGCCGATGAGCTGGGGCTGCCGGAAGGTGTACGGCGCATGACCAACTTCAAAAAAGGCATGGTGCTGGTAACCGGACCGACCGGGTCCGGCAAATCAACGACCCTGGCCGGTATGATCGACCTGATCAACTCTACCCGCAAGGAACATATCCTGACCTTTGAGGACCCGCTTGAGTTCATTCATGAGAACAAGATGTCCCTGATGAACCAGCGCCAGATCGGCGAGCATACCGAAAGCTTCGCCTCGGCGCTGCGGGCGGCGCTGCGGGAAGACCCGGATGTCATCCTGGTGGGGGAGATGCGCGACCTGACGACTATCCAGCTGGCCATGAGCGCCGCCGAAACCGGGCATCTGGTTTTTGGCACCCTGCACACCAGTACCGCTGCCAAGACGGTCGACCGGATCATCGACGTATTCCCCACCGACCAGCAGGAGCAGGTCCGCGCCATGCTGTCCGAATCCCTGAAGGGGGTTATCTGCCAGCAGCTTCTCAAGACAGCCGATGGTCTTGGGCGGGTTCCGGCGCTCGAAATCATGCTGGGCACCCCGGCCATCGGCAATCTCATCCGTGAAGGGAAAACATTCCAGATCCCTTCCATCATGCAGACCGCCAAGAAGGATGGCATGCAGTTGATGGATCAACACCTGCTCGATCTTCTGAAAACAAAGAAGGTCAACCCGGAAGAGGCCTATCGCTGTGCCGTCGACAAGAAACAGTTCGAGCAGTACCTGCCGCAGGCATGATCGGTGCGTTCGGAGTTACGAGGGACATTCAGCAGGAATTTGATGCCAGCCTCTTTGCAGGGCCCAGGAGATGAATCATGATTTTCAATCATTTTGACGAACGCGGCCATGCGGTGATGGTGGATGTTTCCTCCAAGCAACCGACCCTGCGGACCGCCATTGCCGAGGCGATCGTGCGCATGTCGCCGGATCTCCTGGCCGCCATCCAGGCCGGCGGCGTGGCCAAGGGGGATGTGCTGGGGGTGGCCCGCCTGGCCGGCATCCAGGCCGCCAAGCGGACGCCGGAGCTGATTCCGCTTTCCCATCAGCTGGCCATCCACCATGTGGCGGTGGACTTCGAACAGGACCAGCCAAACGGCAGGATTGCCGTCCGCTGTACGGTGCGGGCCATGGAACGGACCGGGGTGGAGATGGAGGCCATGACCGGTGCCGCCCTGGCGGCCCTGACGATCTATGACATGTGCAAGGGGAGCGACAAGTCGATTGCCATCGGCGAGATCAGGCTGCTTTTCAAGGAAGGCGGCAAGAGCGGTGTCTACCGCCGGGAGGAGGGGGCATGAGCCAGATCAGAGCGGCCATCCTGACCCTGTCAGACAAGGGCTCGCGCGGTGAGCGCGTCGACGAGAGCGGACCGGCACTTTCATCCTGGCTGGCCGAGCGTGGAGTAAAGACGGTGCATGCCCACGTCATCCCGGATGAATACGAGCAGATCGTAGAGGTGCTGACGGATTGGGCCGATCGGGATATCGCCGACCTGATCCTTACCACCGGCGGCACGGGGGTCTCGCCGCGTGATGTGACCCCCGAGGCTACCGCCCAGGTCTGTAGCCGGATGATCCCCGGCCTGGGTGAACTGATGCGTCAGGAAAGTCTGAAGATCACCCCCATGGCGGCCCTGTCGCGGGCCGCGGCCGGCATCCGCCACCAGTCGCTGATCATCAACCTGCCGGGCAGTCCCAAAGGGGCGGTCGAAAATCTGGCGGCGGTCTGGCCGGTGATCGGTCACGGGGTAGAGAAGATTCGCGGTGGACAGGAGGATTGCGCGGGAAGGTTCGACAGGTAAGACTAAGATCTTTGTTGCCACAGAGGGCACAGCCAAAAGTAGGCGCTTCTAAACGAGAACACAGAGAAACTTCAAAAACATGCTTCGAGGCGAAAAACAGTATGAATCTGACTTTTTTGGATTCCCTCTGAGAACTCTGTGTCCTCTGTGGCAAAACGTTTTTCTGGGTTATACATATAAAGCCCGACAGGTATCTCGACCAGTCGGGCTTTTTTGTGTCCTGTGTTTACAACGCCACCGCCAGTGCCTCGGCGGCCTCGTTCACGAAGGTGAACTCCAACTCTTTGCGTACATTTGCGGGGATATCTTCCAGGTCGTCCCGGTTGCGTTCCGGCGCAACGATCCTGCGCACCCCGGCCCGATGGGCGGCCAGCACCTTCTCCTTCAACCCGCCGATAGCCAGAACCCGCCCGGTCAGGGTGATTTCGCCGGTCATCGCCACACCCCGTTTGGCCGGTTTTCCCGTTAAAAGCGATACCAGCGCCGTGACCATGGTCACGCCCGCCGAAGGGCCGTCCTTGGGGATGGCGCCCGAGGGGACGTGTATATGAATGGTCTTGTCCTCGAAGGCATCCGGCGCGATACCGAAATCGGCGGCGTGTGCCTCGATGTAGGAGAGCGCCGCCCGGGCCGACTCCTTCATGACATCGCCCAGTGAGCCGGTCAGGATCAGCTCGGCCTTGCCCGGCATGGAAGTGGCCTCCACGAAAAGGATGTCGCCGCCGGACTCGGTCCAGGCCATGCCGGTAACCACACCGATCCGGTCGGCTTCGGCCGCCACCTCGTTGTGGAACTTCTTTGGTCCCAGCAATTCGGTCACTACCTCAGGGGTAATTTGTTTGCGTGGCTCCTTCTTCTGGGTGATCTCCTTGGCTACCTTGCGGCAGATGGACCCGACCGTGCGCTGCAGGTTGCGAACACCCGCCTCGCGGGTGTATTCGCCGATGATTCGGGTGAGCGCCTCGTCGCTGAACTGCAGCGGATAGTTGGCCAGTCCGTTTTCCTCGATCTCACGCTTGAGGATGAAGTTGCGGGCGATGTGCAGCTTCTCTTCCGTGCTGTAGCCGGCCAGGCGGATGACCTCCATGCGGTCCTTGAGCGGCCCGGGGATCGGGTCGAGCTGGTTGGCGGTGGTGATGAACATCACCTTGGACAGGTCGAAGGGGACATCCAGATAGTGGTCCTGGAAGGAGAAGTTCTGTTCCGGGTCCAGCACCTCCAGCAGGGCGCTGGAGGGGTCGCCGCGGAAATCCTGTCCCAGTTTGTCGATTTCGTCCAGCATGAAGACCGGGTTGTTGGAGCCGCAACGGAAGAGTTCCTTGATGATCCGGCCCGGCAGGGCGCCGATGTAGGTACGGCGGTGACCGCGGATCTCGGCCTCGTCGCGCATGCCGCCCAGGGAGATGCGCACAAACGTGCGCCCCATGGAGCGGGCGATGGACCTGCCCAGGCTGGTCTTGCCCACGCCGGGCGGTCCCACGAAGCACAATACCGGCCCCTTCATGTTCTCTTTGAGCGAGCGCACCGCCAGGAATTCCAGGATGCGCTCCTTGACCTTTTTGAGATTATAGTGATCTTCGTTGAGGATCTCTTCGGCCCTGATCATGTCCAGACTGTCATCGGTGCTCTTGTTCCAGGGCATGCCGGCCAGGTAGTCCAGATAGGTGCGGGCTACGTTGTGCTCCGGTGAGGCCGGGTTGATGCGCTCCAGGCGCTTCAGTTCCTTGTCGGCGATCTTTTTGACATCCTCAGGCAGTCCGGCCTCGTCGATCTGCCGGCGCAGCTCATTGATGTCGGAATTTTTCGGATCATCCTCCCCCAACTCCTCCTGGATATGCTTCATCTGCTCACGCAGGATATATTCCTTCTGGTTCTTGCCAACCTTGCGGTTGACCTCGGTGTTGACCTCGTTTTTGATCTGCATGCGCTGGACTTCGTTGGTCAGGTGTACGTAGACCTTCTTGAGGCGCTCCAACGGGTCGATGGTTTCCAGCAATTCCTGCAGTTCATCCAGCGGCAGGTTGACGTACAGCGCCACCAGGTCCGACAGGCGGGCCGGGTTGTCGATGTAGTCGATCATCTTCATGACATCGTCCGGCAGGGGCTTGCCATGGGAAAGGGAGATCTTCAGCAGGGCATTCAGGCTCTGTACCAGGGCCTCGGAGACCATATTTTTTTCGACAAATTCACTCAATACCTCACAGCGGGCCAGGGTTATCGCCGCGGCTTGCTCCGTTTCCAGAATCCGCAGACGGCTGAGCCCTTCCAGGGTTACCTTGAATTTGCCTTCGCCAATGTTCTTGATCTGGTTGACCCGGCAGAGGGTACCGATCTGGTTGGGTTCGCCTGTCCGATCGTCGTTGAGGCCGGCTGGACGCTGCAAGACCACCGCCACCAGGTTGTCATAATTGTCGGCTTCGGTAAAGGGCTGCAGTTCGCGGTCATTGACATAGAGCGGGAAGACCATATAGGGAAAGGGGACCATCTCCTTCTGGGCATACAGCGGCAGTTTTTCGGGAAGGTCTATAGTAGTGTGGGGCATTGACGGTGATTCCTTTTCTGGAGGTCAGGTAGGCTAGACATTAGCACATTTTTTAACAAAATCAAAGCCTCACACGGGGCGCCCGTCGCGCAACTTGACATTTACCACCCGTACGGAGGCCGACGAACCTGCCAGGTCACGGAACAGCAGCTTCAGAAAGCGGATCGTCACCAGGCGGTGAAGGGCGGCCTGGGTCAGCCGGTACAGCCAGAGGCGGGCGAGCGATGGCGACGAACTGCCCAGGATCAGCGGACAGTAGTCGGAGAGCAGAAGGGACACCTTTACACCCTGCGGCGTTTGATCGACAGCGAAGTGCATCTCGCCGCGATGGCACTGATGAGGCTGTACCAGCAGGCCACCGCAGATGCGCAGGGACACTGCTCTGTCTCTCTCCTGCGGGGGCAGGAAGCTGATCAGGCTCAGGCGGCTTCCCATCAGGCGGAATTCAATCCCTGCCGCTGTTTCAAAGGGGCGTATGATGGACAGCGTGGTGCGGCGGATATAGGCCAGATAGCGCTCCAGGAGCCGGTCTGATGTCAGGCTGGAAGCTAGTTGAAGAGGGAATACACTCCACTGTACCGAAAAGACGGATGAGTCCTCCACCAGCACCTGCTGGCAGGCGATCTCCTGAATATCTCGACGTTTGTCCATGGGGGCATTCTGCCACCAACAGGGGATATTGCAATCACATTTATCCATGCCATATAAATGAAGGGATGAACAACCCTGCCCCGCTAATCCGGATATCCGAAGCTGCCTGAATAGCAGCTTGCCATCCGGATTTTTTGTGGCACAATAGAACTCCCATGGAAACGAGAGACAGGAAGGTCCTCATCACCGGCTCGACCGGCTTCATCGGCCGGCTGCTCATCCGGCGGCTTTTGGATGAAGGCCACTCGCTTCGCTGCCTGGTGCGCCGGGAGGCTGCCGGTATTCCGGACGGTCCCGAGATCGTACGCGGCGACCTGCTTCAGCCGCTTACGCTGGGGCCAGTGCTGGAGGGGGTCGATACCGCCTACTATCTGGTGCATTCCATGTCCGGGGGGCGGGCCGGTTTCAAGCGCCGTGACCGGGAAGCTGCTGAAAATTTTGTTGCAGCCGCCGAGAAATCCGGGGTGCGGCGGGTGATCTACCTGGGTGGTCTGGGCGAGGCCGGTGATGACCTGTCCGAGCATCTCAAAAGCCGCCTGGAGGTGGCAGATATTCTCAGGTCGGGCACGTTTCTGACGACCTTTCTGCGGGCCGCTGTTATCATCGGCGCCGGCGGCGCATCTTTTGAAATGATCAAGGCCCTGGTGGAACGTTTGCCGGTGATGATCACGCCGCGTTGGGTTTCGACCCGCTGCCAGCCGATTGCCGTGGACGACGTGATTGCCTATCTGGCCGGATGCCTGATGGACGATCGCACGGCGGGGAAAACCTTTGATATCGGTGGACCCGAGGTGCTGACTTACCGGGAGATGATGGAGCGCTTCGGGCGCATCAAGGGGAGAAACCTTTTTATCCTTTCGGTGCCGGTGCTGACGCCCAGGCTTTCTTCCTACTGGGTCGGGCTGATCACCCCGGTGCCGCCTTCGGTTTCCATGCCGCTAATCGAGGGGCTCAATAACGAGGTGATCTGCCGGGACTCCGCTCTCCGCGAGATCCTCCCCCTGCGCCTGACCCCCTTCGATGAAGCGGTGCACAAGGCCCTGGCGAATAACCGGTTCCCTGGCGCTGATAAACAGGATAAAATGAGTTAGGCAAACCTGTTTCTGTTCATTAATACCCAGAAGGAGGAGCACCAATGAAGAAGATCGGAGTTGTACTTTCAGGATGTGGAGTGCGGGACGGCAGTGAAATCCACGAAGCGGTATCTGCCCTGCTGGCCATTGACCAGGCGGGCTGCGAAGCGGTATGCATGGCGCCCAATGTCGATTTTGCCGTGACCGACCACCTGGCCATGCGGGAGACCGGTGAAAGGCGCAATGTCCTGGTGGAGTCGGCCCGCATCGCCCGCGGTAATATTCGCGACATCAAGGAGGTGCGGGCAACCGACCTGGATGCGGTTGTGTTCCCCGGTGGCTTTGGAGCCGCCAAGAACCTGTGCGACTTTGCCGTGAAGGGGTCCGCGGCGTCGGTGAACCCCGAGGTTTCGCGGCTGCTGAAGGAAATGGTGGCCGCCAAAAAGCCGATCGGTGTGATCTGTATCGCTCCGGCCATGCTCGCCGCCGCACTGGGCAAGGAGCTGGCCCCGACCATAACCATCGGCAACGATGCCGGAACCGCTGCCGAGATCAACAAGACCGGCGCCATCCACCAGGAGTGTCCGGTAACCGAGTTTGTGGTGGACAAAAAGAACAAGATCGTTTCCACTCCGGCCTACATGCTGGCCGAACGCATCTCCCAGGTCCAGCAGGGGATTGAAAAGTGCGTGAAGGAAGTTATCAAGCTGATCTGAACAAGTTACTCCTACTACTCTGCGAGGGCGAAGACAGGTGCTTCGCCCTTCTTTTTTCAAAGGACCACTGCCTGATGAAACTTGCACTGTTTACCATCTTTGCCGCTATCACCGCCTTTACCTACTGGCTGCGCCATATCAATCTGCAATATCTCAAACAGCATGGCGACAGAGTGCCGGAAGGATTCGACGGGACGATCGATGAGGAAAAGCTTCGAGCCAGCACCGCCTATACGGTTGACTCCAGCCGACTTGGGCTGTGGGATTCCCTGTTTGACAACGGCATCTTGATCCTGTTTCTGTTTGGCGGGGTGCTGACGGTCTATGACCGGTTCATCGGCGGATTGGGCGCGCCGTTCATCGTGTCGGCGGTCATGTACTTTCTCCTGTTGACCTGGTTTCAGACGCTCCTGGGGATACCCTTTGATCTGTACGGCACCTTCGTGATCGAGGCCCGCTACGGCTTCAACACCACCACGCCGAAGCTGTGGATGGCGGATATGATCAAGTCCCAGGCCATCGGCGCGGTATTGCTGGCCTTTCTGACCGGCGTTGTTTTCTGGATGATCCAGTGGAGCCCGCAGCACTGGTGGATCTGGGTCTGGGGTTTCATGGCCGTCTTCAGTCTGTTCATGATGTTCATCTCCCCCTATCTGATCGAACCGCTCTTCAACAAATACGAGCCGATCACTGAAGAGGGGCTGGAGGAGGACATCCGCACAATGATGGAAAAGGCGGGGCTGAAGGTCGGAAAGGTCCTGCAGATGGACGCATCCAAGCGGAGCAAGCACTCGAATGCCTATTTTACCGGTATCGGCAAGGTCAAGCGCATCGTGCTCTACGATACCTTGATCAGGCAGATGAGCCACGGTGAGATCGTGGCGGTGCTGGCGCATGAGATCGGCCACTGGAAGAAAGGGCATGTCTGGAAGCGCCTGCTGTGGGCGGAGGTCCTGGCCCTGGCGGGGTCGTGGGTCAGTTTCAGATTGCTGGCCTGGCCCGGCTTGCCGGGGCTGCTGGGGTTGCCCGGGGATATGTCGTTGCCGTCGCGGATGGTGGTGCTTGGTTTCCTCGCCTCACTGGCCCTGTTTCCGCTGACCCCGTTTTCGGCCTGGCGCTCTCGCTGCCACGAGCGGGAAGCCGACCGTTTTGCCGCCGATCTGACTGGGCGGCCGAACGACCTGGCCTCGGCCCTGGTCAAGATGTCCGCGGAAAATCTCTCCAACCTCTTTCCGCATCCCCTTTACGCGGGATTTTACTACAGCCATCCGCCAACCGTGGAACGGGTCGGACAGCTGCGGGATATGCCGGTCAAAGCGGTGCCGGCAACCACGGCATGAAAGATGAATTCCGTTGACATAACGTGTAAATGTAGCTAGTCTTTTGCTTCTTTTCAGATATTTATTCAGGCGATTTCCGGTGCCACTATTACTATGACCGTATCACTTCGCGCAGTACAGGCCGCAACCGCCTGTCTCCTTCTCATTTCCTGCCTGGCCGGTTGTTCCGGCAACAGCGACGCGCCGCTCTTCTATGAGTCAAAGCGGAAAGCGGGCGAGGCGGAGGCGCCGGTCAAGGATGTCCCGGCGGATCTCCTGGCGACCCAGAAGGCTTTCAGCGCTGTAGCCAGCAAGGTTACGCCCTGTGTAGTCAATATTTCCACGATCAGCAGGAAGAAGATTATCCAGCCGTTCTTTGAAACGAATCCGTTTTTTGATGATTTTCTCGCCCCTCCCCAAACCAGGCGCGACAAGAGCCTCGGGTCCGGCTTCCTCATCAGCAAGGACGGCTATATTGTTACCAATGACCATGTGGTGCGTGACGCCGAGAGTATTCAGGTCAAACTCTCCAACGACAAGGTCTATGATGCCAAGGTGGTGGGCGGCGACCAGAAGACCGATATCGCCGTCATCAAGATCAATGCCGCAGATCTCCCTGCGGCAGTCCTGGGAGATTCAGAAAAGCTGGAGGTCGGCCAGTGGGCCATAGCCATCGGCAACCCTTTCGGACTCGAACGATCCATGACGGTTGGCGTGATTTCCGCCACCGGGCGCTCGAACATGGGGATCGAGACCTACGAAAACTTCATCCAGACCGACGCCTCCATCAATCCGGGCAATTCAGGCGGCCCGCTCCTCAACATCCACGGCGAGGTCATCGGCATCAATACCGCCATCGTTGCGGCGGGCCAGGGCATCGGTTTTGCCATTCCGATAGCAATGGCCAAACCGATCTTTACCCAGATCATGCAGAAGGGGACGGTCAGCCGCGGCTACATGGGGGTTACCATCCAACCGGTGACCGAGGACCTGGCGCGCTCATTCGGCCTGAAACAGGCGCGGGGGGCCCTGGTCAATGATGTCATCAAAGGCGGTCCGGCGCAGAAAGCAGGCATACGCCAGGGCGATGTTATCACCGCCTTCAACGGTTCCGAGGTCAAGGATCCCTCCCACCTGCAACGCCTTGTGGCGGAACAGGGGGTCGGCAGGACGGCCAGGGTGACGCTTATCCGCGATGGGAAACCGGTGGAACTGGGCCTGACCCTTTCCAGTGCCGAGGCGATCCCCCGGCAGCAGCGTGAGTCGGGTGGCTCCGGAGAACATTCTGGCCAGGGTGACCTGCTTGGTCTGGTTGTCGATGATGCCGAAGAGGGTGGTGTCGTGGTGGTTGATGTGGGACGAGGTTCCGTTGCCGCCGATGCGGGAATCCGGCGTGGAGATGTCATTGTATCCGTCAACCGGAAAAAGGTTCTCAACAGCGGGGAGTATCAGCGCATTATTCATCAAGCCGGGAGCGGGGAAGGTCGTCTGACCCTTCTGGTCCGGCGCGGTGATGCAAGTATCTACTTTGCTTTACGGATCAAATAACGAGGACCAAGGAAAGAGAGACCATGAGCACGATCGATAATCCTGATCTCGCAAAAAGGCTGGCACGGGCCATTCTATCCGATGTTGCCATGTACAACCCGGAGAAAGTGGAAAGCGGCATCAAAAACGACAACATATTCGATGTCCTCAAAGAAGAGCTGGAGGAGGGGCGGCAACACTTTTACTCGCGGGTGTCTTCCGATCTGAATCCGGATAGCATCTATGATATAGCCGTCGTGGATGTACTTATCAAGCGCGCAGGCAAGATCGAATCCTCCATCTGGTAATCTCCGGATTATCGCGGTATTTTTCGGAAGGCGTGCCCGGAAGGGGTGCGCCTTTATTTATTGGTGCTCGGTGATTCTGCCGGAATTTTTCCAAGAATTGGTTCGATAAGGTTGATGCCCCGAGCATCGGGAGCGGGATACAATTGCAATGAAGACAGACAGTTTTACCTATCCCGGCGGGTGTGAGCCGATGCGACTCGACCTGTATATCAGCAGCCAACTGGGGGGCGAGACCAGGGCGGCTGTTCAGCGTCTGATCGAGGCCGGCAACGTCCTTGTCGATGGCCATCCGGTTCGCTCTTCGCTCAAGCTAAAAGGAGGCGAACAGGTTACAGTCGAGATACCGGAGCCCACGGCAGCGGAACCGAAACCGGAGTCTATCCCTCTGGATGTGCTCTACGAAGACCATGACCTGATCGTCATCAACAAGCCGGCCGGCATGGTGGTGCACCCCGGGCCCGGCAACAGCGGCGGTACCCTGGTGAATGCATTGCTGGCCCACTGTACCGATCTGTCCGGGATCGGCGGCGAACTGCGTCCCGGCATTGTCCACAGGTTGGACAAGGGTACGAGCGGCGTGCTGGTGGCGGCCAAGAACGACCGGGCCCATCAGGCGCTATCGGCCCAGTTCCATGTACATTCCGTCAAACGGATCTATCTGGCCCTGGTTTTCGGCGCCCCTCCGCTGGATAGCGGCAAGATCGAAGGCATCATCGGACGGCATCCCACGGAGCGACTGCGCCAATCCGGCAAGGCCAGAAACGGGAAACACGCCGTCACCCGCTGGCGTGTCAAGGAGCGCTACAACAGGATTACCCTGATGGAACTTCGCCTAGAGACCGGCCGCACGCACCAGATCCGCGTACACCTGACGGAAGCCGGTTTTCCCCTTTTGGGCGATCCGCTCTATCCGGATGGCGGGCGGGTCAATAACCTGGGTGATCCCCGCCTCAAAAAAATGATCACATCGCTGGGGAGACAGGCGCTGCACGCCCGCACGCTCGGTTTTATCCATCCCGTGACAGGAGAATATCTGGAGTTCAGCACTCCGCTGCCTGAGGACCTGCAGTCCCTGTGCGACTACCTGACCAGTCTTTCACCCTCGGCCTCTACATCCTGATAAACAGGATAGGGCGGTTACAGATAAGAAAGGGGGGCGCCGAACATCCGGCGCCCCCCTTTTATTTTCTCCACGTTTAGCGATCCCACAATCCATGGGTCTGCTTGCAAGCCTTACCGAGAATCCGCTCTCCCCAGGATATCCTCTATCCGCAGCAGCTGCTCGATAGTCCGGCTGAGATAGACCGGACAGCCGCGCTGCTCGGGCAGCCGCAGATCCACATCATAGCGGTCGCCGACAAAGAGCACCTCGGTCGGCTTCAGCCCCGTGTCTCCCAGGATGCGATCCAGCAAGTCCTCATCCGGTTTGCCCTTCCAGGAGTCGTCTATGGCGTAGGTGCGCCGAAACAGTCCCTTCAGCCCCAGAACGTCAATGATTCGGGCCGTCAGGATGCGGTTGTTGTTGGTGAACAGGTACAGGGGCATGCGCCGTGCCAGGCCTTCCAGCAGGGCTACGACCCGCTCGTCGCGTTCCAGGTAGGCTTCCGGCCGAAGTTGCTCTGCAAAACAGAGGTGCAGGTCGCGAACGTCACCGCCCAACCTCGTGGAAACCGCCGAAAGAGTCGGGACCTCTCCGGACTCTTCTGCCAGGATACGGCGCGTGGCAAGCATCAGATGGCTCGCCTGGTCGGGCGTGATACCTTTCAGTCCGGCAATGTACCCGGCAGCGGCATTCTGGATGGTGGCCGCGAATTCGGGCGATACATAGAGGGTCCCGTCAAGATCGAAGATGATCGCGCGGATACGGTTTGGCTGCGGCGACATTCAGCCTCCGATCCTGCGCTGGCAGAGCAGGCGGACCGACTCGACCCCCTTGGACTGGATCAGCAGACGGAAGGTGTCTCCCATGCCTCCCTCGGGCATGATCAGTTTCTTGAGGGCCAGTCGCAGCTTGAGTTTTTGTTCGTCCGTGGCGCTTGACCGCTCAACTTCCTCAATTTCTTCAATGATCCCGGCTGAAAGGAGAAAGCGATACTGCTCGCCGAACCATTCCGATCGCAGCCCGAGCCCTTCCCCGCATTTCATCAGGGTGGTGAAATCGACGTGGGCAGTGATGTCCTGCTGCCCAAGGCGGATATAGGGGTTTTCCTCCGTCTGGTGGCGATGGTAACACATGAGCGTCCCCCGGGTACGATGAGGGGCGAACAGTTCCGCGGCCGGAAACCCGTAATCGATGGTCAGAATGAACCCCTTGTGCAGCGCTTTTGACGCCGATGCCAGCCAGACCGGCGCCGACAGGTTGACTTCGGCCTGTTGACCGGGGCGCAGTTCAATGGATATACGCTCCAGGTATGCCTTGATGTCTGGTGTGGAGAGCGGGCCGTTCTCTTCGCGGAACTCACCGTCGTTGCTGGTGACGTAGATTTCCTGCAGACCGTCCGCGGTCATCTCCACCCGGTGCACCGGCAGGGCGTCGATCAGCTCGTTGGAGTACAGGCATCCGCTGAAGGAAAACCGCCCCGAGCCGAATTCATCCGGCGACAGCCAGGTGATCTTGCCGGCATGGGCAGCAAGCATCTCCCCTTGAGCAGATTCCAGGGAGGGCTCCTTCTCAACCAGCGCCAGGCACAGGTTGCCGTACAGCCCCGGCTCCCGTTCGGCCAGATAATCGATGATGTCACAGGCCAGCCGGCCATTTCCGGCCCCGCATTCGACCAGGGTAAACTGCGCGGGCGAGCCCATGCAGCGCCACATCTGGGCCATTTCGCGGGCAATGACCCGGCCGAAGGCGGCATGCACGGAGATGCTGGTGTAGAAATCGCCCTCGGCACCGACCTTGCGTCCCGGCGAGGTGTAGTAACCCAAGCCCGGCTCATAGAGGCAGGCGGCCATGAAATCGGCAAAGGTGATGCGGCCCTGTTGCGCGATGCGTTGATCGAGAATATCTCTGAGTGTGCTGTCTTCGCTCATTGTCTCCTGCCGTCGGTTTAAATGTGGAACATCATTGTATAGTTCAGGGTTGCGGCATTGTCAAACATGCCGTTTAGCGGCCTTTTCCGCCTTCTTGTCCTTGCTGCGGTAGAACTGGCGCATTTCACGAATCTGCCGTTTGACTTCCTGGCGGAGTTCCGGCGGGTCGAGTACCTCTGCGTGCATCCCGTAGGAAAGTATCCAGGAGACCAGTTCCATTTCACCGGCGGCCACGAACTCGATTGTCACGCGTCCCTCGCTGTCGCTCTGCAGTTGTTGCCCGGGTCTCCAGATCCGGTCCCTGACCGTGTGGGCCACATCGGGAGAGAAGCGAACCCGGACCTTCCCGGGAGTGTCACTTACCAGGCCAAAGGCGCTGCTGAAGTGGGCCTCAGGCTGGTATCCCTCGGGGATTTCAAAGCGCTGCCGGGTTACTTCTATCCCGCGGAACCTTTCCAGGGCAAAAAGCCGCATGCCGGTGCGGTTGTGGGCCAGGCCCAGAAGATAGATACCCCCCTTGTGGAACACCAGGGTATACGGATCGACATCGTAGGTTTCCGGTTCACCCTTGCCTTTTTTTGCATACGCCAGCCGCACCCGGTATTGATGGAGCAGCGCCCGTTGCAGGCCGTCGATGTATGCAGTTGCGGATGAATAGTCCCGCGCCCCGTGCAGAAGCGGAAGCGACACCCGGGCGATCCTTTCAAGATGGGCGGCATAGCGATCGGGCAGCACCGAGGTTATCGTGCGGAACAGTTCGTCTATCTCGGCCTGAAACGGGGTTCCGGCCAGATGCACGCCCAGGGAGCGCAACAGATAGAGCGACATGAGCTGGTTGAGCGTAAAGGTTATCGGCGGTATGTTTCTTGTTTTGCTGAGGAAACTGTAGACCTTCTTCCCCTCCTGCCATTCGGAGGTCAGGGTATAGCCGGCCTCCTGGACCGCGTTCAGGTCGCGGTGGATGGTCCGCCGGTCAACGTCGCATTCCTCGGCCAGGTCATCCAGGGTCATGTTGCGCCGTGCCTCCAACAGGCGGATGATGCTGTGCAGACGTCCCGCCTGGGAATACTTTTTCGTTGGTTTTCCTTTTTGCATGGTTACCTCTTGCCGAATTCTCATTTATCGTTACAATGTTGGCAGGTTTTGAGAGGGGCTGACGGGGGTATTGTAGTCGATTGAGCCATTTTGACAATCAATTTCTGACGTATACTGTCATGCTGCATGACTGGCTCAATCAGCCGGGATACGGCACTCTTTTCATAGTCAGTTTCCTGGCTTCGACCATGCTGCCGCTCGGCTCTGAGTGGTTGCTGGTGATGATGCTGGTAAGCGGATACGAACCGTTTGCCGCAGTGGGCGTGGCGACGGCGGGAAACTACCTTGGCGCGGTGACGACCTATCTGGTCGGCATGTTCGGCGGCAACTGGCTGATCACAAAGATCCTGCGCGTTTCACCGGAGCAGCAGGAACGTGCCCGTTGCCATTACCGGCGCTACGGCTGCTTCACCCTGTTGTTTTCATGGCTGCCGGTGCTTGGTGACCCGCTCTGCTTGGTGGGCGGGGTCTTGCGGATCAACTTTTGGTTCTTCACACTGCTGGTCGCTTCTGGTAAGCTTGTACGCTATGCGGCTGCGGCCTTTATAGCCCTGCGGGCCTCAGGATGAAAAGACGCCCGTTTACCTACTGTATATATGGCCATGTACCTTGAAATTCTGAGAGGCCGTACCGGAGTTAGCTATGGATGGTTCGCACCCCGCGATGTTTACCTCTGGAGTTCATCAGCGCTTTAAGGGCTATGACCGCATAATGGGTAATATCTCCTGGCTGCTGATCGCGCTGGTGGCCCTGGCAACCAGAATCATGCCGGCCCAGAACCATAAGGATTTTGCCTTTCTGGCCATCTTCTGCATCGTGCTGTTCCTCTATAACATTAATGCCCGCTATGGACTGTTTGCCCGCCGTTACAGTCAGTTCAAGACGTTTATCGACCTGGTCGTCTTCCTTGCATTCATCGTTGCGGTCTGCTGGTATACCGGCAAGCTCACCAGCCCGTTCCTGTCGCTGCTCTATCTGATCCTGCTGGCCGCTGCCCTTACTCAGGGGAGACGGGTTACCTATCTGATGGCCGGTCTGGCGATTAGCTCCTACGTCCTGCTGGCCTCGGCCGACTTTCGCGAGATCAATTATTACCTGACCCATATCCTGGAACTGTTCCCCTATATGCTGATTGCCCACCTGGGCGCCCTTCTTGCCGACGAGACCGAGAGTGCCCGCAAGGAAGTCGAGCGCTTGTCGCTTACCGATGATGTGACCGGCCTCAATAACATGCGGAATTTTTTCATAATGGCGGATGCCCAGGAAAAGCTAGCCAAACGTTATGACCGTCAGTTTGTGATCTGCATGATCGATGCTGATGGTCTCAAGAAGATCAACGACCGCTATGGCCACCTTGCTGGCACCGAGCTGATCCGCCAGATGGGCCGCTTGATCACCCACAATATCCGCACCTCTGATGTCTGCGCCCGCTACGGTGGAGATGAGTTTGTGATCATGTTCAACGAGACGTCAAAGAGTGATGTGACCTCCGCGGTTGGTCGCCTGATTGTCGATATGGCTGCTGCCTCGTTTCCGTTTGAGGGGAGTACGATCTCTTCCACCATCTCGGCCGGCCTGGCCGGATTCCCGGAAGATGGATCCGATGTGAAGACGGTCACAGCCAAAGCCGATCAGGCGCTGTATGTGAGCAAGCGTACGGGTAAAAACCGCCTGACCGTCTATGACGCCTCACTGGAGGTCAATCCATCCGAACCCTTGGATGCAAAGACAGACACAGTCTGATGATGGTCATTCAGCTTTCCAGTCTTGATCACCATTTTGCCGATTTCATCATCCGGGTCGAAGGTCGTTCCCGCGAGGGACTCTGGATAGCGGCCGCCCTCGTCAGTTGCGTCACCTGTCGTGGCCATGTCTGCCTTGACCTGTCCACGGTCGAGGGGTATGGCATCACACCATTTCAGCCGGGAAGTGCTCCGTTGCGGCCGCCTCCAGCGGGTCGCTGGCAGGAACTGCTGTCCGGCTGCGATACGGTTGGCCTGCCGGGCGACTACACCCCGCTTGTGCTTGACGGCGCAGGTCGCCTGTACCTGCACCGTTCATGGGATTCAGAGCGCGGGGTCGCCGCAGGGATACTTGCCCGCTGCGCGTTGCTGCCCGGTTCTGCCGCCGACCTTGCCGAAGGGCTGGACCGTTATTTCCCGCCAACAAACGGTGAAGATGATCTTCAGAGAGAGGCTGCCCGGGCGGCCCTTTCGCGCCAATTTACCGTCATTTCGGGTGGCCCCGGGACCGGCAAAACAACTACCGTGGCCCGCATCCTGGCATTGCTGGTCGAACTGGCTGACGGAGAAACTCCCCGCATCTTTCTGGCGGCGCCGACCGGCAAGGCCGCCATGCGACTGAAACAGTCCATACTGCATTCTGTGGAGCGGCTGGCGTTTCCTGAAGCTGTCCGGTCTGCCCTGCCGCAGGAGGTCTTGACCATCCACCGCCTGTTGGGGGTGGTTCCGGGCCAGTCGGCGTTTCGCCATAATCGTGATAATCCGTTGCACTGTGATGTGCTGGTTGTGGATGAAGCATCCATGATTGATCTTACGCTGATGTCCCGGCTCCTGGAGGCATTGCGTGCCGATGCGCGCGTAATACTGCTGGGAGACCGCGATCAATTGGCTTCAGTCGAGGCCGGCGCGGTTCTTTCCGATATCTGTGCCGGTGATCGCGACGCTGCTGTTTCGGGGGGGCGGCCTGCCATCGTGCATCTGACGCGGAGTTATCGATTCACCGATGAAAGCGGTATTGGCAGGCTGAGCCGGCTGATCAATGCCGGTGACGGCAATGGAGCGCTGACACTGCTCAAATCGGGGCTCTATGGCGACGTTTGCTGGCGCCAACTTCCGTCTGCTGAAAACTTTGCCGAGGTATTCAAGGTGGTGGCCGGCCAGGGTTACGCGGCATTTGCCCGTTCTGCGACACCGAGTGAAGCGTTGAATTTGATGGAACACTTTTGTGTCCTCTCTCCGCATCGCGAGGGTCGCCACGGTGTAGGCAGTCTCAATCACCTGATAGATTCATCGGTTTCCCGATTACGTTCGGCTGGTTCGTCGGCAATCTCACTGACGCCGATCATGATTACCGGAAATACCTATGACCTGGGGCTTTTTAACGGTGATAGCGGTGTTCTGGTGGCAGCTTCCTCCACTGAGGGTCCCGAAGCTTTTTTCCCGGACCCGGATTCCGGAGTGCGGCGCCTCTCTGCGCTACGCCTGCCTCAGCACGAGACCGCCTTTGCCCTGACAATACATAAGGTCCAGGGGAGTGAGTTTGATACGGTGCTGCTGGTCCTGCCGGACCAGATGTCCGAAGTGCTCAGCCGCGAGTTGTTGTACACGGCCGTTACGCGGGCCAGGAAGCGCGTTGAAATTTGGTGTGATGGGGATATCTTCCGCAGAGCCGTGGAGCGCCGGATCGAGAGAAGCTCCGGATTGCGGGACAGATTATGGAGAGAGGAGCGGCCGTGAGGATATTCATAGCCGGTGGAACCGGTTTTGTTGGTACTCATCTTGTCGGCGCGCTGCGTGATAAGGGCCATGAGCTGAAGCTGCTGGTTCATGCGCGGCGTTCAGGCATGGCGGACGACATCGATCAGATTGTAGGGGATGTTACCTGTCCGGAAACCTACGAGCAAGCTGTCGGAGGCTGTGATGCCGTAATTAATCTGGTGGGGATCATCCGGGAATTCCCGTCCCGGGGCATCACCTTTGAGCGCTTGCATGTCCAGGCCACTGCGAACATGCTGGCGGCAACCCGCAAGGCCGGCATTCGGCGCTACCTGCAGATGTCGGCACTGGGAACCCGCCCGGAGGCACAATCCCGGTATCACCGGACCAAGTTTCGCGCCGAGGAGCTGGTACGGTCGAGTGGTCTGGAAGCGACTATTCTGCGCCCTTCGATAATATACGGACCCGGAGATGCATTTATCACGATGCTGGCGAGACAGCTGCGATTGGCCCCGATCATGCCGGTCATCGGGAGTGGCACGTATCGTCTGCAGCCGATCCACGTCGAAGATGTGACCCGCTGCTTTGCCCTGGCCCTGGAGATGCCCGGGACAGTCGGTCACTGTTATGAGTTGTGTGGTGATAACCGCCTTAGCTATGTTGAACTGCTTGATGCGGTAGCTACTGCGCTGGGTAAATCCGCGCCTTTCAAGCCACGCCTGCCGTTGGGGTTGATGAGAATGATCATTCCGATCATGCAGCGTGTGCCGCAATTTCCCATCACGATGGATCAGCTCCAGATGTTGATAGAAGAAAATATCTGCGACGGAAGCTGGAAAAACACATTTCGCTTCGAACCACGGGATTTCCAGGAGGGGATACGGGCCTATCTGACAAGTGAAAAGAGAATGAATCACTAAACTTGACCAATGAACGTTGATAATGTATAAAGCATCTGTCTGGAGATGCGTATGTGCAGAATTATCCACATGAAATTTCGAATTTGCCTTGCCTGTGCCATACTGCTGTGTACGTTGGCAGGACAGGCGTATGCCGGACCACCATCAGATAAAGCAGGTGGTTTGCTGACAGAACTGGAGGCAACGACCAGATCCAATCTGGAAGAGCTTGTTCTCAAAGGGAGTGGACTAAAGCCGATGGAGGGTTTTGCATCCTACTATGCCAAACGTTTTGAAGGGCGCAGAACTACATCTGGAAACCTTTATCACCCCGAGAAGATGACAGCCGCCCACCAGAGTCTGCCGTTGGGTACGGTAGTCAGGGTGGTTAATCCTGTCACCAGCCAGGAAGTGCATGTTACCATTAATGACCGCTGCGCCAAAAAAGCCTATCACTTTATCGACCTTTCCCGTGCCGCTGCCAAGAAGATAGGTCTGTGGGGCAAAGGGAAAATAAGGGTTGTCATCATTCCCCTTTTGGAAGACCGCCCGGAAGAACCGGCCTAACCCCTGCCAGTCTGTCGCCGCGCTTCAACAAAACAATTTAAAGTTCACATGTTAGACGCCCGTAGATGTTGAGATCTATTTTTATTATCGTGACGGGTTGAAAATATTTTGCGGAGTGGTAGATTAATCGTTGACATGTTTGGAATGGTCGTGGTAGAAAACGAGTCCCTTTTGGGAAGCAGCTGGTAGGACGGCCACAAAAAAGATTTCGCAGCAAGTTTTTTTAGTTGACACGCGGAATCGAATTTGTTAAATATCCTCTTCTGTTTGACGCAATAAAGTTTGACCGCTGGTCTTTGAAAACCGAATAGCAGTTTGTGTAGTGATTGCGGTAATTATTTTGTCAGTAAGAGATTTGAGTTTGTTTAATCAAGCTTTCAGTAATTCAACTGGAGAGTTTGATCCTG
>JAJYBH010000160.1 GCA_021779135.1 Deltaproteobacteria bacterium
TCCCATTTGTGTAAGCCAGCAGATGTGGCCTTTATGCAATTCTCCACATCCGCACAGCATCTCGGAGCTATCTTTACCCGCCTGATCGGCCATAATTGCCCTTTCTTTAGACTTTAGAGACTTTCCACAGTTTTATTAAAATGATGAGTTGATGACCACTGCTGTCCGCCTACTTAGGCGGGAGTGGAATTAACTGTTGTCTCAAGCATGGTTTTCAATTTCTGGCGATATGCCGAAACGCTGATTTGGGCAGTGGTGTATTGCAGCAGCGCTTCGAGATAGTGGAGGGAAGGTGATGTGGCTGGTTGCGCCCCGAAGTCGGCATAGATGAACGCAACGACGGTGTTGGCGCGTACAAAGGGAAACAGCAGCACTTCCGGGCTGTCGGGCCTCCCAATCAGCCGGCAAAGCTGATGCGGCCAGGTCGAATCACTATGAAACCCGTAGTACATCTGACCGGTCTTTATTACATTCTCGATAATCTGTTGATCGTCATGCGGGATACACAGGCTGGAAAGCGAAACAATGCCCTCACTTTTGTCACCCTTGACGCCAAATGACTGTTCCGCTACCAGTTCGGATTCGGTCACATTAAAGACAATGGCACGCTCGAACACCTCGATCAGGTAGGTGAGGATGGTAACCGCGATTTCCGCGCGTGTCCTGCAGTTGCGCAATCCCGAGATACAGGTAAAAAAACGCTGGTCCTCGCGGCTGCAGTAATCCGTCGACAGGGTCCCGAGAAAAGCTCCCAACCCCGTGCAGAAAGAGATGGCCTGCTGTACCGCTGCCCCCCCAGCACACTCCTTGCAGGGGCGCGGAATAATTGATCGTATCCCTGAACTGAGCGCCCGCAGACCCAGCGTATCCCAAAATCGGGTACAGGCAATCAGGACTAGGGAGGCCTGAGGATATTTCTGCAGTTCCCGGCAGACCTGCAACGCGTCGCCCATGGAGTTGTCATGCGGGATATCGAGGAATATTACCAAGTGCAGCTCCTGGCAGAGCAGCAGCCTGATATTGATGTCGAGAGCGGCTATGTTATCGGTTGAAACCGCATAGACGCTCTTCTGGTAGCATAGTGACCTGACCATGGTCGAAACCATCTGCGATTGCGAGATCACGATCACTGCAATATTCGGAGGTGCGCTCGATTCAGGGTCTTGAGATGCCGAACCTGCCAGCAGCATCAATAGTTCCCGTTTCTGCTCCTTCGATGCGTCCGGGAATTCGTCGATTATCAGTTTCTTGACCGCATCCACCGTACGGTAGCTTTGATCACTGCTACGCTGAACCATATTCCGTTGTTCATCAAGCAAATGTTGGAGAACAGACGGAGCATCATCGCCATCGCTCTCCTCCGAGATTATGACCGGGGCATTGCAGCCGGACAGTTCCGCATCCAGATCCAGATTACTGACGCCAGCGATGCTCAGGATCTCGTCCATGGAACCATCGCGTACCTTCTCGTCATAGATCCGCAAGGACTCCATCAGGATTCCCTGTGCGTTCAACAGGATTCGTTGGGGAAACTTTGTCCTGGAAAAATGATAGCCGCTCGTGCTGCCGCTCGTGCCAATCTCCAGGGAGAAGTGACCTTCATTCCAGGTCAGCACTTCGACAATTGTCATCTCGATCAGGGATTCTATGCCGTTATAGGCGGCAGTTTCATCAACCATGTCATGTTCGAGCATGGTAATGACGAGCGGCTTGCGATCCGCTCCGGAGTTTTTCTGGATTTCCAGCGCCTGGGCCAGGTGCTCCTCCGTTATCGCACCGGCACTGACCAGCACCTGTCCGATCCGCACCCTGCTGTTGAGGTAATTGGCGCTGACAAGATCACCTTCATGGAACACCAGCTGGCTCTCCCCCTTTTTGCTAGAGAGCCGCAAGATTCCGTTTTTTCGGGAACCGTGCAGCAGTTGAATGACATCGATTATCGGAAAATGTTCCAGATCGCCATTAAGCGGCATACGATTGAATCTCCGTAAGATAATTCATCAGGGGGTTGATACTCCGCGCACGCCACGCGCCACTTCAAACAACGCAATTCCTCCGGCAACCGAGGCGTTCAGCGAACCGACCCCGCCGTACTGGGGAATGGACATGATCACGTCACACTGCTTGCGCACCAGCGGCCGGATTCCTTCACCTTCGCTGCCAATAACCAGTACAACGTTGCCGGAAAATTCCACCCCATAGACCGACTGTTTTGCCTCGCCGGCCAAGGCGTAGACCCAGTAGCCTGACTTCTTCAGGGTTTCCAGTGTCTGGGCGATATTGGTAACCATGGCCACCGGAATTGTTTCGGCGGCGCCGGCCGATGACTTTTCGGCGGCGGCGGTAATGCCGCAGGCGCGGTCCCGAGGTATGATCACACCATTGGCGCCGGCGCAGGCCGCCGAGCGGATCAGGGCGCCCAGGTTGTAAGGATCCTGGATGCCATCCAGCACCAGCAGAAAACCGTTGGAACCGGATTGGGATGTTGCAGCCAGCAGGTCATCGAGCTCAGCGTAACGAAAAGGTTCCACCTCAAGCGCTATGCCCTGGTGGTGGGAGGATGCGCACATCTTGGTCAGATCGTTTTTATCACGGCGATGAACCGCTACCCCCCGCTCTTCGGCCAGCCTGATGATCTTTTCCACACGGTGGTCGGTGGCACTGATCTGCACGTACAGGTTGAAGGCGCTTCGGGTACCCTGCAGGGATTCCTTGACCGGATTGACACCGAAGATCAATTCGCCCTTCATAGACACCCCGCTACGATCTCGGCGGTAATCAGATCGGCCGCTGCGGCCGGATCATCAGCCTTGGCAATCGGCCTGCCGATCACCAGATAGTCGGCACCGGCAGCCACCGCTTCGGCCGGGGTCATGATCCGTTTCTGGTCGTCGGCCGAAGCAAAGGCCGGTCTTACGCCGGGAGTGACAATCAGGAAATCCGGCCCGCAGACCGCGCGGATCAGTCCAATCTCCTGCGGTGAAGCCACGACTCCATCCATACCGGCCTCCTGGGCCAGCTTGGCCAGCCGCACGACCATATCCTGCACCGGATGATCAATGCCGACACCCCGCAGGGTTTCGGAAGTAGAGGAGGTCAGGATCGTTACTGCCAACAGGCGCGGACGATCGTTGCCGAACTCCTTGCGCACGGCGCTCGCAGCGGTTTCCATCATTTCCGCCCCGCCCAGGGCGTGCAGATTTGCCAGCTGTACGCCAAGACGGGCGGCTTCCAGCATGGCCTTGGCAACGGTATTGGGGATGTCGTGGTATTTCAAATCCAGAAAGACCTGGCCGCCATGCCGCTGAACCGCCCTGACCGCATCGGGACCGCAGGCGGTAAACAGCTCCTTGCCGACCTTGAACATGCCGACCTTTCCGGCCAGCATCCCGGCATAGCGGTCAATCTCTGCCAGCCCGTTGACATCCAGGGCAAATATAATTTTGTTTCTGGCTTCATCGCGTGTCATTTGTTTCCTTTCAGTACGTCGTAACGTGGTCGCCGACAGTCCGGCGCAATTTCATAATCATTGATCAAGAATTCCGGGGTTATCCGGTACGAGAGACGGATGAGTAATGAATGCAGAGGTAACTATTTAGCACTCCGCTTCAGATGCTGTCAAACGTAAAGCGGAGAACAGCAGGAACAGGAGGTCGCATTGTCCAGGCGAAAGACTATTTCGCTAATTGATCGATTCCATCAGTCAAAATATCAGCAATCCCAGCTGCATCTTGTGTTGACCGACCAAGCCCCAGCCGGATCGTCTGAAATGTTTCTTCATCGCTAAGGCCAATCGCTTACAGCACATGGGACGGTTCGACCTTGACCGTCGAGCAGGCTGAGCCTGCTGAGAAAGAGAGCTTATTTTTCAGGCGATGGATCAAGGCCTTTGCCTCGACGCCGGGAATGGTAAGACTGAGGTTATGGGCAAGCCTGTTCTGCGAGTGACCATTGAGCTTGATGCCCGGAAACGTTTGCTGGAGTTGCTGGCAAATCAGGTTTGCCGCATCTCTATAACGCCTGTTTTCCTCCTTCATCTCTTTGTTCGCCAACAAGAGCGCTTCCGCCATGCCGACAATTCCCGGCACATTAAGAGTGCCCGAGCGCATCCCCTTTTCATGCCCGCCGCCGAAGGAGATTGGGCTTAGTTTGATCGACGGAGAATAGGAACGAACAAAGAGCCCCCTTGCGGGTAAGTGCAATATGGTCTATTTCACGTTCAGCGCCGGAGCCGATATCGACCATTTTACTGACGTCAGGAAAACGATCAGACACCGATTGTCATGCGATCAGGAACATCAATATTTCCTGAATATCTTCTGCTGGTGCCAATGAAGCGCGTCCTGTTCTGGCCACAATGCCTGCTCTGAAGGCCCGATGATGGGGCGTCCGGCAAGGGTCTGCATATGGCTGGGGATGTTGTTGTTCGCGGATAATTGTTTTGAGACAAGCACGGCGTATGAACCGGAAACGGTGATCAAGCCCTCATCGAACGTCCAGTGACACAGGCGGCAGAGCGCCATGCCGTTCTGGACAGTGTCGTTATGCGTCAGGCTCCACGGCACGATATGGGCAGCGTCAACCACGGTATGGCAATCGGCAGTCAGCATGCGGATGCCGCAGACGGCGCAGCGATGATCATACATGCTGACGATGACCCGTCTGAACGCCTGATCCCGCACTGCCGGGGCGTATTGTTCTGCGCCATCGCCTTCCTGAACCCGCTGGTGTCGCGATTGCTCCAGCAGCGTCTGGCTGTACTGAAACGCCTCCTTGTTGATGATCCCCTGCTCGATCAGAGCGGCATGCAGTTCCGGCGCGAAACAGGTTTCGATCAGGGTGGTTCGCAACAGATTGCGGGATTCTTCCCGGCAGAGCAGTGTGTACAGCTCATCATCCAGTTTCACCCCCAGCACGATTTCCTGCAACTGGGCAACGCCCCTGATCTGGCGGGTGGCGGCAAGGACCGCTTCCATGCCCGGTTTCGGGATGTGGTACCAGAATTTGTCGGAACCCAGATGGTAAAACGGGAGGATGATGTTTGAGCGCTGGTCGGGCGGCATGACGCGGGACCAATAGAGGGTGAACAGTTCGCCCAGATCGGGGGTGAACTCAATGAAGTTGGTTTTTATGATGCCTTGGGCGATGAGGTCGATCACGGCCAGCAGCAGGAGCGGCTTGTGTGGGGCACGGAATTTGGTTGCTGCAGTCCAGCGGGAGCGACTGGTGTCCGAGCGGAGGGTGGAGAAGATTTTGAGGTATCGTTCGATCATTGCGAAAACTCCAAAATTGCATTGGGAGGTTAAGAGGTAATTTCGTGGAGAGCAGAAAGAGCTGACTCCACCCATCCGAATCCAATCTTTTCCTGCTCAAGACGAAGTTGTTTGCGAATTCGGTTGTCTCGCAAATCATCGTAGAGCGACTTTTCCTCATGATTAAGCCTAGTAAGGTCGCGCAATGTTTGTTTTTCCTCTACACCCCATTGTGATTCAAATGCCAACAGCGTGACACGATCCATAAGGAATGATTCCACATGATCAAAATGACTTCGGAGTTGATCGAGAATTGCGAAACCGTGGGTATCAATATCGCCCCAGTAGTGGATGCGACATCGCTTCAACCATGTTACTTTGC
>JAJYBH010000161.1 GCA_021779135.1 Deltaproteobacteria bacterium
CGAGGCCATCGTCAGGATGTTCGAACGGGTCGTGGACGAATCGCGGCGCCTGGAACGCATCACATCACATAAAGATGAAGATTAAGGGAGATATGGTAACATGTTGATCATCATGAAGAAGCATGCCGAAGAGGAAGCGCTGGACCAGATCAAGGAGTATCTGATTACACGGGATTTTGATATTCACCAGTCAACCGGGGCCAACCGGACCATCATCGGGGTTATCGGCGATACGGATACACTGGATGATCATGAGATCGAAGCCATGCCGGGGGTCAGCCAGGTGGTCAGGATCAGGAAGGACGACTGAAACGACAACGGCGGATTATCCCGCCGTTGTCGTTTCCAGACCACAAAAAAGGCCCACCTGATTGGCGGGCCTTTTTTGTGGTTTATAGCCTCAGACCCATCAGGCCAGATCCAGCACTCCCTGATAGATGATATCAAACAGCTCCTGGATATTCTCCTCGGCAATACAGGAGAAGGCGATACGCAGGTCTGTCTTGGTGGTGGAGATGGCGCCGACCCCGTATTTATCCAGCAGATGGACGCGCAGCTTTTCAGCTTCCACGGTTTTCAATTTCAGGCACATGAAGTACCCGGAGTTGAACGGGTAGTAATCCCAAGCCTTCTCGTATTTGCCGCTGTTGAGCACCTGCTTGGTTTTCAGGGCGCGCCCCTTCATGACCTGGAACTTCTCCTGCTTCTGGGCCAGGAACTGCGGTGAACGGAGCGCCTCGATGACGAAGGTCTGTGAAGGGTGCGGGCAGTTGGAGATCTTTGCGCGGATGATCCCCATGGCCTTCTTCTCCAAGGCGGTCATCACCGGTGTGTTTTCATACTCATTGCCATCGGCGAAGGTAATGAAGCCGGTACGGAAGCCCCAGACGAACTCCTCTTTGGTGGCGCCATCCAGTTTGATCGCCAGGATGCGGGGATGCAGGTTGGCCAGCTTGCCGAAGAGCGACTCCTTCAGGCTGTCCTCGTAGAACAGGCCGAAATAGGCGTCATCGGCGATTGCCACGACGTTGCAGCCGGCCTCCGCCACTTCCTTGATCGCCGCCACGATGGCGTCGCCTTCGGCCACGGTCGGGGTATAGCCGCTGGGGTTGTTGGGGAAGTTGAGCAGGACGATCGCCTTCCCTTTTTCCTCGGCTGTGTTCATCAGCTCAGCCTTGAAGGCATCCACATCATAGCCCCCGGTGGCGGTGAAGGTCGGGTGTTTCTTGACGATGGCGCCGTTGCAGGTGCCGAAGGTCAGGTTGTAGTTGCCCCAGAGCATATCGGGCAGGATCAGGTGGTCGCCTTTATCGACGAACATGTCGCCGACGATGGAAAGACCGTGTGTCAGGGCGTTGGTGACGATGGGGTTGCTGAAGTGCTTGTTGTTCTGGCTCGGATTCTCCCGCAGCATCTTCTCACGCCACAAGGCACGCAGCTCAGGCTTGCCAGCCGGGGGTGCATAGGGGTAGATGTCCTTCGGATCAAAGGCGGAGAGCTTGTCCTGGATGCACTGCAGGAACATCGGTCCGCCATTTTCCGTGGCAATGCCGATGGTGGCGTTATATTTGTGAGCCTTGTCCTTGGCCTCGGCCGACTGGGTCAAAATCCCCTTGGGGAAAAACAGGTTTTTACCGAGATCGGACAGCATCTCCAAGACATGCGGACTGTGCTGCGCAAGCTGATCATTGAGTTCCTGGGCTAATGGATTCATCATATTCCTCCTGGTTATTGTCGCATCCGCCATGGGTGCGATGCTGATCTGTCTCGGATCATAGAGTGGAAGTAGAACAACACCGCTCCATTTTTGTCAATAGATAAATGCGAAGCGGACTTTCTGATTTTACCACAGGAAATCGTCTTACAAAGCGATTGTTTTCAAAGCCAAGAACACCGGCCACGTATGGGGCTGTGACGTTCCTGAACAACCCCAACCCGGTCTCCCGTGAGGGTGAGACCTTACCTTGGCACAAACTCCGCCTTTGACGTTATCTTGCCCAGTGCCGCAACAATCAGCTTGGCCGCATCCTCCAGATCACCCAAGGAAACCGTTTCCACCGACGTGTGCATATAGCGCAGCGGTATCTTGACCAGGGCGGTGGCGACGCCGCCGCGCGAGATCTGCATGACGTTGGCATCCGTGCCGGTGGCGCGCGGGTTGGCGGTGTGCTGGATGGCGATCTTGGCCTTCTCTGCCGCAGTGGACAACAACTCGAACAGGTGCGGATTGATGTTGGCGCCACGGGTCAGGATCGGTCCCTTGCCCAGGGCAACCTCTCCGTTATGCTTCTTTTCCACGTCCGGCTGGTCGGTTGCGAAATCCACCTCCACGCAGATCCCCACATCTGGATTGACGGTATAGCAGCTGGTGGTGCCGCCCCGCAGGCCGATCTCTTCCTGAACCGAGGAGACACCATACAGGTCCACGTTGAGCTTTTTCCCGGAGGCCTTTACCAGCCGCAGCACCTCGGCCACCACGAAACAGCCGGCCTTGTCGTCGAACCCGCGTGATGCCACCCGGTCGCCGTGCAGACGGGTGAAGGCGCTCTCAAAGGTAACCGCGTCCCCTACCCTGACCAGCTTCTGGGCCTCTTTTTTGTCCTTGGCGCCGATATCGATATACTGGGCCTCCAGCTTGACGACCGTCTCGCGGTCCTTGGCGTCCATCAGGTGAATCGGTTTTTTGCCGATGACACCCGCCAGCGGACCGGCAGTCGTGTGGATATTGACCCGTTTGCCCGGAGTCAGGTGGGCATCGACACCGCCGACCGCGGCAAAGTAGAGAAAACCGCGATCATCGATGTACTTGATCTGCAGGCCGATCTCATCGGTATGACCGACGACCATGACCTTGGGCAGGTCCCTGCCCTTGCCGGCGACGCGGGCGAAGACGTTGCCCATGACATCCGTGGTGACCTCGTCGCAGAAGGGGGTGACATACTCCCGAAACACCCGTTGGGCGGGCTGTTCGTAACCGGAGGGACTGGGTGCGTCCAGCAGCTGTTCAAGAAACTTCAGGGATTCCTTACGCATGTTCTACTCCTCGTCGATAGTGTAATGCAGGTCTGTTACTACGTGTCCCTTGATGCAATGGTTGAAACTTTCGATGACAAGCTCCTCTTTCGTAAGGGTTTCATCAGGCTTAATCCGCACTGATGCAACCCGACTCCCCAGGCGTTTCAGGTTGATCCGCCCCTGCCCGAGAACCTCGGAGATCCGCGCCGGATGACAGAGGATCGTACAGTTCAGACCGATCGTGGCAGAAGGCAACAGCGTGCAGAGCAAGTCATAATAGAGTTCCGAACGGGTCAGTCTCCCCAGCGACGGGTGCCAGCAGCCGCCCAGCACCGTGGCATCGTTCAGGCCATCGTCAGCCTGCAGACCGATGCGGATAACCGGCACTGCGGACCGCATGGACTCGTGCAGCAGGACCTTGCAGAGCTGCACGCCCTCTTCAACATTCAGCGGTACATACTCGCCGGATTGAAAGCGCCGCGCCAGCTCGGTGCCGCGCAGCACAACAACCGGGTAGAGCCTGATGAAACCGGCCCCGGAAGCAATGACTCTCTTCAAGGAATGGAAGGATTTTGCCGGGGTATCGCCAGGCAGGCCGGGCATCAACTGGGCCACGGCGGCAAGGCCCCCATCCCTGATACAGCGGATGGCAGCTTCACTCGCTTCGGCGGTATGGCCGCGTCCCGAACGTTCCAGAACAGATGAATCCATGGACTGCACGCCCAGTTCTATGGTTGTGACCCCCTGACGTGACAGCCGCGTGACCGTAGCGTCATCTATACAGTCAGGACGGGTCGATATGCGAACAGAAGAGACTTCGCCGCTTGCCAGCAGGCCCTGCAGGGGTTGAAGGAGACGGTCCTGAACCGCTTCGGGCAGCGCGGTGAACGTGCCACCGAAAAAGGCCACCTCCAGCGGCCGCTCTCCGGCGCTTCGCCGCCAGACCCCGATCTTTGCGAGAATAGCTTCCGCTGCCGGCAGGGCGCCCGAAGAACCGGAGATCGCATGCTGATCGCAGAACACGCAGGTGTGTGGGCAGCCCTGGTGGCTGATAAAAAACGGTACCGTGACCTTTTTCACGCTGCCGGCTCGTCCTCTCCGGCCAGCAGCTCCAGGGCCCGGGTTGCGGCCGCCTGCTGGGCGATTTTTTTCGATCGCCCCTGACCTTCTCCAACAACCCTCCCCTCCACCAGCACATGGAAACTGAACTGGCGGTCGTGGGGCGGGCCGGACTCCTCCGCCAGCCGGTATTCGGGCGGCGCCAGGGACCTGGCCGAAAGAAGCTCCTGCAGCTCGCTCTTGGCGTCCCGGGAGGCCGTCACCCCCCAGGGAGCGTCCAGCAGATCATCAAACAGCGGCAGGACAACACGGCGAGCCGCTTCAAGCCCCCCATCCAGATACACGGCGGCGATGAGGGCTTCGAGCACGTCGCACAGAATCGAATCCTTGTCATGCCCAGCGGACTGTTCCTCGCCTTTTCCGAGCTGGACCAACGCGCCAAGTTCGCGTTTTCTGGCAATGCCCGCCAGGGTGCTCTGCTCTGCCAACTGGGCGCGGGAGCGTGACAGCGCCCCCTCATCCGCCTCGGGAAAACGTGCAAACAGGGTCTCGGCCAGCAGCATCCCGAGGATGGCATCCCCCAGGAACTCCAGCCGCTGGTAATCGCCGCCGCCTACCTCCTGCTCATTATGAAATGAAGGGTGCGTCAGGGCCTGGTGAAGGTGCTTGCAATCCGCAAACCGGTATCCCAGGCGCTGCTGGAGCTGTTCGAGTATTTCTGGTTTCATGGGTCAAACTATAAGCCATGCGGATTGTTTTTGGCAACAGAAAGTCATCCTGTTGAATTCAGTTGATATATAACACGCGGTTCCCTATAATCCAGCATTTCAGAACCAAGAATCAGGCGGCGCGGCATGGGTTTTTTCATCACATTCGAGGGGGTTGAAGGGTGCGGCAAGACGACCCAGATCAAGAATCTGGACACGCGCCTGACGAAGGCCGGTTTCCACACCCTCCTGACCCGTGAACCGGGGGGATGCCCCATAGCCGACAAGATCCGCTCCATCCTGCTGGATGCCGACAACCAGGGGATGGTAGCGCTGACGGAACTGCTGCTGTATGCGGCTGCCCGCGCCCAGCATGTAGCCGAAGTGATCAGGCCGGCCCTTGAATCCGATACCGTTGTCCTGTGCGACCGGTTCACCGATGCCACGATCGCCTACCAGCACTGCGGACGCGGCATTGACCGCGCCACGATAGAGTCGCTCAACACCCTGGCCTGTCAGTCTGTCCGTCCCGACCTGACCGTGCTGATGGACTGCGATGTCGCCATCGGCCTGGCCCGGGCCAAGAGCCGGATCGAGGCGTCCAGCGGTCCGCGCGAGGAGCGCTTCGAGCTGGAGACCCTGGCCTTTCATCAACGTGTCCGGGAAGGGTATCTGGAGTTGGCGGCGCGTGAGTCCGGCCGCTTTCTGACAATCAGCGCCAACGGCACGATAGATGCGATCTCCGGAATAATCGCGGAGCAGGTACTGGATCGCCTCAAAGACAGACAAAATGCCATT
>JAJYBH010000162.1 GCA_021779135.1 Deltaproteobacteria bacterium
GTCATTCAATGCTGGGCTGGATCGCCGGCTTGGTTCTCGCCCTTTTCGCTGGCGCTTACGCCGGACAAGAGCGTGTGCAGATGCTGTCTACTGCTGTCTCTGTGCCAGATCCCAAATGGAGCGCCATTGCCATGCAAGCCCTGCTATCGATCGCAAGTATAGCCGCCCCAATCTGGTTCGCCTGGATTGCAACCAAGCAGATTGGTCAACGGTTTCGGCTTGCAGAAGATTATTCGTTCAAGGCGTCAGTTGCGAAAGCGTACGAAGGATACCGAAAGGAAGCTGCGCGCATCGATCCATCTTTTGAGTCGCGGCTTTTTGATTCAGCCTTGACCCGACTTGAGGAGGCACCGCTCAGACTTGTTGAATCAGAAACACACGGTAGTCCCTGGCACGAGCTAATTGAGTCGGAAGCCTTCTTGAAGGCTATGGACATGGTCCCTGAGCTGGCAGAAAAATGCGCCAAAATGTCGCAGTCAGGGGCGAAAACAGTGAAATCTGCACTTAGTAAGCTATCCAAGCCATCATCAACCACAAAGACGAAGCCAGAGAAAGAGGTATCCCCAGCGTCATAATGGCTGCACCAGAAAAGCAGCAGGTAAGGACTGAAGTTCCAACTCACGCCTGGACCGGCCAGGCCGGTCAGGCTGGCGTTGGTCGCAAAAGGGAGGAATATCAAATGGCGAGAGCAAATGAATGCAATTTTAATGGGAAAGTAATTTCGGTTGAAAATGCTTTGGAAATTAGAGATGCCACAACCGCCGGGAAAAGGAAGTTTCTTGGTTTTGAGTGTCTTGAATGCGGACAAGCTGTCAGACCGCACAAATCAGGTGGTAACGGCGCGGCACATTTCGAGCATCTGATCCGAAATCCTCAATGCGCTTTGAGTGATCCATTCAGATGATTATTGACACATGTAAAGAGTGTATCAGGCGTGCTTCATTGGGTGTTCCTTCATCCACTCCCGAAGTGCCTCGTTCATGCGGGTCTGCCACCCTTTGCCCGTGGCCTTAAAAGCAGCTAGAACATCCAAATCAAAACGGACGGTTTGCAAAGCTTTAGTCTGACCAGCCGGACGACCCCGGCGGACAAGTTTGGTGCCTTGCATAAGGTCAGCTTTTTCAAACCAATTGTCGGTTAATTCCGGAGCATCGTCAAGATCAACAAAGGTGTTTTTTGTAACGGTTGATTTCGCGGTCATTTGCGTACCTCATAGAAATTATTCGGCGGGCGTCGTTTCTCGGAGTCCAGACAATCACAACCATCCGGCTATCCAATAGCCCAACTGTGAAGAAACGATCCTCGCCGTAATCAGAACGGTCATCGCGAGCGATAAAGTGAAGTCCGTCAAAAACCTTATCGGAATCAGCAAAATCGAGACCACGCTCCAACAGGGTCTTTTCTCTTTTCGCAGTATCGAACTCAATGATCATAGATTTAACGTAACAACAAAAAAATGTTCCGTCAATATTAAATGTTACAACATAAAAAAGGAAAAATATATTGTGACTAGGCAAGGCTCCCAACAATCGGCACGACCGGGCCTAAAAGCCGCCCGGTCAGCCTCATTACCGTTATGCCAAGAAAATGAAAACCAATAAAACTTTTTGAGGATCAGAGATGGTCAAGTGCATAAAGTGCAATAAGGAGTTCAATTACTGGCGAAAGGAAAGTGCTGGCGTAGCCATGATTGTCTCCATCCTACCCATGTACTGGCTACTCGGAACAAATTTTACGGCAATTTGCTATTACGTCGGAATGCTAGGATTTGGCCTTAAATGGATCATCACAAAACCTTCTTCGAAGTTTGAATGTATCGATTGCAGATCTGAAAACAAGAAGTACTGGGCATAATCGGGTAGCCGGGGGTTTTTCTCCCCCAGCCCCCACACCACCCGGCATGCGGGTCCGCACCGGGCGGTTCGATAGAATTACCGGGCCGTAGCCGGGTAATGTTGCTTCACCCACAGTTCTTTGACAGATAGTAACCCTTGATCCTTCAACCATTTGTTGGTCATACCGTGCTGAGCCGCCAGCCTGCGGGACATGGCCCACGGGCCGCCGCGATTCAGTCCTGCTCTGATTGATGTGCCAAGTTGCACACCCAGACTCAGCAGATTCCGAATCTTGGTGCGGCACCACCGCCACTGTTTCCAGTAGCACAGCCGCACCCGGCGTCTGATCCAGCCGTCTATTTCGGGTAGTTCCCGGTACTGCTCCGAGATGCCGAAATAGCCCATCCAGCCGCGCAGATATTCGGCCAGTTTGTTCAAGCGGTACTTCATGGAGACGAACCAGCTTCTTCCGGTTAGTTTCCTGACCCGGCGGCGGAATTCCTTGTACGCCTTGTCAGACCAGATGATGCGAGTTCCGCTGAAGATGAAACCAAGAAAGTCGATGCGACTTGTTCTTGCTACCGAACTTTTGGTTTCATTGACCGTGAGCTTGAGTTTGTGCGTCAGGAAGGTTTTCATCCCTTCCATCACCCGGTCGCCGGCACGCTGGCTTTTGACCAGTATGACGAAGTCGTCGGCGTAACGGACAAACTTGTGACCGCGTGTCTCAAGCTCCTTGTCCAGTGTGTCGAGCAGGATGTTGGCCAGAAGCGGCGAGAGCGGCCCACCCTGGGGTACACCCAGACGGGTCTTTTCCAGACGCCCGTTAACCTTCACCCCGGCTCGCAAGTACTTGCCGATCAGGGATAACACCCGCTTGTCACGGACCTTCCTGCTCACCAGATGCATGAGCAGGTCGTGGTTGACCGTGTCGAAGAACTTGGCTAGGTCGATGTCCACGGCAATGCGGTAGCCCTGCCGGATGTACTCCCGTACCTGCCGGACAGCATCTTTCGCTGACCTGCGGGGACGGAAACCGAAGCTTGATTCCGAGAATTCCGGATCGAAGATCGGCGTCAACACTTGGGCAATGGACTGTTGGATCAGCCGGTCGAGTACGGTGGGTATCCCCAGTGGACGGGTTCCGCCCGTTGCTTTGGGTATCTCCACTCGTTTAACCGGCAAGGGTTTGTAACTGCCTGTCGTTAGCGATTCGCGGATGGTTTTCCAGTGAGTACGGGTATGGTCGGGGAATTGTTCGATGGTGATGCCATCGACGCCGGGTGCGCCTTTGTTGGCACGTACCCGTTTCCACGCTTGCTCCATGTTCGCACTGGAGAGTATCCGCTCCAGCAGGTGTTGCTCCGGGGTTGGCTGATCAATGACGCGCTCCATGGGCATTCCCCCGGTCGGGTTCTCTATGTCATGAAAGCTCATTGGGGCTCCTCCCCTTTCTTCGTTCGGCCCTTCGGCGGGGTAAGGCTTCCGGGCTAGCCCGGCTTGTTTCCAGCCGTCAAATCGCAAGGGGACGGCGTCCGGCGCCTACTATGGCTTCTGCTGACTTCTGCCAGGTCACTCGGCATGTTGCCATGCAGAGGGCAGCCCCAAGCATCTGGGACGGCAGTCCAGGCAGATCTCCCCGGATAAGAACGTGAACTGTCGCTACACAACCGCAGCATTTACCATTTCTCCTGAATCCGTGGGGCTTCGTCATGTTGTGCTGACTTGCCCGGATGATGGCCTTGTATGCTGTTTCTGTTCGTCGGCTCATAGCTTTGCGCTCGGGCTTCCTCCAGACCCCTCCTCGCGGAGACGCCCTTGCCGTCGGCTAGTACTTTTGCCCCGTCTCACGACGGTACTGGATTCAAATACAGGGGACTTGCACCCCATAAGTTCACGCCCATGACGGGCGTACACAAGGAAGATGCACCGGGCCAAAAAGCCGCCCGGTGATCTCCCGGCCCGTTAGGCAGAATTAAAGCAGAGAAAAATGAATAAAGAAGGAAATTGATATGGCAATCTTGATCATCGGGTCACTTCTTGCCTTGGCCAGCTTGTTCTTGATGCAAAGTTCAAATAGTTTGCTGATATATTTGGGGATGTTTTTGCTGATTCTTGGTCTTTTTATGATCAAGAAAGGTCGCGAAAAGATTGCGGCAGATGGCGTGAAGCAATAAAACGCCACCGCAGTTTTAGGAGTAGATCTGTTTAGCAATCATGATCAACGACAATAAAATAAGAAGCTAGTGAGCGGCCTCTGCGTGAAGCTTGAGTCCCAGCGCTGAAACGATTTTTAAAATAGTATCAAAGCCAGGAACTCGCTCACCTGAAAGAGCCTTGTAGAGGCTTTCGCGAGAAAGACCAGCATCGCGCGCCACTTGAGACATCCCCTTGGCACGGGCTATGTCGCCGAGGGCCTTGGCAATGAAGGCTGCATCGCCATTAGCCTCTTCGAGAGATGCTTCAAGATAGGCAGCCATTTCTTCCGGAGTACGGAGATGTTCAGCAACATCATAACGACTGGTAGCTGTTTTGGACATTTTAAACTCCTATAGGTTATGAGCAAGCCGGACAGCTGCCTTGATATCCCGAGACTGGCTGCTCTTGTCGCCACCGGCCAAAAGGATGATCAATTCGCTGCCGCGTTGGATAAAATAAACTCGATAACCGGGACCATAGTTGATCCGCATTTCCGAAACACCCTCACCCACAGGCTTAACGTCGCCTGCGTTTCCAGAAGCAAGACGCTCAATCCTGACTAGGACACGAGCCTTGACTTGGATATCACGTAGGTTGTCGAGCCAGTTGGCAAAATGTTCAGTTTTGCGGATTTCAATCATAAACAAACTGTATCCCCCTGGCTACATTCTGTCAAATGGAAAGTCGAGAAGAACAAAGCCCAACCATCGGCAAGACCCGCCGAGGGCGGGTCAGCCTCAGCCCCGTTGGACTACAAAATGGAACTAAAAAGAAAATTGCTCATTATTTCAGGATTTATAGGAGTTGGATTTGTGGCTTTTACCCTGAGAATGTGGGTCAGGGTGACTGTTCGAATTCGTTAAAGAAAGAGTTCAGAAGTAGTCTGATAGCTCTCCTTGTTTTTGCAGTAATTGCAGCCATCGTTATTTACATCAATAACTGAAATTCAGGCCGCGAGCAGCTCTTTCAGAACATCCGGTTTTTTTATGGCAATAGTGATGAGTGACTTTGCCGCGCCCGACGGCGCACGACGCCCCTGCTCCCACTCTTGGAGGGTGCGGAGCGACACACCGAGCAATTTAGCGAACTCGCTCTGAGAGAGACCTATCCTGAGACGGGAAGCTGCCAGAGGAGAGACTTCTATGGCAGTCACTCGCCCGACCCTGCCAGCCTTGAGGTCCCGCACGGCCTGGAGTAGTTCCTCGCCAATGTTGCGCTTTGCATCACGTTCGAGCAGTTCTTTTTCATCGAGTGGCATGTTCCATCTCCTCTTTAAGTGCTTTGAGAATATGACCGGGAATACTGTCAACGGCACTTTTGGCATAAATCGTTTCCATCCGGAAACGTAACATTCCGGATTTGTTCATATATCTTGCATAAATTGGTTTTGTTTTCGTTCTGTTTGTGCTATTCTGCA
>JAJYBH010000163.1 GCA_021779135.1 Deltaproteobacteria bacterium
ATTGTGGTGACCCACTTGCGCATGGCCTCGTTCATGGCATCCTTGAGGGTCGCTGTGCCGGCGGTGACCGGTGTGACCGTAGCGCCCAGCAAGCGCATGCGGAAGACGTTCAAGGCCTGGCGGCGGGTATCTTCCTCGCCCATGAAGACCTCGCATGACATACCAAAAAGAGCGGCAATGGTTGCTGTGGCAACGCCATGCTGACCAGCCCCGGTTTCTGCAATAACCCTTTTCTTGCCCATGCGTTTCGCCAACAGGCCCTGACCTATGGTGTTATTGATCTTGTGAGCCCCGGTATGATTGAGATCCTCGCGCTTCAGGTAAATTCGGGCTCCACCAAGTTTTCTGGTCAGTTTTTCGGCAAAATACAGTGGATTGGGACGTCCAACGTACTGACGCAGATAATATTCGAATTCTTCACGGAACTCCCGGTCATAGCGGTAATGCTCATAGGCCTTTTCAAGTTCCAGCAGCGCGGGCATGAGTGTTTCCGGAACATAGCGACCACCAAATTGACCAAAATGTCCGTTTTTGTCAGGGAGTTTCATAGGGACCTCGGTATTCAGGTATCACAAGGATGCGACCTTGTGAAATACGGCGATGCTAATTTATATCAGGACAGGGGAAAAATTATGGTGCCTGCTTGGCCAGTTCAGCAAATCGTCTGACCTTGAAAGCGTCTTTACGGCCCGGAGCAGATTCAACGCCACTGGAAACATCCACTCCGTAGGGGTGCACCTTTCGAATGCTTTCAGTGATATTATCCGGCGTCAGGCCGCCCGCCAGGATGATGTTGCGACCTCCCAACACCGCTTCGGCTGCAATATCCCAGTTGAATACCTGTCCAGTACCTCCGTGAGCATCGGGAGACCAGGCGTCAAGCAGATACCCTGATACATGATACGGAACCAATAAGTCGAGGGTGCTGATGTCCTTGACACGAAAGGCCTTTATGACGCGCCGGTTGACTGATTCGCAATACGCGGGCGTTTCCTCCCCATGCAGCTGGATAACGTCAAGTCTGCAATGATCGGCGATTGCGTTAACTACGGTCATCTTCTCGTCAACAAACAGACCTACTGTCTGCACAAAGGGTGGCAGTTTGCGAATGATGTCAGCAGCCTGTTCGGTAGAAACATGTCGGGGTGACGCGGAATAAAAGACAAACCCCAAAGCATCGGCACCAGCTTCAATGGCTGTCAGGGCGTCTTCAAGGGTGGTAATCCCGCAGATTTTGACTTTGACCATGAAGGTACCTCGGCCATTGGCGATTGATTCGGTTTACAGGCTGATCTTTGGAAGGCGTTCCAAGGCCTGTTTCACCATTTCGCTGGGGTATTCATGATCCTCCAGATTCCCGGAAAGATAGGCATCGTAAGCCCCCATGTCCAATTGTCCATGTCCGGAAAGACCGAAAAGAATGGTTTTCTCCTTCCCTTCTTCCTTGGCCAGAACAGCTTCGTCTATGGCAGCCCGCACGGCGTGCGAGGACTCCGGAGCCGGGATGATTCCCTCGCTGCGGGCAAAGAGCAATGCCCCCTCAAAGCAGGAATTCTGTTTGTAGGCCTTGGCTTCTATCTGGCCTGCATGATAGAGCTGTGATACCAGCGGTGACTCGCCATGATAACGCAATCCGCCGGCGTGGATCCCGGGCGGCATGAAGTCGTGGCCGAGGGTGTACATCATCGAGATGGGGGCCATCTTGGCGGTGTCGCCGTAATCGAAGGCGTAAACGCCCTTGGTGAGAGTCGGGCAGGAAGCCGGCTCCACGGCCAGGCAACGAACATTTTTACCGGCGGCCCGGTCGGCGATAAACGGGAAGGACAGTCCGGCAAAGTTAGAACCTCCGCCGCAGCAGGCGATAACCACGTCCGGGTAATCTCCCGCGATCTTCATCTGGGCCTGCGCCTCCTGACCGATGACTGTCTGGTGCAGGCAGACGTGGTTGAGCACGCTGCCCAGTGCATAGTTGGTATCGGCATGGGTAGCGGCATCCTCAACAGCCTCGGAGATGGCGATTCCAAGACTGCCGAGACAGTCCGGGTCGTGGGCCAGTATCGAACGCCCCGCATTGGTGAATTCGGATGGGGAGGGGATCACTGAGGCTCCCCACAGTTGCATCATGCTCTTGCGATACGGTTTCTGGGTGCAGGATATCTTTACCATGTAAACCGTGCATTCCAGGCCGAACATCGAGCAGGCCAGAGCCAGGGAGCTGCCCCACTGGCCGGCGCCGGTTTCGGTCGCCAGACGGCGGATGCCGGCCTGCTTATTGTAGTAGGCCTGGGGGATGGCTGAGTTGGGTTTATGGGATCCGGCCGGGGAAACACCCTCATACTTGTAGTAGATCTTTGCCGGTGTCCCGAGGGCCTGTTCAAGGCGTCGGGCACGGAAGAGCGGGGAAGGGCGCCACAGTTTGTATATGTCCCGGACTTCATCCGGGATGTCGATCCAGCGCTGGGGTGACATCTCCTGTTCGATCAGCGACATGGGAAAGATTGTCAGCATGTCTTCTGGCGTGATCGGTTTGAGCGTCTGCGGGTTGATGACCGGTGCCAGCGGTCCGGGCATGTCAGGAATGATGTTGTACCACTGTCGGGGAATCTGGTCTTCGCTGAGGAGGATTTTTGTATTCATTGGCTGCTCCTTGACCCTGTCAGGATTGTGCGCTACTCAAGATTGTCTTCAATCCTTATGAAAACGGTTTTCTCACTGATGATATCAAGCCGGTCTATCTCCTCCAGGGCTGTCTGCACGGAGCCTTCATGCGCCTCGTGGGTCTTGATCACAATCGGGACCGGGGCGGCGTCGCTGTCCTGATGGGCGCTTTGCACCATGGATTCAATACTGATGCCGTGAGCGCCAAGTGAGCCGGCGATGGCTGCCAGAACGCCCGGTTTATCCAGGGCACTGAAACGCAACATGTATTTGCTGATGATATCGGCCATCGGTTTAAGCGGAATGGTTTTGATTTTGTTGTCCAGGAATCCGAGTGGCGCCATCCTGCGTCCGGCGCCGGCTTGCATGGTGCGAGCCAGGCCGACCAGGTCGCCGACAATAGCGCTGGCGGTCGGATTCTGCCCTGCGCCTCGACCGTAGAACATGACCGGACCGACGAAATCGCCGGTCAGTCGGATGGCATTAAAAACACCGTTGACATCAGACAGTGGGTTGTGGAGAGGTATCATGGTGGGGTGGACGCGGGCCTCGATACATCCATCGGACAATTTGCCGATGGCCAACAGCTTGATGCGGTAACCGAAATCATTGGCAAACTTGACATCCAGGCCGCTGATACGGGAAATACCCTCGGTGTATATGTGGTTGAAGTCGATCTTTGTACCGAAGCAGAGTGATACCAGGATGGCCAGTTTGTGGGCGGTGTCAACCCCCTCTATATCGAAGGTCGGGTCAGGTTCGGCATAACCCAGTTCCTGGGCGGTCTTGAGTACCTCCGCAAAATCGGCCCCTTCCTGGGTCATGCGGGTCAGGATATAGTTGCAGGTACCGTTCATGATGCCGATGACACTGCCGAAATTGTTGGCAGCCATATTGCCTTTGATGGCGGTCAGTACCGGAATGCCGCCGCCTACCGCAGCCTCGAACTGGATCTCGACACCCTTGCGGTCGGCTGCCGTGTAGATTTCGTCGCCATGCAGAGCCAGGAGGGCCTTGTTGGCGGTAACGATATGCTTGCCTTTTTCGATAGACTTCAGAACGAACGTCTTGGCCGGTTCATAGCCACCGATCAGCTCGATAACGATGGAGATTTCAGGGTCTTCAAAAACATCTTGTACGTTGTTGGTAAGAACACCGGGGTCAACGGTTACGCCTCGATCGCTGGTGATGTCAAGGTCGGCTATCCTCTTCAAGACGATACCGGTGCCGACCTTAGCGCGGATAACATCCGCATTCTCCTGAAGCAGTCTGACCACCCCCGCTCCGATGTTGCCGAATCCTATGAGACCTACCTTGATGTCGCTCATTGCTCCTCGCTTGATTCTTCGGTTTTTGGACATGCCTCTATTTCATCCAGTATGCCGTTCACAAAGGCGGGTGATTCCTTGTCGCCAAATTTGCGGGCAATCTCGATAGCCTCGTTAATGCTGACCTTCTTGGGGATGTCCTGCCGGAACATAAGCTCGTAGGTCGCCATGCGCATGACGTTCAGATCCACCAGCGGCATCCTGGCCAGTGACCAGTTCTTCGAGCGGGCCTTGATGGCCGCGTCAATAATCTGCTGCTGTTGCTGAACACCCTGCACAAGTTCTTCGGCAAACCCGCGCACGCGCGACAAGACCTCGGAATTCTCTTCGCGAAAGGTCTGCAGTGTCTCGCGTACGCCCACGGACGGATTGGCGTCCAGCGCGTACAGGATCTGCAATGCCAGCTCACGTGATTCTCTGCGTAATCCCATTATTTCAAAGCCTTCAACAGGTTGACGGATTCGATTGCAGTGACGGCGGCCTCGAATCCTTTATTGCCGGCCTTGGTCCCGGCCCGTTCCACGGCCTGTTCGATGGTATCGGTGGTGAGAACGCCAAAGGCGATCGGGGTACCGCTGTCGAGTGATACGGATGCCACACCCTTGGATACCTCGGAGGCCACATAGTCGAAATGCGGTGTAGAACCGCGAATTACGGCTCCCAAGCAGATGATGGCATCGTACTTGCCTGTTTCAACCATCTTCTTGGCTGCCAGCGGGATCTCGAATGCACCCGGAACGCGGGCAACATGTATGTTCTTGTCGTCGCCGCCATGGCGGACCAAGGCGTCAACAGCACCCTCCAACAGGCGCTCGGAGATGAAGCTGTTGAAACGACCGACAATAATGCCGAATACCAAGCCCTTGGCATCCAGTTTTCCCTCGAAAAATTGTGGCATGACGAACCTCCTGAAGTATGTTCGCTAAAAAAATGATAATACTAGCATACTATTAGACGATAGGGTAGGGGAAAAAGCGTGATCGGGGCGTGCTTAGCGCCCATTGAATAAACAGTTGCCGCTATAATCGGAAACCAGAAAAAGTGGATCAATACTGGGGGCATGCCGTTTTGCCGCGGAACCGGCGTGCCTGAAAACCATGTTGACCAGATCATGGTCAAAGCTGCAGGCGATGGCGATTTCCCGGGCAGTGTTGGCGGTCGAAATGACATCCAGAACCGGTTTTGGCAGCGCGTCTTCACGCCCCCATTCCAGAAGTTGGGCCAGGTCCAGCTCCGATGCCGCGGCGTGGGTGTTTTTATGCCCGCAGGCGATCTTGAGCAGTTTGGCAAACTGACAGGCAATCATGGGTTGATGGAAACCTCGTTGCAGGCAAGCCCTCAGGGCATAGGCGATATGGTCTCCCATCATGATGAAGGCCTCTTCGGGCAGGGCGGCAAGCTTCCGCTGGGCGGACAATTCACTCGTCCTGCCCGTGGAAAGGACCACGTTTTCGCATCCA
>JAJYBH010000053.1 GCA_021779135.1 Deltaproteobacteria bacterium
TTGAGTCAATATGGCATCTCTTTGCTGCCAATCACACCGGCCATTGCTTCACGAGCTGTTGCTTTGCCGGAACACCATAGTGACCCACAAGACAGGATAATCATTGCATCGGCGATTGAGCATAATGCCAAGTTGATGTCAAACGACAGGAAGTTCCCGCTGTATTTGGATTTGGAAGGGCGGCTACTATAAGGGATCTCGCATGCCAACCATTTCCCCAAACTGCCCGCCTCAATAAAGCGCAAATGGAATACCTGGTCCGCCAGAACTTTCTCGCCTATAACCAGGTGACTGCCGAAGTTACGCTCCAGGGACGAAGCATAGAGATCGGCCTGGCAGCCTTTGTGAGTTGACGGATGGATAACCGGCACCGCCCTGAGTACATGGATTGTACCTCCAGGAGCCCCCCGCGCGTCCTTGCGGAGGAGCAGAAAGAGTCGCTGATTCAGAAAGCCACCCAGGCCCTAACCGCCCGGCCCGAAGTTGGATTCGCCTATCTCTACGGGTCTTTTCTCGAGGCCAGGCCCTGCCGCGATATAGACATAGGGATCTTTTGCCTGGAACAATATGCCGCCGCAAACACCCTGCTCTTGGCTGCCGAGATTGACGAGTTGCAGGCCCTGAAGGGCATCTACATCAATGGCCAGCGAGAGCTATTAAAAGAGCTGTTCAATTTTTTTGTGGCCATGACCAATAAGTCGCACCTCTGCCACGTCCTCATCGCCTCCAGCGACGGCTTCTTCATCGAGCGCATCTACAACGACAGCAAGCTTAAAAAAACCTCCCGATTTATGGAGGTTGCGTATCTTAGCAAGAAAGACGTGACCGGCTGGCTGAGCAACCTCGAACGGGAAAGCGCCATCAAGGGCTACACCCTGACCCCGGAACAGATCGAACGCGCCTGGCAGACCTTTGGCGGCAGTTGCTGGGAAATCAGCCGCTTCCTAGGCGACATCCTGATGCGGGCCGAGGGGCGGGAAGGTGCCGGACGAGGCCTTTGACGACGAGCTGCGCAAGGTGCACATCCAGATGCGCAGCCTATTTGTCGAAATGGCTACACAAAAAAACGGCAAGCCCTGTTCCGGGCGCTGCACCAGGCGGCGTGCGCCTCGCCCTCCTTCCCGTTCCACGCCGTGCAACACCACCTGCCGGAAGAAATCCTTGACGAGGAGATGCTTCGCAACGAGCTCGCCAACTTGGTGCAGCAAAATTTTTTAGCCTACAACCCCGTCACCGCCGAATTCTCCCTACAGGGCCGCAGCATGGAGCTGGGGCTGGCGGGATTTGTTGAAATCATGGATGGCCGCAACATGCTAATATGCCGGCCATAACAACAAATTTCACTTAATGTAAGTTACTTCTTCCCAACAAAAAATACCCCCTTGCTAATGGATGGCAACATTTTTGCTGATTGCACAAAACAACAACTCTGACGCTAACCGATGAACAGGTGATCAAACTCTATCAGGATCACGGGGCCAACAAGCAGTTTCACAGTGAATTCAAGACCGATCTCGATCTGGGAGCGACTGCCATCGGGCAAATTAGCCACCAACAGACTGGTTATGGCGGCAGCGCCCCTGGCGTACAACAACATCTTGCGCCTTGTGGGGCAACTCGGGTTATTGGGCGACGAATCGCCGGCACGTCATCCGGCAGCAAAGCGGCGGGGGATTAAGACCGTGATGCAGGAACTGATATGCCTTGCCAGCCGCCTGGTGCGCAGCGCAAGGATCTGAAGCTCAAGTTCAGCCGCATATGCGATGGGTTTCACGCCTTCAGCTTAATGCATGATCGCCTGCTGCTCTAACGGCATCATGGCACTACATTACTAAGGCTTAACAAACAAAATATCATGACGTTAAAGGTTAACATATGCATTTTTGCGGCTAATTTTTTAAAAATTTCATTCAAATTGTCACACAAATGATAAAATAAACGCAAACAAGGCTTAGCATCAATCATATCTGCCACAATTGACTATTAACGCCCCGCCGGAAGGACAATAGACACCTGCGGCATTCGAATCCCACAGATCCATGACCAGGAGAATAGAGATGAATTATCTGCTAAAATTTATTGTTTCAATAATATTTGTTATGATATCTTTTTTGCTCTCTATTAGTTCTTTTGCTAACGTTCTTATCCAACAGAATCAACTTGTTTATGAAGGATCATTCCGTGTTCCACTAGGCAATCTTGGCGGGGCATCTACGTATCCACAGACCTTGGCACGTGGAGGAGGTGGCTTGACCTATAACGCAAAAAACAATTCACTAATTATGATTAGTCGTTATAGTGAAAAGCTTGCAGTTGAAATTAGCATCCCTACTCTGATAATTTCTGGCGATATTTCTAAATTAAATACGGCTAATCTCGTACAAGTTCCAGGCAATATAGCAAATGGGCAGTGGGCTAATTTGGCTAGTGACGGCTCAACGATCCCAAATGGGGGCGTCCCTGGAGGATTGCTTGTTTATAACAATGAACTCATTGGGTCTTCGTGGGCTTATTATGATGGCGCCAATCAAGCCACGCGTTCCCATTTTACAGCATCCCTCAATTGGGCAACGACTGGTGCCGAGTTCAACGGGATGTTTAGTGTTGGCAATCCCCTAGCCGGCATCAAATCAAATGGGGGTTTCGTAGGGGGGTATATGGCGCTTGTCCCTCCCGATTGGCAAAGTAAACTGGGATATCCTGTTCTTACTGGACTTGGCGGTACTCCGGTGATATCTCGCACTTCATTAGGGCCGGATGCTTGGGGTTTTAATCCCACTGATCTTGGCAAAATAACTCCAGTTCCTGCGAGATGTTTCCTTGCGTACACCACTAATCATCCGACACTTGGAAATTTCGATGCGACAAGCCTTTATTTTAATAGGGTTACCCAAGTACGAGGGTTAGTTTTTCCTGTAGGCTCCGATTCGCTATTATTCTTTGGTCGACAGGGGTTGGGATCTACAGGCAAGGGGGACACCTGCTATGGGCCGGGCACGAGCTCTCCTTCGCAGGCTGCAACACAAACGCAAATTCAAGCCTGGGTTTCTGCCAATGGGGGGACGAATTATTCCTGTGGCAGCACAAAGATGAGTGGGACGGAAGGAGATGATTGTTGTTATGACGCAGTTGATTCTTCAAAAGGTGTCCATGGTTACCCCTACGCATATTGGGTATGGGCTTATGATGCGAATGATCTTCTCGCTGTAAAGCTTGGGACGATAAACCCGTGGGACATCAAACCATATGCGATATGGGAATTAAAATTGCCATATTCGTCTGATACTGATCCGCATACTGGACCGCACATCATTAATGGCGCGGCTTATGACCCATCAACGCAGAGAATATTTATTTCCCAGGATCTTGCCGATGACACTACTAATAAATATGAGCCATATCCTATCATTCATGTTTATAAGCTTAACTACAGTAGTCCCACTGTGTTAGCCCCGCAGAACCTTACTGTCCACACCATAACACAATAACTGGCCGGATTCCATACAACAACTGATCAGATTCAATCAGCTTCCCACCGGCAATTAGTACCAGTTAAATACGCTCCTCATGCCGAAACAGGTCTCCGTAGACTTATGCAAACAAGGGAGTTATTGATAATTAATAGGAAAAAAAAGATTTCGTACGTATTGAGGCTCAGAAACAATGAGCAGACCACTAGACCGGTAAAAGAAACCAGGCTTGCTTTGTTGTAACGGTCGATCTGTTTGCTTAATTTGTCCACCTTATCCCTCCGGCATAACAGATACAGGCGATACGCATTCCGATAAAAGGTTAAAATCAGCATAATGTAGCAAGCTCCAGCACCAATACCTGATTCTGCCGCAAACTGAATGAGGGTATTATGAGCAACCATAGGCCGATGCACAATAACATGAGGAAGCGCTGTAATAAATGAATCAAGGCCCACCCCGGTGACAGGATGGGCCATTATCATTTTCAGCCCCGCGCCCCACGCATCCAGTCTGTCGCGTGCCGAACGGTCACCTTGATAATCAGCTATGATTTCACTGCGTCCCTTCATAGTAGTACCCGCCTGCCACTGATAAAACAGCAGGGCACCCAACAGCATGGGTATCGCGAGATACCTTTTATTGTTCAACACGGCAGTCAGCAAAATCGTTACGCCAATGCCAATCAGCCCCCCACGGGAACCGGTAAGGAATACAGCATGCCACCCCAGCGGGATGACGGCCCACCCCAGATAGCACAGCCATTTTGTGCGAATTTCCTCGATCAAATAGAAGAGAACCGGCAACCCAGTAACAAAAAACATGGCAAACACATTCTCATCAAAATAAATTGCACCGCCATCTACGCCATGCGGCCCCATAAGCCGCCCCATGTTGAACTGATTCCAGTTGCCGGCAAAATATTGATCGTTAGCCCAAAAAATAAGGTATATGGCACTTGCCGCCATAATTAGCAGCAGATAACGCACCTTCTTAAGGTCATCAATGATGAGTACAGAACAAAAATAAAACAGGAATATTTTGTTAATAATAGAAAATAGTTGCGCTGGTGTACGACCAGCGGAAGCATACTGATCGACAAATGGACCGAACAAGTAAGAAATAACAAGAAACACCCAAAGCCAGAACACGTAGAGATTCATACGGGTCTTGAGGAAGCTGAAGTCAAAAATTCCCCTGAGCAGGCCGGAACAGACCCCGAGAATCGTTAAACCAGCCACAACGAATGAGACCCTAACCCCTTCGAAGACCCACCACCAGATGTACTGTGGGCCAAGGATAGCCAGCAGATAATATGATGCAATACCGATCCATGGCCGTAAAATGGCAGTGACACCAATAACGGCAATAAGTATGACGAGTATGATTCTACCCATAAATATGAAATACGCCTTTCAGGAATACGGTAATGTTAGCGTAAAAACGGATTGAACCCAAGGCCGGGCCAAGTTGGGAACCGCCAGTTGCAGGGCTCCGTGAAATTTTCGGGATATCGCTTAGCAATGAATGCCAGTGATAGCGGTCGAAACCAGCTTGACCAGGTATCAGCTTTATTGATCGCGTATGGATACAGTTTCAGGCTGCTGTAAAAATGCTCACTGATATAATGACTGCGGCGAAACGATTTATAGGCAAAGTCATATATCCTACCAGCAATAAACTCCTTACCAAAAGGGTAGATTAATAAATCGCTTAAACTTGGTTGCACGCGCCAACTGAACCCTCCTTCGCAGGTCTGACCAGTTGCCAATATTGCAGCCGCCTTGAGCAAAACTTCTTTTACGTCATCCGCTCGATGCTGTGTTAACATTGAGCAACGTACCAGAATATCAATGGCATCCATATCTTCACAGCTCCCCCCACCCCCGCCATAAACAAACAAACCATCACGGCAGACAAGGGAGAGGGTTGCATCTATGATCTTCTCAACATATTTGATGGATCGACTTGCGAAATCATAGTGAATGAGAATATGATACGCTCCGGCCATAGCATTGAGCAAATCACTTTGATCTCCCCAAAAACCAGTTGCACGATCCTGATGCCGATCGTGCCAGCTGAAATAAGCCTCGATTGCATCGCAAATTCGCACCTCATCAGGGTACATATTATACCACTGAAACAAAAAAATCCCGACAAACATGTCCAGATTGCTGACCAGCCAAGGGTTTTTCCAGTCAAGATCAGTCAACCACGCTTCAAGCTCACTCCTAACAAGTAAAGGTTCAAGCCATTTAATTTTTTTATCTACATTAACCCCCAAAGCATCAAGGCAAGCATAACAGAAAATCGTTGTCTGTAGTTTAACATAAAATTCTGAATGAGCATTTATATTTACAAAATGTTCTGGCCTCAAGTCTAGATCAATAAAAAGTCCTGTTTCAGACTGTCTGAGACTTAATATCGTATCCACAATTGGCTTTTGATCCGGGAGTTCCTGCACTCTCCCAAGCAGATAGGCGACATAACAGGCAAAGACAGTACCGAAGAGGGAACCTTTTTGTCCTGATTGGAGGGGATATGGAAAACGTTCTCCTGGTTGATGTAATGAGCAGATATATCTGAACAGCTTTTGCGATATCGAACGGAAAGGGATATCAAGTTTACCCATAGCCAGACCCATTTGATCAGCACCAGGGGCAGTAAAGCAATGACTGAAGCCTCGTACCGAACCAAGGCATATTGTACTTGCGAAATCCTAGAGTTATCTGCTGCAATGTAGCAGCTAGCGAACGGTTCCATCCGTTCTGCAGAGTCAGGGTCGGATAGAAACTTATGCTTTTGATTGGTCTAATAGAATCAGTTGGAACGGACAGAGACCTGCTTTCCCCAAGATATGCATCACGTATCTCACTAAAAATCGGTTCTTTGTCAATCTTTTTCTGGCTAGTTTCGTTATGGACAGCGCGCACGTATAAAGGGCTTGCCAGGTTAGCTGCCTGTGTGTTGGGTAAAAGTCGTGACCAGAGTTCGTAGTCCTGTACATATCTATAGGATTCGTTATAACCACCATTATCCTCTAGCAGATCACGCCTAATCATCATTGATCCATGCACAAACGGATTAAAAAAAGGAAATGCTGCCATAATTTCATGGTGATGTTCAGGATAATCATAGATTTCGTTAATAATCCCATGTGGTTCAGGCTGAATAAAACAACTGCTTCCTAAAAGGCCAATTTCAGGACGATTATAAAGATACTGCAACTGCTTGTCAAACCTAGTAAAAATTGAAAAATCATCCGCATCATGGCGGGCGATCCAACGGCCTCTTGCCACACCCAAGGCCTTGTTCAGGGTTTTGGTTAGGCCCATATTTTGTTGCCTGATAAAGATAACCCTATCGTCTTCAATCTGCTTGACAATATCTGCCGTACGGTCATTACAGCCATCGTCGACCAGAATAAGCTCAAAATTGACATAGGTCTGTACCAACAGGCTCATTAGCGAACGGGCGATATATCGCTCACCATCATACACTGACATAATGACTGAAATAATCGGATTTACTGGCGACGGCACAAAAGTTCCTCATACAGATCAAGATGTTTCCTGGCTGAATTTTCCCACACGAATTGTTTTGAACGTATAAAGCCAGCCTTTGATTGTTGCAGCCACAGGTTGCTATCTGATAGCAACTGTTCTACGGCCTTGGACATGCCGATGCTATCATCAGGATCTAACTGAAAGCCAACTTCTCCCAGCACTTCAGGAATAGAAGATTTATTGGTCGAGATCACCGGTGTGCCACAGGCCATAGCCTGTATTAACGGGAAACCAAAACCTTCATAACGCGAGGGAAACAAAAACAACACTGCATGCTTCATATATTCAACCATCTCCGGTTGCGGCACCCATCCCTTAACCTCAACGGCCTCATCCAATCCAAACTTTTTGAGAGCCTGCAACAACGATGATGATTCTGTGCCACTAAACCCTATAATTTTAAGAGGATATTGCTGCTGAAAGATAGGACTAACCTGTGCCCAGCAGGCCAAAGCTGCTTCTGGATTTTTCTGGTAACTATCCCCCCCCAACATAAGAGTATGGGAACGCTGCTCACGGGGGCAAGGACGTTCCTGCAAATACTCACGGTCAACACCATGGTGGATTACTGAAATATACTGTTTGTCAACCGAGAGAGTCGAAGCAATGTCATCAGCTGAATAATTCGAAACTGTTATCAAACGCAATGCCCGTGGCATACCGTAACGATAAGTCAATACTGCATACAATCTCCTGCGCAGGTTATACTGAAGCATCCGCAGCGATCTGTTTTGTGACCATGAGATCGGATATTTTTGATCTAAAAGAAACCGGTATTCCATCACGTCATGAACGGTTGCCACTAATGGAATATCAGCGAAGAAAGGCACCCTGTTACCCGGCATATGCAGCAGGTCAATTTTATGCTTCCTTGCCAGGCGGGGCAGGAAAACCTGTTCCCATCTTATCTGGGCCTCATCGTCTTTATTTATTAACCTGACATTCGGGTGTGCTTCCAGGGAGTCAAGCAGCGGTAAATAATTTTCAGGCCTATCGTTATGTTCATAACCTTTATTTATAAAATAGAGCAACTGGTGTTCTTTATTTACCTGAGGCAGATACTGACAAAGTCTCGTCACATACAGAGGCATCCCTCTTAGCGGCATCAACATCAGTCTGGCATCAATTCCGATTCTCTTGGCTTGAATTATCATGTCAGGGTGTTGTCAGCACATCGAGTGCTTTGCGCATGGCTACTTCGTTTGAAAAAATAGCAGCCTGGAAATACTTTTCCTGCGAATCTGAATGGCGCCCTTCACAAAGACTGATCTGCCGCAAGATCTCCTCCTTGCTTGAATGAACCCCTATCCGGGGATTTCCCGGAACGTGGGTCACGATGAAGGCGGAGGTTTTGGTATCCGTCACCATGGCAACGAAAGGGGTGTTAAGGGCATAGCTGAAAATACACCCGTGCAGCCTGCTGGTAACGACAAACCGGGCCCGCCGGTACCGCGTTACCAGAGAGTCGAGGTCCTCCTGGATATGGTCTGTTTCGTCGTAGTGAAGGTGCAGGTCGAACGCTATTTTTTTCAGCTTCCTCGAAATTAGATCATAATTTCCTCCAGCCATCCTGATGTCCACCGGATGCTGTACATGCAAAAGGTAGTTTCTCTCCCCTCCTCCCCCTGTGCTGCCATACCTGCTTACCAGATAATTGACCGCAGGGCATACCCCCACTGAAATCTCTTTCCCCCGGCCATGATACAGCAGCAGTTCCCGGGTCCATTTGTCCCGCACGTGGAGGGTACTTGCCCGGTCGACGATCATCCTCAGCACCTCGTCGGATGGTAGGCTCCGTTTCCCTTGGATCTCGTTGGCACCTACACCGAACAGGGAAAACCTCAAGGACGTGGCAATAAGCCCCTTCCAGAAAGATTCGAAGCACCCCTGCAAAAGCCCCCCGCCACCGACAATTATGGCGGTATCAGGCCGGTTCTTCTCCAGCCACTTAAGGGAACGGAAGGTTGCACCGAGTCCTGCAGGGGAGGAAAACAGCTCGACACCCCGCCTTCCGGTCAAATAATTCACTCCAAGGGAAGAGGTCTTATCGCCGATATTGATGGCGTCTGCATATATATAGCAGATAGGAGAATCATGCCGCATCAATACATAGTTGTTGTATTTCCGGACGACCGCCATAGCCGGACTTCCGTGCAATAACAGATAGGGCTTGACATATAAATCGTATCTCCATGTTAATCCGTCCTTTATACCCATATTGTGCCCTTCCGTGACATAAGACAGGATTACGCCTTGCTCACTACCTTTCCGCATATCTTCTTTTTTATCATGAACACAAATTCCGTCACAATTTCGTCCTTTGTTCTCAAGATAAGCCCCAGATATACGATTATCGCTACAATCACCTCAAAAAGAAAGAAGGCGTTTTCAGGAAAATTATGCACAAGCAGAGGAAGTGTGAACTTGACCATCAAGAGACAGGCCATCATTATGAGCGAGGAATGGAGCGACACCTTCATGCTGTCATAATAATCACGCCATGACACCCTGATCACTCTGCCAACATCATAGGCATATGCCGCAAAAACCACTACGATAACGACAAACACCGAGCCGGCCACATAGCTGATCCCGTACCGGTAGGCAACCAGTACGCTCGACACCAGCGCACTAGAATAGAGGAGTTGCAGCACCGAATAAAGCCTCACCTTCCCCAACCCCAACAGCAGGGAAGTGCAGGGAACGTAGAGCGAATAGACAAAACCCGCGAACCCAAGCAATCTCAAGGGCAGTATCGCCCCACTCCACTTAGCCCCGTAAACCGTGTGCACCAGTTCTGGAGTCGTCAGGACGAACAGGGCGGCAACGGGGAGGGAAAACAGGGTAATGGCGTTGATGCTTTTCAGAAATACCCTCTTAACCCAGGAGAGGTCATGCTGCATCCGCGAAAAACTGGGAAACAGCACTGAGCCAAACACCGACACCAGCAGTTCCTTCGGAATCGTCGCAAGGTTGTAGGCCCTCGCATAAAGCCCCAAGAGGTCCGCCCCAAGATAACGGCCGATTACCAGGTTGTCGGCATTACGCGCTACGTGATTGAGCAGCGAACTAACCGTGACAAATTTGCCGAAATTCAGCAACTCCCGTGCGTAGCGAAAATTCAGTCCGAAGGTCGGGAAATACGACGCGGCAATAAAGTAGAAAATAGTCCCGATCAATGAGGAGATCAGCGGCCCGACCACGATGCTCCAGACACCATACCCGGCAAGGGCCATGGGAACAGCTATCGCCCCATAGCAGATCGAGCCGAGGACCGATACCAGCGTTATTTTGTGAAACTGGAGGTTCCTCGTCAGAAGGGCGTTGGGAACAATGTTCAGGCTGGTGATGATAAAAATTAAACTCATCACCGAAGCGACCTTAGCAACTTCCGGATTCCTATAGAACACCCCTATCCAGCCCGAGCAGAGAAACAGCGTCAGTGTGCTGATGCCCCCCATCGAAACGCTCAGTGTCTGGGCAGTTTTGACAAACTGGGGGTCGAGCTCCTTTCTCTGCACGATGGCGGTAGAAAACCCGAACGAATTGAATATCGAGACAAAACTTGTGAAAATCATGCAGGAGCTGACCACACCGAAATCACGCGGATCGAGGATCCTTGCAATGAAAATGCCGACGACGAAATCCAGCAGACTCTTGATACCCTGAGCGATGCCGGTCCAGGCAAATCCCTTCCGTGCGCTGCTGCCAACATCCAATTCGTGTCCTTTTTGATCTTCAGCCATGGTTTATGTCGTCCCACACGGGAGCCCATTCATGCCGCAGATCACACCATGGGAAATGTCACTTAAACATTTCATAAAGCCACTGATACTCCTGTACCATTCGTTTTGCCGAGAACTGTTCATTGATTAAGTCCCTGGCCTTTCGGGCCATGGCTTCTCGGAGCGGCGTATTCTGATACATCTCGACAATAGCGTCTGCTAACAAGACATGATTTCCTGGTGGGAAAAGAAATCCCGTCTCGCCTGGCTTGATTAGATCGTTGCACCCTGGGATATCCGAGGCGATGACGGGAACCCCGGCGGCCATGGCTTCCATGAGGCAACGCGGAATGCCTTCTAGCCGCGAGGGAAGCGCAAAGATATCTAACCCCTTGAGATAGGCCAGTCGATCAGAACTAAACCCCGTAAAAATCACCTTGTCCGCGATCGACATTTCTTGCGCTAGCGCTTCGAGAGGAGCCTTAGCTTCGCCGTCTCCTACAATAAACAAACGCCAATCTAGTTGCGATATCCTAGTTAGTGCGGAAAAAAGCACATCAAGGCCCTTACGAGAAATAAGCTGCCCGATGTAGCCGATAACAAAGGCTCCCGTGGCCTTCCATTTGAGGATATCCGGATGGATTTCAATCGCGTGGTCAATCTCTGTCACATCCACTCCATTTTTAATAAAGTGCAGTTTGCTCGCAAGTCCGGGCAGTTTTATCAAAGGGAGACAGAGTTCTTCGGACAATGGCGCCACACCATCCATGAGCGTGAACAGGCCTCTATCCAGCATTTCATAGCACCAAAGCTTGAAGTCCATGTGCTTACTCCACCCATGGGGCGTGGAGATGATCTTGCACTTTGTCCTCCATGTGGCCAGCAAACCGAGAAGATCCGTTTTGTAGAAATGGGTGTGCAGTATTTGGATGTGATGCTCACTGATAAATTTCCTGAGCTGGCGGACTGCGGAAAAATTGAACCTGCCGTACGCCTCAAAGATATGCGTTTCAATGCCGTACCGTTCCGCCTCGTGGCAGAGTGGCACTTCAAGACCCGGTTCGTCCTTGACTGCCGCCACAATGGAATAAATTCTGGCTGGATCGAGGTGACGAACTAAGGCCAGTATCCATCGTTCTGCCCCATAGAGGGGGCCAGGGCTGCCGAGATGAAGCACCTTGATCGGACGAGCGGGCGGAGGAGGGGTCATTGGGAATAACTCAATAATGTTTTTTTTCCCACAGACCAAACATCATGAGCCCCCACAAGGTAACACTGTGGTCCTTGGTTCCAGTTTGATGTTCACCCCACAGGCGCAACAACGGAGCCTCGCGGAGTAGGTTGCGAAGCAGAGAATCTCGCCGGAAGATGAATTCTTCCGCCAATGGCCGCAATTCGTTGCGTAACCAGTTGGCGGCCGGAACAGAGAAACCCTTTTTGGGCAAATCGAGAACCTCTGGCGGCAGCCTGCGGCGAGCGGCGTTTCTCAATAAAACTTTACCTTTCTTGCCGGCGATTTTCAAGGCGGCAGGCAAACGGGCAGCGAATTCGAGATTCCGGTGATCCAGGAGTGGTGAGCGGACCTCCAGGGCATGGGCCATGCTCATGCGATCAACCTTGACCAAGACATCTTCGGTCATGTAGAAGGCCACATCCGTCTGCTGGCTTCGAGCAAGTGGATCGGATTTGGCACCGGCTGTGTACCAAGGACGTACCAACTCGTAGGGGGTAAACCCCTTGAGTGAGGCGATAAGATCAGCGGAGTACAGAGAAGCCCTATCGTCTTCGCGCAGAAAGATGAGATCGCGGTAAAAGGCTTCGGCGTCGGAAACGGCGAGGTTCTCGAAAATGGTCTTCAGGCGAAGGGGCTGGGGGATCTTGGCCGATCCAGGATAACATGCACCGACGGCACCGAAAAGCGGCCCGCGCAACATGGCAGGGATCGCCTCGCGGATGCGAGATTCCCACAAATGGGGCAGATAGCGGAAGGTGTAGCCGCCAAAGCCTTCGTCGCCACCGTCGCCAGATAAGACGACAGTAACATTTTGTCTGGCCATTTGGCAAACATACCAAGTCGGCACGGCGCTCGAATCGGCAAAGGGTTCATCGAAATGCCAGGCGATATGGTCGAGAACGCCGACGATCTCGGGATTGACCGTATATTCGCTATGTTTGGCGTGAAGGTGACCGGCAATAAGGCGTGCGGCAGGTAGCTCGTTATAGCGGGGATCACCGAAACCGATACTGTTGGTGAGTACTGGCATCGTCATACCTGCCGCCATGGATGCCACCACCAGACTCGAATCAAGCCCGCCGGAAAGAAAGGCACCGAGAGGGACTTCGCTCATCAACCGGCACCGCACCGTCTCGTCGAAGATATGCAGGAACTCATCGGTGGCCGTTTCAATGGATCGCTCTTCTACGGTTTCACCGAAACGGAGCCACCAGTACCTGGCCTCTCTCATGCCTTCGGCACGACAGATCAAGGTGCTGGCGGGCGGCAGTTTGCGGAACTCTCGAAAAATAGTGAGTGGCGCGGGGATATAGCCAAGTGCAAAATAACAGTCAAGTGCCTCGGGATCAAGCGTTGCAGGTAGTTGCCCGGCGGCGCGGATGGCCTTGAGTTCTGAACCAAAAAACAGAGAGCCATTGTTTACCGTGTAGTAGAGAGGTTTTTTCCCCACCCGATCGCGGGCCAAAAAGAGGTTTTTAGTTTCACTATCCCAAATAGCAAAGGCGAACATGCCGTTAAGCCGGGACGGACAGTCTGCCCCCCACTCCCGGTAAGCGTGCAAAATGGCCTCGGTGTCGCTTTTGGTCTGGAAACGATGCCCTTTTGCTTCTAGTTCCGAGCGCAACTCAAGGAAGTTATAGATCTCACCGTTAAACACAATGTGGAGCCTTCCATCAACCGTACTCATGGGCTGCTGGCCACTGGCGAGATCAATTATGGCAAGCCGCCGGTGACCAAGGGCCGCATAATTGTCGACAAAAAATCCCTCGGCGTCGGGGCCACGGTGGCGGATGCTGTCGGTCATCTGCTTGACAAGGGTTTGCGCGCCTTCCCGTTGATGCCCTTGAAAATTAACGAATCCAGCTATGCCACACATGGTCAAGTCACCCGTGCATTGATGAGGCGGGCCGGGTTGCCAACCGCCACGGAATCTGACGGAATGGCGTCGGTGACCACGGAGCCAGCCCCGATCAAGGAGCCGGGGCCGATATCGTTCATGATAATTGCCCCTTCCCCCAGCCATACATCAGCGCCGATTTTTACCTGTTGGGCCGCATTGTGGTTGAAGGCGGACCAATGACCGAGTTCGTCTTTGGTGTGCTGCCGTTTGCCGCTGGTGATGCTTACCCGACTGCCAATCTCGCAGCGCGGACCAATGCACGACGAGCCAATAACCGCATAATGGCCAATCGAGACTTGCTCTTCAATAACAATGCGCCGATGGGTCATGATGGTGCCAAAGCCTATGACGCAATGCAGGGAGCAGGCATCAAGAACCATATGATAGAAGGCGCGACGCAAAAAAATCCCCGGCAGGCCCGGCAAGAGGGCAACGCACTGCACAAAAAGAGAAAAAATGGTCTCGGATTGTAGGGAAAAATTCTTCTCAAACCAACATAACGCGGCAAGTGGACAAACGACCACCAGAGCGAACGTATTGAGAATGCCTTTAAAATAATCTCGCATTTAGGTCAACGGCAGGTCAATCGATCATAGAGGGTTCGGTAGTTTTCGAGCATACGGTCGAAAGAGAAATTGGCTTCATATCGTTTTTGCGCGGCATACCTGTACTGCTGAGCTGTTGCAGGGGCTGATACTGCTTCGCTTATGGCGGCAGTCAACTCTACCGGGGCTCCGGATGGAACCACCCAGCCGGTCTCGCCGCGCAACACGATTTCCGGATTGCCTCCCACCTCGGTAACGGCAACCGGGACCCCAGCAGACATGGCCTCAAGCAGTGCCATGGATGTCCCTTCGCTGACACTGCAAAGAATGAAGAGGTCAAGACACTGAACGATTTTTCTGGCATCAGCGCGGTAGCCGAGCAGCATAAATCTATCTTCAAGACCGAGCGATTTAATCTGCAGCCGCAGGCTGTCCATGTCCGGGCCATCCCCAGCTATGATACCAAAAATCTGTGGATGAGTATGAATAAGTGAAGAAAAACTTTCGATCAGTAAGGGATAATTTTTGATAGGGTCAAGTCTACCCACAGACCCTATCAGAAAAGCGCCCTGGGGAATACCAAGGCTTACCCGCAGTACCGAGCGCTCCTCGCTGGTTAGCGTCGCAATGGGGCTAACCCCGTTGTAAACTACTTCGATGCGCTGGCTATCGAGACCTTCATAACGAACAAGCCGTCTCCGGACATCCTCAGACACCGCGACTATTCTGTGGGTAAGAGGTTGAAGTGCCAAACTGTTGAAGATTGCTCTGTTGCGATTTTCGATCTCGGGATAAAAACGACCGTGTTCTTCGAAAAGCAAGCGTGGTTCCGGATTGAGCAGGCGGGACAAGGCACTGTAAAACCAAGGGGTGCATTGATGGGCGTGAATGATGTTGATACGGTTTTGCTTACAGAAGGAGGCAATGCGGAACGAAACCCGCAGATCCATGCCTGGCTGCCGCCAGAGACAGTGCACGGCAATATCTTTTTTGCGGAGATCGGATGCCCAGATACCCGGCTCATCAAGACACAGGACTGTTATATCGTACTCGCCGGCCAGAGCCTGACTCATTTGCACCACGAGGGTTTCCGTCCCGCCGAGGTTCAGGCTATTGACGACATAGGCTATTTTCGTTGGAGTGGACTGGTTCGACATCAGTGACGTTTCAGATTTTGCAAGACTTGAACAAGCTTGGCATGCAACAGCCGTTTAACCTCACCTGCCGCAGTGCGCACACGATTCGCCAGGGTTGAGCGAAATCGGTCCCGCTGGGGAACAAACGAACAAGGGCTACCAAAATAATAGTTATGGGGTGGCCACGGCAAGGAGACGGGGTAATGGCTCTGGATGTAAGCCGGCATCCAACCATACGCGGCCAAGATAACAAGAGGCCGCGCCAGATGGGATGTCGTGAAACTCAGGACATCGTCCAGGCATCGATCAAAGAAAAAGCTGACCTTCTCTCTATAGATGCCTTCGCGATCAGGGAGACCATATTTCGCGGCATAGAGAAATATACAGGCCTTGCGCACATCATGGGCCGGCCATGTCTCAGTAGGGATAAGCACCTTGTGCAGAACTTCCTTGTAAGGCACTTCGTGATCTGCCATCCAGTCCGCATAGTGAAGGAGACTCGCCCGGGCGTATTGAAAAAAATAATCCAATTCACCAAACTCCACCTTCAAATCAAGGTATTTGCCGAGGACTTGAAGAAATGCCAGATAGCTCCAGCGGTATTCTGGGTTGTCCAGACCTAAGGAGGCGATGTCATCTTCAGGATGGATGCATCTTTTAATAAGTTCCTCTGCCTTTGCGAGGAATTTTCTATCGTTGACAAGTCGCCAGGCATCCATCAATGCATTTATGGAGTTACCGGCCCCGCGTCCTGGCTTATGATAGCTCGTCCCCACTGTCTGACTAGCTATCCCGGTAGCACCGGCATCAAAAATACCGAAAATAGTTAACCCGCCATCGTCCATGTCAATAACATATTGAGCCAGTTCCAACACTGCTCGCTTCGCCCCTTCATCTCCAGTCAGATAGTAATAAAGGAGAATGCCGGAGGTATAATTATGCTCATTTGAAGGGCCGCCACCATAGGCATTGCCGCCCGGAATCTGATTCTTGCGGGAATAGGAGCGATGCGTGGCGGTCTGGGCTGGAAGATAGTGGTCCGTATGCCAAAAAAGGCCATGGTTGTAGGAAGCCTTATCTTCATCCGTGTGGTAAATGTCGATATCGATTACATGGCGTGCCAAATCAGCCATAAGTCCGCTCCAGCGAGGGTCGCCACTCCGCAGGAAATGGACACCAGCAGCGTTGATGAAATCATACTGATTGTTGTAATGGGATATGAAAAGTCCAGGGCCTGGATGGTTAACCGCCTCATGATCGGCATAGATGTCGCCGAAATTTCGCCATCCGTATTCGTCGATGGTTTCGCGTCGCGCAAAAAACGATTGTTCCCCGTCGATTATGCTATTTATATAGGCGAGGTATTTTTCCTCGGCCTCATTGGCCTGGGGGGTGAACCAGGGGATGACGCCAGTATGTTCCACCCACTGGGGATTGAGTGAAGTGTGGAGAGGTTGGATGGCCTGCTGAAGGCCCGTATCAGGAGTGTGGGAGCCGAAATTAAAAAAAAAGGTATGAAGTTTTCGCTCTCCTGGTTGCAACTCGAAAGCATGTCCGCCTTCCTTAGGGAAAAGCCCTAGACCAAGGCTTTGGTTATTGACCCTCAGTGCCTTCGGAAAATTCTGCCAAAAATGTGGCATGCCGCAACTGATAGAGAAAGTTTCCGTTTTGTAATGGATGATTGGGGTCGCACGTTCCCCTTCCATTATGATTTTTCGAGTTGCACCGCTAAACACCCGGCAACCGGGAAAGGTAACGGTTAGTGAGCCATGTTTATCGAGGTGGTTAGGGGAGTCCCATTGCTTGCCCCCGCTTGAATCCTGATAAAGGCACCACGGGTGTTCTAAGATCGCTGTGGATAGCTGCGTTGGATCCGCCTGCCAACAAACGTCCGATGGTTGGTCGTGCGCGTGCAGAGCGAAGGAGAGATCAGAGAAAAAAAATGAGGCGGGGTCCCCAAGATCCCAGAGCCCGCCGGGATGAATAGCAGCTCGGGGATTATGGAGAACGAAATCAACCCGCAACAGGGCGGTGCCGGCGGAGAAAAAAAGTCTCATGCGAAACCGCACCGGAGCCGATTGCGGCACGACGGAGAACTCCCCTTCATAGACAATTGCACAACGGAGAAGGCCTTGTTCCTCAATGGAGCAGGAATTAATACGCGGCTCGCAGGCACGGCCATTCTTATCGGCAAGACTGATATCGATCCCTTTGCTGGCGAGCAATTCCGTGTCACCTATTTTTAACGAGACACAGAAAGGGAAGCTGTTGGTGGCTAGGCGAAAGCTGGCTAACCCTGTATCAATGACCAGGCATGAGGCCTGACGGGATAAATCAATAATATGGTGAGCCGGCTTGTCCTCCCGGTCCGCCATTGGCATGGCATCGACGCCATCAATAGTGTAGTTGTCCCCTTCGCCCGGGCCAAGGCTTACCAGAAGATCGAGCAACGCCCACTTGCAAGTTCGATCCGGCCACAGGGCAAGTGATCTTGCTTGTATGGGAACGATTTGGGATCGTGAATCTCGCAGGCGAATCAGTTCAGAATTTTTTACTAGACCTTGCGGCAAAGGAATGCCAATGCGGACGGGTGCACTGGTATGCCCAATGGAAGAAGCGTTTTCAACAAAGAAAACCGGCAGTTTTTTTGTGTGGTCAGGAATCATGGGGGATGTTCAGGATGGCGTCAAGTCGACAGAGGTTTCGTTCCCAGGAGTAATCCTGCTCCATGCGCTGCCTGGCCTTATTGCCAATGCGGCTTCTTTCGTCATTATCGGCGAGCAGACGACAAATTGCAGCGGCAAAAAGATCAGCATCTTCGGCCACCAATATTTCCTGCCCCGCCTCTGCCTTGATTCCTTGCAGAGCCTCCAGGCTACAGACCATCGTTTTCCCCATGGCCATGGCTTCTAGAACCTTGTTCTGGATCCCCCGGGCAATTCGTAGGGGACAAACGCAGACGTCCGCAAGGGCGAGATAATCCCGAACATCGTTGACAAAACCTGTCACGTGGATACCTGGCTGTCCGGCAAGACGGGTAACAACTGGAGCTGGATGGCTACCAACTATAAAAAATTCTACAGACGGGAACTGATCACGCACCAAAGGAAAAACCTGGTCTGCAAACCAAACTGTGCCATCAATGTTCGGCTTGTAATCCATGGCGCCGGTAAACACCAATACCGGACTACTTTTCTCTAAAGGGCTCTTATGATCCGGAGTAAAAAATGAGAGATCTACGCCGTTAGAAACAGCTTCAATCTTATCTGAAGAAATATGTGAGAGAAAAAGTCTTTTCTCAATGCCGCTGGTAAGCAAAATACTGTCAAACTCTCTCTCAATCTTCGCCTCATAGGCCAATAGAGTTCTTGCCTCGCGCCGGAACAACCAATTTAGGCTCCAATGGCAGTTATCGGCATATTGACGCCATTTTTCTGAGTCAACATCAATAAGATCCATAACCCAAGTCGCTTGACGCAACGACCCATGATAGTGGCGAGAACGGAAGAGGTATTCGGCTACTGGCGAGGAGGAACAAAAGACAACATCAGCCGGATGCGCATCAAGTAACTGGTCAAGATCAGTTTGGAGCTTTGTGGAGTAAAAATAGGGTATTGAAAGCGGCAAAGATGAGACGACCGTTGGGACGCACAAACATTTCTTTATGATGGGGTGGATATAATCGTGCAACGTGTTGATGACCAAGGAGTTAAGCGAATTGACATGGCGTGCGTCACCAAGATCATCGTACAAAAAAACAAGGCTGACATCATAACCTCGCGAAAGGTATTTCAATATATGAAACGAACGGATCTTTTCCCCCTTATTGGGAGGGAAGGGGATTCGGTGGCATATAAAAAGCAGATGTTTCTTCATGCCGGTCAAGAACCATCAAGACATATCATGCACCAATAGGCCATCCGACCGAGGCGTGATTCATTCATCCCGGTCAAGGACGATAGTCCTGAGAATTTCGGCTATACCGCACATCGACGAATATCCTTTCTGCGTCCGAGGAAGAAGGCGCCGCCACTACGGGCCACAAGATAGACATTGAGGAGGAAATGGAGCTGGAACAACGTCCAGATTGAATCTGCAGCACTGAGTTTCCTGAAGATCATGCCAACCAGCAGCAACTGCCAGAGCACGAAAAGCGACAACGCTGCCACCAGCACATGCCGGTTCCCGGCCAACAGCGCGAGTCCCAACAACAGCCAGATGAGGCAATGGAGCGAAGGTGCCATTAGGCTAGGCAGTTCTGCCAGGGAAATGCCGTGCTGCGCCAGGCCGGCGAAATTGCTTTTCCCCCGCCATAATTCCTTGCGGAAAAAATGGCCAACCGTAGCCGCCTCACCGTGATGGACGGCGACGATGGTACTGTCCGCAACAATTGAACCATAAACTTTGAGCCGCAGAGAAATATCATAATCCTCACAGGTGGTCAGAGATTCGTCAAAACCGCAGCAAGCAATGAATGCGTCACGACGCACGAACATATTCATAGATTCCAGCCAGTCGGTTTCGGCTGCCTCAACGCTTTTCCGCCTGACCACAAACCAGGCCTTCGGTACCCAGGTGGCATCATCCGGCACGATCGGCGGACTGCCGAAGCAGGCAATATCGTCCCGCTGCAGATAAGGCGAGGCTGTCCGCAGCCAGGAACGGGAGACTGTGCAGTCCGCATCAAGAAAAGCCAGGATCATCCCCGTTCCCTGCCCGGCACCTAAATTCCGAAGCCCGGAAATGGTCAACTCCGGGCCCACGAAAACCTTCGCCCCTTTTTCGCGAGCAATTTCAACGGTCCGATCGGAAGAACCATTATCGACCACGATCACTTCGTACTGGTCTTTTGGCCACTCGACACCGTTGATCGAGTCCAGACAGCGCCCTATATTGGCCTCTTCGTTCTTCGCCGGTATGACAATCGAGAACTGCATAGATGTTCACGGGATATTGCGCACGATCGGTGGGCCTATCAGACGCGTCACTCCTACCGGCAGCCTCTGCCAAACCTTGATCGCTATCTCGTATTTCGGATTCCTGGGATTGAGTTCGGGAAGCCGATCTCCTTCCGGGAGCAGATACTGCCAGGAAAGCGGCACCGACTCGGCCCCCCACTGTTTCTTGAAGTTGTACGTACCTTCGTCCGGCGTGGAGCGACCGAAATCGAACTTATGTACCCCCTTGCCGATGGCGAACTTAATAGCCTCCCAGTAGAGCATATTGTTAGGGCAAAACTGCTTGTAATCGGAAATTGACGACGCCCAAGGCACCTCAATGGCGTCGCCGTGCCAGGCGGCAATACCGGCGGCGACAATCTCCCCCTGGTACCGGACCGCTACAATGACGGAGCTGTCGGAAAGCTCGCTCAACACCGTGCGGAAAAAATCCTTGGCATAGACCGGCGTCCCGAGATCGCGCATGTTTCTGGCAAACACGTCGTAGAATCCGTCAAGCAGCTCCAGGCGGCCAATCTCCGGCACGAGGCCAGACTTCTCTGGCTTGCGGATCTGATTGCGGAGCTTAGCGTTGAACCGTTTCCATTGCTCGTCCGCCGTCCCGGCCAGCTCAAGGATCATCGTCACCTTGTGTCGGCGGGTAGGCAGTCCCGCCAGCCCGCTGCCGATGTGTCTAAGCTCCACATAGGATGCGCCGCAACGTTGCCGCAGCCGTTCGGACTCGGCAAGCAGCGCGGCAACCGCCTCAGGCAACGTAGCTACAACTCCCCCATAGTTGACAAAGGGAACGGAAACGAGGAAGGAACCAAACAGCCTGCTCTGCATATGGATCAGAGGCAACACCCCACGCCATTCGCCATCGTCATCGACCGCCGCCAGATAATACCCGGCATGGCCGAAGCTCTTTTCGATGATCGTGCGCCACAGGTAACGGTGATAGACGGTATAACCAGGAACTGTGTGGACGAATTGGTCCCATTCGTTCCGGCTACTGTCAAAAATCTGGATGACCTTCATGCCAACCCCTTCACGGCCAGCACCTCGGCCATCGGCGCAAAACGGAACGAACCGAGCAGATACCGCAGCTTTCCTTCCGTCTTCCCCAGATTCAAGTAGTGCCGAAAGGTCGACTTGAGTCCGGCCTGAATCCGCGGTTGTCCTGGATCGATCTCCCAAGGATGGAAGTAAAGGACTACCGGCTGCGGCCCGTTCCGATTGATGACGCGGAAAAGACGAGCCAAGAAAGTGGCAGGTAAAAGCCGCAGATAGCCGCCGCCGGCAATCGGCAAACGGTACTCTCTACCAGCAAGGCAAAACGGATAGGTGGTGAGTGGAAACTCCATGAGCGATCCACTATCCCGTTTTATCAAATGCGGGAACCGAGGAGCCTCCGGCATACCGTAAGTATCATGATATACAGGGAAGATGCTGGAATCATAGTCGAACCCCTCTTCGATCAGTATATCTAGTGCCCAGAGTGACCGCTCCGTCACTGAATAGCTCGGAGCGCGATAGCCAGCGACCTTCTCCCCGATCTGCCCCTCGATAACCTCCTTGGCCCGACGGATATCCTCACGGAACCGCGTCGGCCCGATCGCGTAAATCAACTCATGAGCATA
>JAJYBH010000164.1 GCA_021779135.1 Deltaproteobacteria bacterium
TTTCTACAACCTCCCCCACGGCGTCTGCAACGCCATCCTGCTCCCGGCCGTCAGCCAGTACAACCTGATCGCCTGCCCGCAGCGTTTCGCCGACATCGCCGTTGCCATGGGCGAGAACATCAGCGGTCTTTCGGTAATGGAAGCGGCTGAGAAGGCCATCGGCGCCATCCGCCGACTGTCCGCCTCCATCGGCATTCCCACCGGCCTCAAGGAGCTGAACGTCAAGGAAGCCGACCTGCTGATCATGGCTGAAAACGCCAAGAAGGACGCCTGCCAGTTCACCAACCCGCGTACGGCAACCCTGGAGCAGGTTATCGATATATTTAAAGCAGCCATGTAATAACGACGGCTGAAATAACCAAAACCTGACCACCCCTAGCCCCTCCTGAACCAGGAGGGGGACTTAAAAAGCTCCCCTCCTTGATAAGGAGGGGTTGGGGGTGGTTGATTTTATGCACCAACCTTATCTCCGAGCCATGCCGCCTACCAGGGAAAACCTCATGGGGCCTGGCCAACGGGTTTCGCGGGAAACGGCGGAGCCTCCCTTTCGGGAAGGAGTCCTATCCGCACAGCGGTAGATAATATTTATGATTGGGAGAAGATAACATGAACAAGATATTGCGCGTCAACATGACCGACCTGAGCAGCAAGCTTGAAACCGTTCCCGCAGCCTGGGCCGGTCTGGGCGGCCGCGGCCTGACCTCTACCATCGTGGCGGCGGAAGTGCCCCCAACCTGCCATGCCCTGGGACCAAACAACAAGCTGGTCTTTGCCCCGGGTCTTCTGACCGGGACTCCGGCCGCCAACTCCGGCCGCCTCTCGGCCGGGGCCAAGAGTCCGCTGACCGGCACCATCAAGGAGAGCAACGCCGGCGGCACCGCAGCCCAAATGCTGGCCAGGCTCGATATCAAGGCGCTGATTATAGAAGGAATTCCCCAGAAGGCCGATACCTGGTACAGCCTGCACGTCTCCATGGCCGGGGTCACCATTCAGGAAGAGACCGAGCTGATCGGTAAATGGAATTTTGACGTGATCGAGGCCGTCGAAGCCCGCCTGGGCAAGAAAACCGGTCTTCTGACCATCGGCCCGGCCGGTGAAATGAAAATGACCGCTGCCAATATCTCGGTCAAGGACCCGGACAGCAAGCTCCGCAGCCACGGCCGTGGCGGTCTCGGCGCCGTCATGGGCTCCAAGAAAATCAAATTCATCTCCATCGACGACGCCGGCGCCCCCAAGGTTCCGATCGCCGATCCGGAGAAATTCAAAACCGCGGCGAGAACCTTCGCCAAGGCCCTGCTGGAGCACCCGGTCAGCGGCGAAGGTCTGCCGACCTACGGCACCAACGTGCTGGTTAACATCCTCAACGAGGCGGGCGGCCTGCCGACACAAAACTTCAAGGTCGGACAGTTTGCCGGGGCCGACAAGATCTCCGGCGAGACCATGCATGATACCATCGCTGCCCGCGGCGGCAAGGTCAAGCATGGCTGTCATGCCGGCTGCATCATCCAGTGTTCGCAGGTTTACAACGACAAGGATGGCAAGTATGTCACTTCCGGTTTCGAGTACGAGACGATCTGGGGACTGGGCGCCGACTGCTGTATCGACAACCTTGACGATATCGCCCGCGCCGACAGCATCATGGACGATATCGGCATCGACTCGATCGAGACCGCCGTCATGTTTGGCGTGGCCATGGAAGCCGGCATCCTCTCCTTCGGCGACAGCAAGGAGATGCTGCGCATCCTCAGTGAAGAGATCGGCAAGGGCACCCCACTCGGCCGCATCCTGGGCGGCGGCGCAGGCTCCGTCGGCAAGGCCTACGGCGTGACCCGCGTTCCGGTGGTCAAGAACCAGGGCATCCCGGCCTACGACCCCCGTTCGGTCAAGGGCATCGGCATCACCTACGCCACCAGCACCATGGGTGCCGACCACACCGCCGGCTACGCCATCGCCACCAACATCCTCAACGTCGGCGGTTATGTCGATCCGCTCAAGAAAGAGGGTCAGGTGGAACTGTCCCGCAACCTGCAGATCGCCACCGCGGCCGTGGACTCCACCGGTATGTGCATCTTCATCGCCTTCCCGGCCCTGGACATCCCCGAGTGCCTGCCGGCCCTGATCGACATGATCAATGCCCGTTTCGGCATCGCCCTGACCGGCGATGACGTCATCAACCTCGGCAAACATATCCTCAAGGTCGAGCGCCAGTTCAACATCGAGGCCGGCTTCAATAATACGCATGACCGCCTGCCGGAATTTTTCTCGACGGAAACGGTGGCGCCGCACAATGCCATCTGGGATTTCAGCGACGCCGAGATTGACGAGTTCTGGAACTTTTGATTCTGAATCAAACAGGACAACATCGACTTAAGACAAGACCTCCGAGGTTTTTGAAACCTCGGAGGTCTGATGTATATGCAACGTGAAGGCAAGCTTCAACACAGATGGAGCATACATGCAGATCACCGTCAAACTCTTTGCCACCTTCAGAAATGGAAGATTCAAGCTTGACCGGCAGGAGTTCCGTACTGGTACCGATTGCCGTACGATCGTGCTCGGCCTGGGGTTGAAGGAAGAGGAGATCGGCGTCGTGCTGGTCAATGGCCGGCACGCGGCTCTCGATCAGGTAATGCTGGATGACGACACCCTCTCGCTCTTTCCCCTGGTCGGTGGCGGGTGATATGAATACGGTGCTGAGAGTCCTTGAGGAACGGTCGACGGACGGCATACTGCCCTGGGACGCCCAGATTGCCGCGGCCGAGCGCTATGGCTGGAGTTGTGCCGCGGTCGAAGAGCTGGCGCTGGTGAATGGCCTGCTGCCGGCGCACTATCAGCGCAACCGCGGCATGCTCTCCATCGCCGATCAGTTGCAGCTTTTCCGCAGCCGGATCGTCGTGATCGGCTGTGGCGGCCTGGGTGGTTATGTCATAGAGGAATTTGCCCGGCTTGGCGTAGGTCACATCGTGGCCGTTGATCCGGATGTTTTTGAAGAACACAACCTGAACCGGCAACTGCTTGCCACGATCGGCGCCCTGGGACACCCCAAGGTGGAAGCGGCGCTGGCCCGGGTCAACGAGATCAACCCGGCAGTCAGGCTCACCCCCGTCCAGGCCGCCTTCTGTAAGGGCAACGCTCATGAACTGCTGCAGGGGGCAAAGGTGGCGGTCGATGCCCTGGACAGCATCCCGTGCCGGCTGGAGCTGGCGGAAGCCTGTACGACACCATTAGGACACCCCCCTCTTCTTTCAAGCCGCAGCCTTCTTTCCGGTGAGCAACAGCGTAGCAGTCCCGTGGGCCACGATTTTATCGTTCTGGTTCTTCACCGAAATAGCCACGCTTGCCATCCTCCGCCCCAGATGCACCAGTTCCGAGCGTGCCGTCAGGACATCCCCCAAGGCTGCGGGTCTCAGGTAGGTGACATTGAGATTGGTCGTGGTGCAGGCTGTGCCGGACGGAAGAAGCGGCTGCGGGAAAAAGGAGACCGTGTCAACGAGGGTGGCAATCAAGCCCCCATGGGCGCCGCCGAAGTAATTGAGATGGCGATGGTCAACGGTCACCTCCATCACGGCATGACTGGCTCCGATCTCCCGCAAGTGGATATCGAGTGTTCTCAACATCGAGATTCGGTTACCCGATTCCAGGGTGGCTGGTTCAATAATTTTCATGGTCATCATCCCAGTTGAAACATTTCATCGCAGCAGTCTCACAGCACGCCTCGGTTCTCCGCATCGCAAATATAATTTTACACCCCATAGACCACATAGCCCCGTCCCGGCGCCGCGATCTCGCACCAGCCATCGGCCTGCGTGGTTACCGGTTGCGGATCGTAGATTGACCCGCCCGCCTTCCAGGCCAGGGGCTTCAGTTCCCTGTTCGTGAAGCTGGAATGTACCCGCTGCCGGATCGTTCCGCCTGAATTGTTGAGCGCCAGCAGCAGGCCGGGCTGGGCGCCGAAACCGGTCCGCTCCATGACGTAAAAGGCGTCGTCCACATAGAGGATGTTGGTCCCCCCGGCCGCGTGACTTTCATGCACCCGCACCAGCCGCTCTATACCGCTTGGCTGCCCCGGTTCTGCCAGGCCGTAGCGGAAGTAATCCTTCCAGTAGACACAGGGATACCCTTCGTGGGTCAGGATGTAGGCATAGGCCAGCATCTTTTCTCTAATGACCTCGTCGCTGCCGCGAAAGTCGTGGTTATCCACGAAGGTGACCGCCTCGAAGGGGCGGTCCTTCATCAGGACGCCACCCTCCGCCAGGGTGCGCAGGCTGAATCCGGGCGTGTCGCAGAGCGCCTTCAGGCGGTAGCGCAGGGGAAAGTCGAAGGCCCCGACCCGGTTGTCGGCCCACTTGTTGACCGAATCGAGCCAGGTGTCGATATACTCGTCGCCGGCCCAGCACTCCCCGACCCCGTAGACATCCACGACTTGGTTGTTGCGCGTGTACTGGCGGTCGTGGATCCCCCGCACGATCCAGCCGCCGAACCCCTTGACAAAGTCGTAGCGGAAGCCGTCGAAGCCGATCTCCTCGATCAGCCACTTGGCGTGGTTGAGGATGCCGGTCATGACGCGGGGATTGGTGTGGCAGAGATCCGGCATGTCGCCGAAGGCTCCGGGGTCTGAATCCGGATAGGGAGAGGGATTGAAGCAGGTCCAGTCGCGGGTGAAGATGTTGCTCGCCGGTTTGAACAGGGTCCAGCGCTTCTGCTGCAGGATCGGGTTGAACTCCTCGGCGTCGGCGCCGTTGTTGTGGTTGAGGACCAGGTCGGCATAGACCTTCAGGTCCCGCTCATGGGCGGCGCCTATGAGAGCCTTCAGATCGGACCCGGACCCGAACCAGGTCTTCAGCGAACCTTTCTGGTCGTACGTCCCCAGATCGTAGTAATCATAGACATCGTACCCCATGGACATCTGGCCGAAGAGGTTCGATCCCTTGCCGGCGGGCGGCAGCCAGAGCGCGGTAAAACCGGCCGTCCGGAGCTGGTCCAGCCTGGTGGCAACGAAATTCCACCAGGTGTGTTCCTGCTGCTCCTCCCGGGGACAGTCCCAATAGAATGCCTGCATGAGTACGCCCATTTTGGTTCTCCTTTCGGTTTTTGCCTCGTAGCGTGTTGTTATCCGGCCCTCATCCCTTCCTGGCGGCTTGTGCTATTCTCGGTTTTCCTGCGCGGCACTCACGCCCCTCCCAACAGGTTGCGCAACATCTGTTCGTATTCGTCCAGTTTCCTGCCCAGCAAGCGGAGCTCTTCGGCTGTGTAGACCGCCCCGCCCCGTGCTATCTCCTCGTG
>JAJYBH010000165.1 GCA_021779135.1 Deltaproteobacteria bacterium
GCGGCTTGTTCTCATCCAGCGGATCACCGTTGGGGTTGCAGTCCTTAGCCTCATAAATGAAGAGAATTTCCTGTCTGTTGGTTACGCTCATGGTTGTTGCTCCTTGTCTATTTAGTGATGTTGTAATCAAGACTCAAGCCGATGGTAAATGAAAGGGTCGCTTCATCATCGGTTATCTTCCAATCATTGCCGCACTCCACCCAAGCCGCAGCCAATAGAGGGTCAAGATCCTTAACCAAACCAAAGGCATCGTACTGTTGAATCTTGTTGCGAGCCTCGGGGTAAAGCGTCTGAAGCAATTTTCTGTCAAGTTTCATTCCCCGCAATTTCTTATAGAAGGGAGAATTCCCAAGGCTCTGCCCCTGTGCATACAACACCTTGCTCACATAACAACCAGTCAGCAAAGAAACCACCTTCTCCTGTGAATCAAAAAAGTCCTTGTGCGCTTCGACAAACTGACCATATTTACCACCTGTCCCAACTGCATCACTCATAGCTTTTACCCCTTTCTCAAAAATACCCAGCTGATTCAGAAACTGCCATGCCGCCAGGGCATCACGCACCATATAATGCAACATTTGCGGTTCGCGTTTTGCCCGTGCCACAACCGCCCGCACCACATCAGAAAAAAACGTAGCCTCGCTGATTCTGCCACCGGAAAAAACAGCATCCACATACCCCATAAATTTGCGCTGGCTTGTTTTACCGCTGTTACCGGCAAAATCCTTGATTATCCTAAACGTAAAGAAAAAAGGCTTGTCGCCCATATTCATGTATTTATCCGCTTCCACGGCAAGTTTCACAAAATGAATTCGGCTGATTCGGGACGGAAGTATTTCTGGAATTTCAGCAGTAATTTTCCATTCAGCATTTTTCCCCTTAAAAAATATCATCGTTAGCGTCAACGAATCCCTGCCTTGCCCCGCATCCGCCAACTCCTCAAGAATATCATTCTGGCTGCCGGTAATCTTTTCATACTCACTGGCCTGGTTTGTATGGCCCATTCCTTCCAACTTACGAACAATGATTTCCGCCAACTCGTCATCCTCGGTTCTCAAACATGGGAGCAACAGGTAACGCTCACCGCAAAAAGGAAATGTGAGCCTCAGCTTGGCGTAATCATATGCGGATGAAATTGCTGTGATGCACTCATCACAGACCGGAAAGTTTTTAATAGTTTGACCGATCCCGAAACCACCGGTAATTACCCCTGGTTTGTCAAGATTGTAGCTTTTAAGCCGTGAAAAATTGCCATAGACTCGCCTACCCGCTTCACCGCAGACATAGCAAACTCTGTCATTCTGGACAGAATCATTCTTCTTTTCTGTCGTGCCATAATCATCAAACGCCTTTGCACTCATGTACGCCTGAACTTCCTGCTCAGCGTACAGCGGATTGAATGTCTCACCGTCTACAAATGCGGCAAAAAGATAGGCCCTATTTTCCACATCCGGCTTGATTTCAGCGATTTTATCACTCACATCGGCAGCTATCTGAGCATCCGCAAACGATGCAGCAAGCCGCTTCAGTTCATCCTTGATTTCTACTGTGCATTCAGCCAACACGTTCACGCAACGCCTGATCTTGTCCAAGGTTTTACGGGGATCTTCCGTAACTAGCTGAACAGCTGTCGCTGAAAATCCATTAGCCCCCGAAGCAGCCATATAGACCACTCCGTTACTACCTTGCACAAGCCTCAGTCCGGCGTATTCCCCTGTTGTCCGGTCAAAGCAGATTGCAATGCCATGCCGATACGCCTCCCCCAATCCCTGATTCAACCGCTCCAGCTTCGTCTTCGGCGTTTTCCCTTCGATAATCTTGTTCAGTTCAAGCAGCTTGGTGAACATATCCGTTCCTCCGAAAATGACGCATTATGCAAATAGACTACAGCGCGTCTCTAACACACATAACTATTGGGCAAGATTTCCATAGCAGATTTTACCCGCCATGGCCATGATTTTAAATTTCAATTAAGGTTATTCTACTAAGAAATTGGACGTGGGAAAGGATAACACAGGGGTGTGACACAATACGTCATGGGAGGTGTTTTTTTATAGAATATTCAGGGGAATGGGGTGTATTCAGGATTGCATCCTCCACCCACACCGAAAGAGTTGTCGGTCTCTTATGCGGTGAACCGTTCGCCATCTCGTAAGGTCATGAGCCTTCCGGCATATTTCACCAGCTCAAGTACAATAAATACGGTGATTCCGGGAACAACCACCCAGCGCAGGGTTTCAAAATTCAAAGGGGTGGTCTTAAAAAACGGCTGTAATGCCGGCAGGTATACGACCGTCGCCTGCAGGGAAATCACCGCCACGATCATGGACAACAGCAGGGGATTCGCGAAGAACCCCATATGAAAGAATGAATGGCGGGACGAACGCAGTGCCATGGCCTGGCCAATCTGGGCAAAGGCCAGGGAAGAGAACAGAACGGTCTGCCAGGTGCCGTCAGGATGGCTGATCCAGTAATGCCAGGTCAGCAGGATCGTCGTGAGTCCGATGGTCCCTCCGGTCAGCAGGGTCTGGCGGATCATGCGTCCATCGAAGATCTGGGAATTCGGCGAGATCGGCCCGCGCTTCATGACATCCGGCTCCGGCCGCTCTACTCCCATTCCCAGACCCAGCAGGCCGTCGGTCAGCAGGTTCAGCCAGAGTAGCTGCAGCGGGGTCAGCGGATTGGGCAACCCGAGAAAAGGGAGCAGCAGAACGGCCAGGATCTTGCCCAGATTGCCGGAAACCGAAAATTCGATGAAGCGCAGGATGTTGGCGTAGATGGTGCGTCCCTCCTCCACAGCCGAAACGATTGTGGCGAAGTTGTCGTCAAGCAGCACCATATCGGCGGCTTCCTTGGCTACATCGGTGCCGGTAATGCCCATGGCCACGCCGATGTCGGCCTTCTTCAGTGCCGGGGCATCGTTGACCCCGTCCCCGGTCATGGCCACCACTTCGCCTCGTTGCTGCAGTGCCTGAACGATCAGCAACTTGTGTTCGGGAGAGACTCGTGAGTAGACCGAGACATCCCCGATTTGGTCTCCAAGCCCGTCAACACCCAGCTCATCCAGTTCCCTACCGACCAGTACGCCTCCCTGGGCAACAATGCCCGCCTGATCGGCAATGGTGCGGGCTGTCAGGGGGTGGTCACCGGTGATCATCAGCGGCCGGATTCCGGCCTCCAGGCAGCGTGACACCGCCTCGCGCGCCTCGGCCCGCAGCGGGTCCATCATGGACACCAGCCCGAGCAGCGACAGGCCGCGCTGACATTCCGCCAGTTCCAGGTGTTCGTTGGCTCTCACCAGGCGAAAGGCCACTGCCAGTACCCGCTGTCCCTGGGCTGCCAGCGTATCGACCTGTCGAACGACTGCAGCACGAAGTGACTGGTCGGCTGCACAGATCGCCAAGATAGCATCGGAGGCGCCTTTGGCAAATACCAGACGATCCCCCGAGGCTGCGGCCAGGGCCTGCAACTCGGCACGTTCTGCGCCTGCCGTGGTTACGGAATGTATGGTCAGCATGCGCTTTACATCCGAATCAAAGGGAAGCTCGGCCACGCGCGGGAAAAGCATCTCCAGTTCGGGTCTATACAGGCCCGATGCTGCAGCTTCCAGCAGCAGGGCCCCCTCGGTCGGATCTCCTACAATCGCCTCCCTTCCCTCCTCACTGCGCAGAGTGGCGTCGTTGCACAGGACGGAAGCCACCCGCTGCAGGGTGAAATCAGCGTCAACAGCTCTCCCTTCCAACGCCGCCGCACTTATCATCCCGGAGACGGTCATGCGATTTTCCGTCAGCGTGCCGGTCTTGTCCGTACAGATCACGGTTATGGAACCGAGGGTTTCGACTGCCGGCAGCTTGCGGATCAGGACGTGTCGTTTCAGCATGCGCTGGGCGCCGATAGCCAAGGTGATGGTCACCACGGCCGGCAGCCCCTCGGGGATGGCTGCCACTGCCAGACTGACGGCGGTCATCAGCATATCCCGGAGCGGTTCACCGCGCCAGACCCCCAGCCCGAAGACTACACCGGAAATCGCCACGGCCAGGGCAGCCAGAATCTTGCCCAAACGGTCAAGGCGTTTCTGCAGCGGAGTCGGTTCGTTCCGCACAGCCTGCAGCAACCCGGCAATCCGTCCCAGCTCAGTGGCCATACCGGTCGCCACCACCAACGCCACTCCCCGGCCGGCAATGGCGGTGGTCCCCATCCAGACCATATTCAGCCGGTCACCGAGGGAGAGGTTTCCATCAGGCAAGGGAGCGGTCTGCTTCTCAACCGCCTCAGCCTCACCGGTCAAGAGGGATTCCTGCGCCTTCAGCGAATAGGCTTCCAGCAGACGGCAATCGGCCGGGACGACATCGCCGGCCTCCAGCAGGATCACATCTCCACTCACCAGTTCGCTGGCCGAGATCTCGGAGACGGCCCCATCCCGACGAACACGAACAGTGGGCACCGCCAGGCGTTTGAGTGCCCGCATGGCCCGTTCGGCCCGGTACTCCTGTACAAATCCCAATGTGGTAAACAGGCATACGATAGCCAGAATGGAGGCGGCATCCCTGACCGAACCGATGGCAAGGGAGACCATGGCTGCGGTTGTGAGAATCAGCACCATGGTCGAGGTACACTGATCCCACAGAATATGCCAGGGCGACATGCCGCCGGTTTCGGTCAGCTCGTTGCTGCCCTGCACCGCCAGACGCCGAGCAGCTTCGCCATTATCAAGTCCGCTGGCGGGGTCGATTGAGAAATGCGCACAGACCTCGCTGGTATCCAGGGTATGCCACTGCATCAGTACACCAGCGGATCGGGATGTTCCAGCATCGGGTTGAGACGGACGGCCAGGGAAAAGAGATAGGGATAGTCCAGCTTGAGATGCTTCATGTAACAAAGCCATTCGCGGGAAAGATACCCGAAGGCGCGCTGGATGTCGCCATTGATATGCTCCTGGTCCGATGCAAGCATGTGTTCGAATGTTTCCCGCGCATCCAGCTCTTCCATCAGATGGAAAACCGACCAGAGCAGGTCGGTGAACTGCTCGTGCTCCAGCAGGTTCTGATTTTCCAGTAATCCGACCAGAAAGCTGCGCTTCGAGACCAGATAGCTCTTGAGCTGTTCTTTGTTACACCCGCTACAGTCAATCCGAGGCTCGCGTGATTTGAGAAAGCCCAGCGCCCGCAGGAAGTCATCATCCTGCCACTGGCCGCTGACCAGCAACTGTCCGCGCAGTTCGTCACACATGACAACATAGGCGGACAACTCCTTGAGCAAACGGTTGC
>JAJYBH010000054.1 GCA_021779135.1 Deltaproteobacteria bacterium
CGTATACACAAATATTCTCGGCGAAAAAAAACAGGGGCCCGATGCGAATGCACCGGGCCCCTGATGTACCACCTGAATCTGAATGATACTTAGGCTTTGGCAGCAGCCGAGGCCCTTTCGAAGCCCATGCTGAAGGCTTTTTTGTTCAGTTCGATGAAAGCTTCGGGAACACTGGAAAGCACGGCCTTCTCGGCATTCTCGAATGTTACCTGACCTGTCAGCGCCACCATGGCGCCCAAAGCGACAATATTGGCGACGATCTCGCGGCCGACATCATTCTTGGCTGTATTAATGATCGGGAATGACACTGTCTTGAAATTGCCCTTGGGGAGAGTTTTGACCAGGTCTGAGTCAACCAGCAGCACGCCACCTTCTTTAAGATCGTGTGAGTATTTGTTGGCTGCTTCCTGTGTCATAGCGAGCAGCGCATCACATTTGGTGATCTTGGGATAATCAATCGGACCATCGGAGATTATGACTTCCGATTTTGATGCACCGCCACGGGCTTCAGGTCCGTAGCTCTGAGATTGAACAGCCTGCTTGCCTTCATAGATGGAGGCAGCCTTGGCCATGATGATGCCGGCGGTAATCAAGCCCTGTCCGCCCGCACCGGAAAATCTGAGTTCATAACGTGACATCTTTATCGCTCCTTTTCCTGTTATTATTTGGCGGCCTTGGCACGCTCGATAACCTTGGCGTACTCGTCAGTGTAATTCGCTTTCTCTTCCTTGTAAAGCACACCTGTCAGAACCTTGCCCTGCAACTGCTCGGCTGTCATTTTTTCGGCGGCCTTGACAGGCACTGCCACTTCTTTCAGGCGGTTCATCATCTCGATGACCGATTTGTACTTGTTACGGCGTCCATAGGTAGTGGGGCAGTCGTCAAGAATCTCGACCACGGAGAATCCTTTGTGCTGGATGGCTTCGGCAATCAGCTTGTCGATCTGGTTGGCATGGAAGGCCGTCCCGCGGGCAACAAAAGTAGCACCGGCGCCGATGGCAAGTTTGGCGATATCAAAGCCAGGATCAGGGTTGCCATAAGGTGTTGTGGAAGCCTTGGCGCCGGTCGGGGTGCAGGGTGAGAACTGCCCGCCGGTCATGCCGTAGATGTAATTGTTCATGATGATGTAGGTCATGTCGATGTTACGACGGCAGGCGTGGATGAAGTGGTTGCCGCCGATGGCGGTACCGTCGCCGTCACCGCCGACCAGGATCACGTTCATTTCAGGCTTTGCCATTTTAACTCCGGTGGCAAAGGCAGCTGCGCGGCCATGGGCGGTATGCAGGGTACAGCAATCAATGTAGCCGGGCAGACGGGAGGCACAGCCTATGCCCGAAACGATGGCAGTGTCTTCTTTTTTAAGTTGCAACGTCTCCATCGCCCGGATCAGCCCTTTCATGACGATGCCGTGGCCGCAGCCTGGGCACCAGATGTGGGGAAGCTTGCCGGGACGAATCCATTTATCATAATCAAATGCCATGGTTACTTAACCTCCTTAATCTTCTCGAGGATCTGGTCAGGATTGATCGGCTCACCGTCAACGCGGAAGATACCGAGGATTGGGGCCTTGCCTTGAGCATTACGCTCGATTTCCAGGGCGCACATCCCCAGATTCATTTCCGGTACTATGAAGCCTTTGACCTTGGCGGCCAGCGCCTTGATCTGCTTGTCAGGGAACGGCCAGAAGGTCTTGATGCGGAACATGCCGGCCTTGATTCCCTGCTCGCGGGCAACATTCACAGCATAGCGAGCCGAGCGAGACGTGGAGCCGTAGGCAACCACCACGACCTCAGCATCAGCAAGCTGGTATTCTTCAAACTGGACGATGTCATCGATGTTGGCATCAACCTTGCGGACCTGGCGCTCTTCCTCAGCCTGAACGATCTCGGCCTTTGTGGTCGGGAAGCCATCCTGCATCTTGTTGAGGCCGGTTACATGAAACTTGTAGCCTGACCCAAATGAGGCCAAAGGCGGTACATCCCCGAAACTGACATCGTAGGGCTTGTACTGCTCGGGCGTTACAGTCGGTGATTTGCGCGGGACAACTTCTACTTCGCCCGGCTCAGGGAATACAATCCGCTCACGCATGTGGGCTACAATTTCGTCCGGCATAACCATGACCGGCGTACGATATTTCTCGGACAGGTTAAAGGCACGAATGACTTCTTCGTATGTCTCCTGCACAGAGGCAGGGGTCAGACAGATGGCCGGATGGTCACCATGGGTACCCCATTTGGCACACATAACGTCTGACTGGCTAGGACCTGTCGGCATCCCGGTGGAAGGTCCGCCACGCATGACATTGTAGACAACACAGGGGATCTCGGCAATACAGCCATAACCGATCAGTTCCTGCTTCAGTGAAAGACCTGGGCCGGATGTTGAGGTCAGGGCCTTGGATCCGGCCAGGGATGCACCAAGAACAGCGGCCATGGCGCCAATCTCGTCTTCCATCTGGATGAATTTCCCTCCAACCTTAGGAAGTTCAGCGGACATAACCTCGGCGACTTCAGTTGATGGGGTAATCGGGTAGCCGCCGAAAAAATTGCAGCCGGCATACAGCGCGCCATGAGCCGCAGCCTCGTTACCCTGGAGAAACGCTACTTTTTTGGACATCTGTTCATTTCCTCCCGTTTATTTATTCGGTTGTGACTTTGATAGCGAAGTCAGGACAGCGTAGTTCACACTGCATGCATTTGATACATGCTTCCAGATTCTTGACCGCAGCAACAAAACCCTGCATTTCAAGAACCTTGGTGGGGCAAAACTCGACGCAGATATGACACCCCTTGCAGTACTTCTCAATAATTTCGATCGTTGGCAGTTTTTTCTCCATCTGACAATACTCCTTTAATTCCGTAATAAAAGGTGTGGTATTCAGTTCCCATAACGTAACAAAAGAAGGGCATGTGCCCTTCTTTTGCCACGACTAGAGAAACCTTACTCGGTTACATTGTTACTTCATCGAATCAACAAGACCTTTAACGGCAGCTACTGATTTGTCCATCATGGCCTGTTCTTCAGCATCAAGCTTGAACTGGATGATTTTTTCAACACCTTTTTCGCCCAGAACAGCCGGAACACCTACATAGTAGCCGCTGACGCCAAATTCACCTTGCAAGTAACAGCAGGTAGGAAGAACACGCTTCTGATCCTTCAGGATGGACTCGGCCATGGAGATGGCGGAAGAGGCCGGTGAGTAGAAAGCCGAACCGGTTTTGAGGAGGGCAACAACTTCGCCGCCTGCTCCACGGGTACGCTTGACCATGGCTTCCATGACTTCCTTGGCCTTTTCCGCACCATATTTCTGCTCAAGCAATTCCATGACCGGAATGCCGTTAACGCTGGCATAACGAACCAAAGGCACCATGTCATCACCGTGACCGCCAAGGGTCATAGCTGTAACGTCCTTGACGGACACGCCCAGCTCCCAGGCGATGAAGGTGGCAAAACGTGCGGAATCCAGTACGCCAGCCTGACCGATGACGCGGCTGTAAGGAAAGCCGGTGATCTTCTGGCAGAGCGTAACCATGGCATCCAGCGGGTTGGAAATTACGATAACGATGGAGTTGGGCGCATAAGTTTTGATCCCTTCGGCAACCGAAGTCATGATCTTGGAGTTGACCTCGATCAGGTCATCGCGGCTCATCCCCGGTTTACGGGGCAGACCGGCAGTTACGATAACGACATCGGATCCCTTGATGTCTTCATAGCTGTTAGTGCCTTTCAGATCGACATCATAACGGTCGACCGGACCGACTTCGGCGATGTCGAGCATCTTGCCCTGAGGCAATCCCTCAACGATGTCGAACAATACAACGTCACCAAGTTCGCGCAGAGCACAAAGCTGAGCAAGAACGCCACCAATCTGACCACCACCGATGAGAGAAATCTTTTTTCGAGCCATTTCTGTTTCCTCCTGTTTTTATTTGTTGCCTTAATTGATTGCAGGCCAATTATGCATCAAGCCTGACAATGAATTTTAACACTTACATATTCTCGATCAGGGCATCAGCAAACCCAGAACAGGTCAACAGCGTCGCTCCCTGCATCATGCGTTCAAAATCATAGGTTACACGCTTCTGGCCGATGGTCTTATCGATAGCCTTAACAATCAAGTCGGCAGCTTCCTGCCACCCCATATGCTCAAGCATCATAACGCCGGACAGTATAACAGAACCGGGATTGACCTTGTCAAGGTTGGCATATTTTGGAGCAGTGCCGTGAGTTGCCTCGAAGATGGCATGCCCGGTAACATAGTTGATGTTAGCGCCCGGCGCGATGCCGATTCCGCCAACCTGTGCCGCTAGCGCATCTGAAAGAAAGTCGCCTTCCAGATTCATGGTTGCAACAACATCGAACTCCTTGGCACGTGTCAGTATCTGCTGCATTATTATATCTGCCAAGGTATCTTTGATCATCACATGCTTTTTCCACTGACCCGCACCATGTGTCTTCATCAGCTTCCGGGCAGCCGCAACCTCATTGCGGATGGACTTTTGTTGCTTTGGGGACATCATATCGTAACCGGGATCTATCATCCTGGCATTATCTTCAACCGACAATCCGGGGTTGCGATCCAAATTATCAATTATCCGGGACTCGCGTTCGGTGACGATCTCGGAGCGAAACTCGGTAGTAGCAAGCGTGTAGCCCCAATCCTTGAACGCTCCATCGGTAAACTTCATGATGTTTCCCTTATGAACCAGGGTCACGGACTTGCGCTTATGGCCAAGGGCATACTGGATAGCAGCGCGGATCAAACGCTCGGAACCTTGCTTAGAGATAGGCTTGATGCCGATGGAGGAGGTTTCCGGGAATCGGATCTTTTTGACCCCCATCTCTCCGATGAGGAACTTTTTGACTTTTTCACAGTCCGCTGTTCCGGTCATCCATTCGATACCAGCGTAAATATCCTCACAGTTCTCGCGGAAGATAACCATATCAACATCCTGTGGCTTCTTGACGGGTGATGGGACACCCTGAAAATACCGAACCGGACGTAGGCAGGTGTACAGATCAAGCAGTTGGCGTAGAGCTACGTTGAGGGAGCGAATACCGCCCCCGATAGGAGTGGTCAGGGGGCCTTTGATACCGACAAGAAACTCCCTGAAGGCCTCAACGGTCTCATCAGGTAACCAGGCCTTGTCGCCCATCTTTTTGCGAAAGAGGTTAAACGGCTTTTCACCGGCATACACTTCCATCCAGCTGATCTTCCGCTTGCTGCCGTAAACCTTTTCAACAGCTTCATCGAAAACGCGTACCGAGGCCTTCCAGATGTCGACCCCGGTACCGTCGCCTTCGATGAACGGAATAATCGGATTGTCCGGTACAATCAGCTTTCCGTCGGATCCCATGGTAATCTTGTCCCCTGTTGGGACAGTTAGATACGTATAAGCCATCCAACTCACTTCCGCTGGTATATTTCAGATTTTAAAAGAGCGTCCGTAACACAAAACTAGGCAATTGAATCAATAATAGCATTCAGGGTTGCGCTGGGTCGCATTGCATTTTCCGTCTTGATCGGATCAGGCATATAGTAACCACCGATATCCTGCGGTTTTCCCTGGGCGCCGATCAGTTCTTCATTTATCTTTGCCTCGTTTTCTTCAAGCTTTTTAGCAACCTTTGCAAAGAGTGCCTGAAGATCCTTATTCTTGGTCTGTCCGGCCAATGCCTCTGCCCAGTACATTGCAAGGTAGAAATGACTGCCCCTGTTGTCTATCTGTCCAACCTTACGCGCCGGGTTCTTGTTGTTCTCCAAGAATTTCGCGTTTGCCTGGTCGAGTGTATCGGCCAATAAAAGAGCTTTTTCATTATTGAAGGTGGTAGCCAGATGCCGCAAAGATTCCGCCAGCGCCAGGAATTCGCCGAGTGAATCCCATCTCAGGTATCCTTCCTTTACAAACTGCTGAACATGCTTGGGAGCAGAACCACCGGCTCCTGTTTCAAAGAGCCCGCCACCAGCCAAAAGCGGCACGATTGAGAGCATTTTTGAACTGGTACCCAGTTCAAGGATCGGGAACAGGTCGGTCAAATAATCCCTCAAGGCATTTCCGGTTACGGTAATCGTATCTTTGCCGTCTTTTGCCCGTTTCATAGCGAACTGCATGGCTTCCACAGGAGGCAAGATTTGAATATCCAGGCCGCTTGTATTGTAGTCTTTCAGATACAGGTTAACTTTTTCGATCATCTGTGCATCGTGAGCCCTTTTTTTGTCGAGCCAGAAAATAGCCGGTGCCCCGGTTGCCCGTGCCCTGTTTACCGCCAGTTTCACCCAGTCCCGAATCGGCAGATCTTTTGCCTGGCAACCGCGCCAGATATCACCCTCTTCCACATCGTGCTGGAATAATACAGCTCCGGACTCATCAACTACTCGCATCGTTCCATCGGCGGGAATCTTGAAAGTCTTGTCGTGTGAACCGTATTCCTCAGCCTTCTGTGCCATCAGACCCACATTAGACACACAACCCATCGTTGTAGGGTCAAACTGACCGTTTTTCTTACAGAAATCTATACACTCCTGATACCATTCCGAATAGCTGGTATCGGGTATCACGCACTTAACATCGTGAAGCTTGCCATCCTTACCCCACATCCCGCCAGAGTCGCGGATAACAACCGGCATGGAGGCATCGATAATGATATCGTTGCTGGCATGAAGATTGGTGATGCCTTTGTCGGAATCCACCATCGCCAGCTCAGGCCTCTTCTGGTACTCCGCCTGAATATCAGCTTCTATCTCGGCCTGTTTGGCCTCCGGCAATTTCTTGAGCTTTAAATAAAGATCTCCCAGACCGAGATCCGGATTTACACCCAGCTCTTTGAATGTAGCGGCGTGTTTTTCAAAAACGTCTTTAAAGAAGACTGAGACGAAATGTCCGAACATGATCGGATCGGAGATCTTCATCATGGTGGCTTTGAGGTGCACTGAGAACAACACACCTTTTTTCTTTGCATCTTCAATCTGCTCTTCTATGAATTTGCGCAGCGCCTTGCAGCTCATATACGTGCCGTCAAAGACCTCGCCTTCCTGAAGGGTCAGCTTTTCTTTCAGAACCGTGACCTTTCCGTCCTTACCGACCAATTCGAACCTGACATTGCCGGCTTTCTTAATGGTAACGGATTTCTCATTATGATAAAAATCGCAACAGTCCATATGTGATACATGTGTCTTTGAGTCAGGAGTCCAGGCACCCATTTTAACCGGATGTTTTCTTGCATATTCCTTTACTGCCGCTGCTGACCTTCTATCAGAGTTGCCTTCTCTCAATACAGGGTTTACGGCGCTTCCCAGGCACTTGGCATATCGTGCGTGAATTGCCTTTTCTGCGTCGGTTTTCGGCTCCTCAGGGTAATCCGGGATTTTGTAGCCCTTTTCCTGCAACTCCTTGATGGCTGCCTTCAATTGCGGGATTGAAGCACTGACGTTGGGCAGCTTGATGATATTGGCCTCAGGCTTCTGGGTCAGTTCGCCCAATTCAGCCAAATAATCAGGCATCTTCTGGCTCTCTGTCAGGTTTTCAGGAAAATTTGCGATTATTCTTCCCGCAACAGAGATATCCCGTGTTTCCACGACAACCCCGGCGGCCTTTGTGAAGGCGTTGACGATAGGAAGTAAAGAATAGGTTGCCAGTGCGGGGGCCTCGTCGATTTTTGACCAAATAATCTTCTGTGTTGTCATTGTTGAGTTCTCTCCTTAAAAAATTTATGCCCGTTAGCCAGGGGCTTTGGGCGAGGAAACGACTGTGCGACTTAGAGGTTATGGCAGTAGTACAATTCCGGTCTGATTGCATGTTATTTTCGTATTACTATAATTAAGTCAACAAGTTATAGTGATACAAAAATTTTGTATACAGTATACAAAAGCATATGGGCTGTCAAGAAAAAACATTGCAGTCCAACATAGTTATGAGACCGTATATCTCGCTGATTTCGTTAGTCTGAAGTGCCCGGCAAACTTGGCGCACCCATTGAAAAGTTATGAATTTGCGGCAGATGAATTTTCAATAATTGGGTTAAACGGATTGGTTCTTATTTTTTACCGGAATAGCGTTTGGCTTCCAGAGCCTCATCGCGGGTAAAATGGCGGGGTATCTTGAGAACCTGCCCGGGCCAGAGGTGTTTGGGATCACGAATCTGGTCCCGGTTGGCCCGGTAAATAAGAGGCCACAGCGAGGAATCGTTATATATTTCCGTGCGTGCGGCAATCTGGGGGAGAGTTTCACCACGACGTACCGTGTAGTTGAGGGTCTGTTGCTGCTGATATTCTTTATATGCCTCAGTTTTTGCTGCGGCGGCCTGGCGCTCAAGTGCGGCCTCCCGCTCTTTCTGCTCGCGAAGGCGTGCCGCTGCCACTGCCGCAGCCGCCTCGCGCGCCAGACGTTCTTCCTCGACACGGGCTGCCTCGGCGGCAATCCGTGCACGCTCCGCTTCTGCCTCTCGCTGCTTGTACAGTAACAGTTCGCTTTTCAGCAACGACCCTTTTTGCAAGGCCAGCAGGTAGAATACGTCAGCCGCACGTTCATTTTCTTGAACATGCAGTACAGCTTCACCGTGTTCATATGTCTCCAACAGGTTACGATACTCCTGAGGAAAGATGGTCATGGCGTTTTGTCTGGCGAGTTCGTCAACCATTGCCGCACTTTTAGCCCTCCATGTGGGCGAAGGCGCGGCGCATGCCCCCAGAAGGCACATAATCAGAAGTGATGCGGGTACAACGACCCGTCGTTTCATGGTTCCTGACACTTAAACCGGTTTTTCAGCCAGTCGGATGCCCAACTCGCGAAGCTGCTTGTTGTCGACCAGCGAGGGCGCCTCGGACATCATGCAGGTTCCTTTCTGGGTTTTGGGAAAGGCTATAACGTCACGGATTGAGTCACTACCGGTCAATAGCATGATTAGACGGTCCATGCCGAATGCAATGCCGCCATGGGGAGGTGTTCCGAACTCCAGCGCATCCAGAAGAAAGCCGAACTTGCTGCGGGCATCCTCAACAGACATGCCCAGCATCTTGAACATCAGCGACTGTACCTGTTCCTGATGGATCCTGATCGAACCGCCGCCAATCTCATTGCCGTTCAACACCAGATCGTAGGCCTTGGCCCGGCAGCGTCCCGGGTCGGATTCAACAAAATCGACATCCTCGTCCATCGGTGCGGTAAAGGGGTGATGCACGGCTGCCCAGCGCTTGTCATCCTCGTCCCACTCCAGGAGCGGGAAATCGGTGACCCACACAAAACGGTAGTCATCCTTGCTGGTGAGTTTGAGGATATTGGCCAGATGGTTACGAAGCTTGCCGAGTGAATCATTAACAACCTTGGGCTTGTCGGCCACGAAGAAAAGCAGGTCGCCTTCCTCTGCGCCGAAGGCCGCATTCATGGTGTCAATCTCCTGCGGGGTAAAGAACTTGGCGATCGGAGAGTGCCACTCGTTGTTCTCGATCTTGACGTAGGCCAGACCCTTGGCACCGTATATTTTGACGAACTCGGTCAGGTCATCGATCTCCTTGCGGGAGAAGGTGGCGCACCCCTTGGCGTTGATCCCTTTGATAATGCCGCTTTTTGAGGCAACGTCGGCAAAAACCTTGAACCCCGAGGACTTGACAATATCCGTAAGGTCACACAACTCCATGCCGAAACGCAGATCCGGGTTGTCCACTCCGAAGCGCTGAATAGCCTCGGCGTAGGTGATGCGCTGCACCGGCAGACTGATCTCGAGACCTTTCGCCTCGCGGAAGATGCGGGCGATCAGCCCCTCCATGACGGTTATGATGTCTTCGCGATCAATAAATGACATCTCGCAATCGATCTGAGTAAATTCCGGCTGACGGTCGGCCCGCAGGTCCTCGTCGCGGAAACAGCGGACGACCTGAAAATATTTGTCAAAACCGGAGATCATCAGGATCTGTTTGAAGATTTGGGGGGATTGCGGCAGGGCATAAAAACTGCCCTGGTTGATGCGTGACGGCACCAGGAAATCACGGGCCCCTTCCGGGGTGGATTTGGTCAAAAATGGAGTCTCCAGCTCGATAAATCCATTTTCAGTCAGGTAGGTGCGCGTGACCTGGGATACCTTGGAGCGCAGGATCAGGTTATGCTGCAACTGGGGACGGCGCAGATCAAGGTAGCGGTACTTGAGGCGGATATTCTCATTGATGTCGCTGTGTTCGTCCAGCATGAACGGAAGCGGCTTGGAACGATTGAGCAGTTTGCACTCCAGCACCTGTATCTCCACCTCACCGGTCTTCATGGAGGAATTGACCGTACCGTCAGGTCGCGGGATAACCTTGCCCCGGATGGCCAGGACAAACTCGCTTCGCACCGTTTCCGCAATGGCATGGGCGGAACCGTTCACTTCCGGGTCGAAGACGATCTGGGCGATCCCCTCCCTGTCGCGAAGATCAATGAAGATCAGCCCGCCATGGTCGCGACGGCGCAGGGCCCATCCCATCAATATGACTTCTCTGCCGATGTCGGCAGCCCGGAGATCACCGCAATAGTGTGTGCGTTTCCAGCTTCCCAGTGTATCCATATAACCCTCCGAATGGTTGATTGATTGTTAATTGATCAGCTTTCCGATGCTGCCGAATCGCGGGCGGAATTTTTCCCGATCCCACGACCAGTACTTGATGAAGGCCAGACCCTTGATCTTGTCCCGCGTGACAAATCCCCAGAAACGGCTGTCGTATGAGCGGTCACGATTGTCGCCCATCATGAAATAAGAGTTCGGCGGCACGGTCACCGGGCCGAATGTATCACGGGGGTTCATCTCCTTGGGGATAATGTCCTTTTCCTTGTGGACCTCGTGAGGATTGACATAAAGCTTGCCGTTGACGTAGACCTTCTTGTCCTTTTCTTCAACCACGTCGCCGGGGGTACCGATCACCCGCTTGATAAAGTCCTTGCTGGGATCTTCAGGATATTCAAAGACGACAACATCACCACGCTGCGGGTCGCGCAAGGTGAATATGCGCTTGTTGCTGAACGGCAGCTTGGTACCGTAGATAAACTTGTTCACCAGCAGATGATCGCCGATGGCCAGGGTATCCTCCATGGAGCCGGAAGGTATCTTGAAGGCCTGTACAATGTAAGTGCGAATGACCAGCGCCAGCAGCACCGCAATAACGATTGACTCTGCGTACTCCCGTATAATGCTCTTTTTTTTGAATACCGGTTGTTCCGGCGTAGACAGGCCCTGTGATTGTTCAATATGCTCTTCCATGGATAGTTTCCTTTGCTGATAAGTTGTTCAATCAACCTTGAGAATGGCCAGAAACGCCTCTTGGGGCAATTCCACATTGCCCACATTCTTCATGCGCTTCTTGCCTTCTTTTTGTTTTTCAAGCAGTTTTCTTTTGCGAGTTATATCGCCACCGTAACATTTTGCCAGCACGTCCTTGCGCATGGCCTTGACTGTTTCGCGGGCGATGACCTTGTTGCCGATGGCCGCCTGGATGGCAACCTCGAACATCTGCCGTGATATCAGTTCCTTCATCTTGGCGACCAGATCACGACCACGGAAATATGCCTTTTCCCGGTGCAGGATCAATGACAGGGCATCGACCACCTCTCCGTTGATCAGAACATTCATGCGGACGAGATCACTTCGCCGGTATTCGAGATGTTCATAATCAAGGGAAGCGTACCCCTTGGTGATCGATTTGAGGCGGTCGTAGAAATCAAGCACGATCTCGTTCAACGGCAGTTCGTAGATGATCATGACCCTGGTCGGGGTCAGATACTTGATCTCACGCTGGACGCCGCGCTTGTCCTCGCACAGGGCCAGCACGCCACCGACGAACTCGTTGGGCACATGGATATGGGCCAGGATAAAGGGTTCTTCAAGGTACTCCATACTTTGCAGTTCGGGCATCTGATTGGCACTCTGTATGGAGAACACCTCGCCATTCATTTTATGCACCCGGTAGACAACCGTCGGGGCGGTCGTGATCAACTCCAGACCGAACTCACGCTCCAGTCGCTCCTGGATGATCTCCATGTGCAGCAGACCCAGAAATCCGCACCTGAATCCAAAGCCCAGGGCAACCGAGGTTTCCGGCTCAAAGGAGAAGGAAGAATCGTTCAGTTTAAGCTTGGCCAGTGCATCGCGCAACTGTTCATACTGGACGGTGTCGATCGGGTACAGACCGGAAAACACCATCGGTTTGACCTCTTTGAAACCATCCAGCGGCACCTGGCACTGCCGGTTCAAAATGGTGACCGTATCGCCAACCTTGGCATCGGCTACATCCTTGATGCCGGCGATGACAAATCCGACCTCACCGGCGGTCAATTGCGGCACCTCAACCATGACCGGGGAGAAGATGCCGACCTTGAGAGCCTCATAGGCCTTGTTGGTGGACATGAGCTGGATCTTGTCACCCTTTTTGAGTGTGCCGTCGAACAGGCGCACCAGGATAATGACCCCCTGGTACTGGTCATACCAGGAGTCGAACAGCAGAGCCTTCAGCGGGGCGGAACTATCTCCCTTGGGGGCCGGTATCTTTCTGACGATCTGTTCGAGGATCTCATGGGTGCCGATCCCCTCCTTGGCACTGGCCAGCACGGCATCCTGGGCATCGATGCCGATGATCTCCTCGATTTCGTGTTTGACACGCTCAGGATCGGCGGCCGGCAGATCGATCTTGTTGAGAACCGGAAAAACCTCCAGGTTGGTATCCAGGGCAAGGTAGACATTGGCCAGGGTCTGGGCTTCAACACCCTGGGAAGCGTCCACTACCAGCAAGCCGCCTTCGCAGGCCGCCAGCGAACGGGATACCTCGTAGGTGAAGTCCACATGGCCGGGTGTATCGATCAGATTGAGGATATAGTCGACGCCATCAACGGAACGGTAGTTCAGGCGAACGGTCTGGGCCTTGATGGTGATGCCCCGTTCGCGTTCCAGATCCATCTTATCCAGAAACTGGTTCTGTTTCTCGCGGTCGGAAAGTGCACCGGTGAATTCCAGCAAGCGGTCAGCCAGAGTGGACTTGCCGTGGTCGATATGGGCAATGATAGAGAAGTTGCGAATTTTGCTGATATCCATGAAATCCTTCGAATGCATAAAAAATCGGACTGTAAAGAGTAATGAAAGATGTCAGGAAAGTAAAGGGAAAATGGGGGGAAAGAATCATGTGTGCCCCGCCATCGTATGATGACGGGGCACTACTTGGGAGTACAACATAAATATGCTGTTGATATTTGCCATCCTGAGAATTCATAACAAGCAAAAAATATCAGGGAGTCTCATCTATATTCAAGAGACGGTTACTTAATCACCCTGATAATGTCCACGCCTTCAAACTGTGTAGCACCGATCCTTCCCGTAACGTGCACCGGCACATTATCACCTGTGGGAAGAATGGCAATGACATCGTTTCTCGAGAACTTGACCATCAGGGTATCTCCGTCCTGCTTACTCTCAATTGAAGTTGGCTGGAGTTCGGCAGGAACCCTCCCTTCAAGCCGGATTGAGGATATATTGATATCAATTGCCCTGTAGCCGCGTGGCAATCCGATTTTGACATTCACCCAATTCCCATTGCTCTTCTTGTTAAGTGTTTGCGGATCGAATTCGATCTGTGTCGTAATGGCCGCCTGCGCAATATGAGTCGTGAAGGTCGCCATGTTCATCCATGAACCGTAGCGGTCGCCATCAAATGCCCGAGCCCGCCACGAGTATGCGGTGTTGTCGTACAGGGCCTTGGTGAGAGTGACCGAGGTCAGGCCCCCCGCCCCTTGAAGTACACCGGTGATCGTATCCGCCAGCACTCCGCTGTTGTACACCTCGAAGTCATAGGTGAGTTGTGTATTGTCCGGATCAACGGAATTTATTACCGTGAGTGTCGGAGTGAGTGTTGCCAGGCTGTTCCCGTCAGCCGGCGCGGAGAGTTGCGGCGCTCCCGGCGCGTCATTGGCCGTGTTGATCAGGAACGAGGCCGTTGGCATCCAGGCGCTGTGGAGGAAACCGTCATAAGCACGAGCCCGCCAGTAATAGTTCTGGTTTTCGGTAAGTGCTACCGGGGTTGTCCAACTGGTCACCAGGGACGCTTCGGCAATGGGCCCTGACTGTGTAATCAGCTTGGTCAGTGCCATATCCGAGTAGATTTCAAATTCATAAGTGAGGATATCCTTGTCCAGGTCGGTCGCATTATGGACCGACAACGTCGGAGTTAATACGCTTACCCCGGCACCGTTTGACGGATTGGCAAGTGAGGGTGTTGTCGGGGGGTCATTAACCGTGTTGGCAACAAACCCGGTTACCGCCGACCAGGGGCTGTCGGTTGTTCCGTCACTTGCCTTCACGCGGAGATAGTACTGTGTGTTGTCCTTGAGTCCGCTGAGATGCCAGAGCGTGGAAGCACTGCCTTCCGCGATGCTTCCCGAACGGATGGTGCCGGTCGAGTCGAAGGTCGGCACCGTATCTGCCTCAAAGTAATATACCAGCGACAAAGAATCGGGGTCGCTGCTGTTGCTGATGACAACATCGGTCGTCAGCGTGGTGATCGTGGCGCCATCCAAAGGCGCAGTGATGACCGGCGTTGTCGGTGGAACATTGGCGGTATTCACGAAGAACCGCGAAACGGAGGACCAGGGGCCTTCCACGAGCCAGTCATCCGCCTGGGCACGCCAGTAATGCCCCTTTGAGAAGTGCATGAGGGGTGATGGTGCTGGTGATCGTGAGGTCGCAGGTGGCAGTGCCGATCACCGAGCCGGACGGATCGAGGATCCGGAGGGAAACGAGATAGGTCCCCGCCGGATAGGTACCGCTGTTCCAGTAGTTCCTGCTTGCGACAATCTGACCCTGCATGAGGGTTGGGAGTGTGATGGTGGCTGAGTAGAACGCCTGTCCCTGTACGTTGCTGACCGTTACCAGCGCGGAGAGGTTTTCTCTCATGGAATTGGCTGACACCGTGGTAGTCAGTGTTACCTGCTCGTTCGGGTAATAGGCAACCTTGTCGGTAACGATTTTTCCGCTGACACTGCTGTCTGTGGCGATAACAGAATACGCGACCTGCTTCGTCAGTGTCTGGGTCAGGTCGCCGGTCACGGCAGCCGTGTACGTAGTTACACCGGTTATCTGCCGGGTAAATTGCAGCATGCGGGATTCACCAACAGGCACGGTGACAAGCTGGTCGCCGATAATATTGCCGCCGTCATCCACGACATGGACGCTGGTTGTTGCGCTGACCTTGCCGGTGTTGGTCAGCGAGACCGAAATATTGAAGGGCGCGTTCCCCACCGAATCCGGTGTCGTGAGGGTTGCGGTCAGTGTTGGGCTGGCGACTTCGTATTGGGCGGCAATATCCGCCAGAGGGGACGTATTCTGTGTTACCGAGCCGGTAAGCTGGTATATGCCGTTGCTGCCAGCCGTGGTGGTGAAACTGAACGAATGGCTGCTGTTGGCCGGTAAATCAAAGGTTTCGGTGTAAACAGTTACGGCGCCTGTCCCCTGGACCAGCGCGGTAAGCCCGGTCGCGGCGTTGCCCGACAGGTTCTTTACATCACCGGTTATGGTCACGGTTTCGCCAGGACGATAGATCATCTTGTCCGGAGAGAGGGTTACCTGAATATTGCCCTGCTCCACGTAGAAGGGATATTCTGCGTAGGCGACGGTCTGGCCGGTGCTGGAGGTCAGTGTCCCTTCCATGTAGAATTTGCCGGTCATGCCGAGGGTGCCGATAATGCTGTTCACATCGGTTGCTACGCCTTGCGCCAGTGTTGCAGGTACGTCGGTCTGCCAGAGGATTTCGCCGGCATTGCTTTCGTAGGTTACGGAGAGGTCGTTGAGTAACGGTGTAACATTGGTGTCGGTTGTGGCAAGTGTTGTTTCGATTTCGATCCAGCGGGCAGGCGGGCTGGATATCGGGGAGCCGCTGGCGGTGTAGTAGTCACTCCAGGTGGCGGTGGCAAGACCGGTTTCGGTTTCTGACGTGCGGGTGCGGAATTTGATGGAGGTTCCGACCGGCAAAGTGGAGGAATGGAGGAGTTTGCTCCATTTGGTTGTTGATATACCGGAATCATAGCGTTCATTAAGTGTGCCTTGCTGTGAATAATTACCCACTCCATCAATTTTGAAATTATCGAAAGAAATTTTGGTGGCGGGATTTGGATAACCAGGATCATTCCATAGTGCAAGTTGAAAAAAACCTTCGGCATTTGCAATTGTATTTTCTTGCAAAATCTTCCATCCATCCTGAACGAGATAGCTTGCTGCAATTTTACCTACATTTCTGCCGATCCTAAGTGATCCTGTTTTATCCAGTGTTTGAGTCAACTGAACAAAAGGAGGACCATTAAAATCAGCTGCATAATTATTCCCGGAACCGTTAAAAGTTGTGTCAAATATTCGTTCAACGGCATAAGATTGCGAAATACTTGGAATAATAAAAATAAGCCCCAATTTTTCAATATTCTGCGATGGCCAATTAACTAATTCAAAATTTACTTGAGCAGTTACGTCATTCGTGATTTTTATATTATGAATAGCGCTTGCAATTATATATTTATTTGCCAAGGTGCCTTCTAAGAATAATTTGCCATCCTGTTCGGTAATATTTGCATAATCAGTTTTGTAAGACCTCCACCTATCTCGATTCAGCACCCCGTCATCAAAATTATCATTCAACGGCAGCAGTCGTACCGAATCTACGGTTTCATTTTTTGTTACAATCCGACCGGAGTTTACTTTAAAATTATCCCAATGCACCTCTACAAAATTGTTATTATTATTATTAGTGGTCCAAAATCTGACATTTGAGGGGCCATCCCAGATATTAGTTGACCATATTTGTCTCCAGGCGCCATTTTGCCAATTGTATGCAGTTGCTGTTGTCCCGTTTTTTGTGATTCTCAATTTGCCGCTGGTGTCCGTGGTACTAAAATTTCCGCTAAGCAACCATGAACTTCCATTCCAGTATGAGGCGTAATAAACATTCATGGCATTGGCTGTTAGCCTTAGTACTCGAAACTCCTGACCTGGGGCCTCAATTCTAAATATGGCCCAGGACTCACCTTGGGAAGAAGGGTTAATTAAATTAAAATCAACCTGAATATCCAAATCAGATTGGAACAGGGGGTAGCTGTTTCCTAATAGACTTGCAAACCCAGCTCCGGGCCCCGCTGTTTGTTTCAGATAGCCATTTTCCTGTATCTGGCTATTAGTATTATTGTTATCTTCCAACCATTTGCCTTTATCAATAACTGCCCCACTAAAATCATCATCCGGAATAATCCAGTCATTCACCCCGTAAGTATCCACCCCGTTGCGCACCCCAGTCTGGAAATCGGCCTGGGTGGTCCAGGTTTTCGTCTTCTGTACCCCCGGCCCGCTGGTAACTTGCAGATGGAGATTGCTGCCGGTCAGCGGAGTGCCGCTGCTGGTCATGGAACTGGTGCCGGCGATGTTTTCTGTCAGGAGGTAATTTTCCTTATTGGTCTGGACCTGAATGGTCCCCTTCACGCCGTTGATGGAAATTGCATTAGGCACGATCCCCTCTTTGGCGGTTTTCAGATCCTTGTAATTGATGATCAGGTTGTAGCTGCCATCCACGGCCCCGACAGGGATGGGAAGTCCGAGAGTCAGCGTCGAGCCGGCCACGGCGGTTTCGGTTTTGGTAATTTCGGCTATCAGCGCGGATTTTTGCATCAAGAAGGCTCAATTTGTACTGAACCTGCGTATCCACCCCTCCGCTGTTTGTAATCACGGGATGGATGGTGTCACCCACAGTATAGGCGGACAGAACTGGAGACAAGGATAGCGACGATTCCATGATCGCCAGTTGCGCAGTCTGGACTGTCGTCGATCCCGACGGCAGGGTTACGGTTATCCTTGTGCCATGCTGGCCAGGGATAATGGTTTCCGGTATGGCGAAGCTGTAGAGTAACGTGCTACCGGCAACACTTCCGGCAACCGGTGCGGAAGTGAGTGCTTTGCTCTCCGTATATGGCGCATCCGGTACGGCAACCTGGCTCGTCGTACCTGTGTCGAGATTGAAGCGTCCCGTATTACGCAGGGTGACCGACAGAGTCGCGGTCTGCCTGATCCGGTGCGAATTGTCATCGAAGAGTCCCACAATCGCAAGCGTGTTCGGAAGTGAAATATCCGTCGACACCCCTGTCTTTGTCTCGTCGCTTTCGCTATAGGACAGTGTGTATATGCCAAACTTGAGGGGCGGGATCGTCACCGACCGGGTAAGGGTTGTGCTTTGACCCAAGCCCAGGCTGAATGGCTGGAAAATAGATGATACCACTTGACCGTCCGGGTCTTTCAAGGTCGTGACGAGGGTGCCGGCCGATACGGCAAGGGTGCCGGTGTTGGCAAGGGTGAACGATACCGTATTGTCCCCGGCGGAGAAGACCGCGGGCAGCATCGGAGCTATAGAGATCTGGCTGACGGTGACGCCAAACTTATTGAAAACGTTCGCCAGCATTTCCCCATTGGAGTTATATACTTCCGCCAAAACAGTATAGCTTCCCGATGGGGAAGAGACCGGCACAACAAAGCTCAAGGGCTGATCAACTGCGCCATCGGCGACAAGGTCCAGATTCACACTGGTTTCATAAACAGGTGCGCCGGATGGATCAGTTATCAGCACATGCAGTGTCGCAGCGATAGCTGTTGATTCGCTGTTCCTGATCGTTATGGCGATTCCTGCCCTTTCGCCAAGTCCATACGCCGTCTTGTCGGTCTGGACGACAAGACCAATCGTGCCGGGCAGCTTTGTGGACAAAACAGGATTGAAGACGAGCACCCCACCCGGTTCAAGTTTGCCGGTGAAACGAGCACCGGCGTATCCCGGCTTCGGCACCACTGCAGTGGCCACGGTGATTGTACCTGGCAGCACGTCGGACAGCGTGTACACGCCGTTGGCGGCTGTGATCGTCTGCAGAGAGCCGGTTCCGGTTGTCTGAATGGTAACACCCGCAAATGGCGTATTGGCTATTGCATCCCACACCGTGCCCTGGATGGTTGCGGGAAGCGGGGTCGACGAAAGCGGGAGTTTCCCGACGTTGTTGACAGAGCCGGCGGTAATCACCGTGGTCAGGGTGCGCGGGCTGTAACCGCCAAGGACAATGCTTACCTGATGGGGACCTTGTGGGACATTAGTTAAGGTAAATGCGCCGGATGCATCGGTTGTGGCGCTGACCGTAGGATCGTTTGCCAGTGTCAGGTTTACCCCTGCCAGCGGTAAACTGGTGGCGGCATCGATCACCGAGCCGATGAGGCTCCCCTTGGTTACCAACGGCGACAACGAGAAATCCATGGTCTGGAGCCAGGGAGAAGATCCTATGGTATACGACTTGCCGATATAACCTTCTGCGGAGGCCCTGACGGTATAGACAGCCGGGTTAGGGATGTCTGCAATTGCATACATACCTGAGAAATCCGCTCGTCCGGTGAAATCCTTATCCTGAATTGTCACTTCAGCACCAGGTATCGGAGCGCCCGTTGATGCATCAGTTATTTTGCCGGTCAGGGTCATCAGGAAGGACATCTCCAGGCGAATTGTCCCCAGGTCGGTGATACCGCCAGCGGTTATGACAACCCGGAAGGCGTGGCTGGCAAAGCCATGCATGCCGACAATTACCTGATAGGTGCCGGGGGCAAGGTTGGGAATGGTGAAGTAGCCGCCGTTATTGGCGTCAACAGGCACCGAAATCCCACCGGAAAGGGTAACCGTCACCCCTGACTCCCCGGAAAGATGATCTATGGGTACGCCCCAGTAGCTGTCGACAACCCGGCCTACCAGGGTGCCGGTGGTTCCTTGTGACACTGTGGTGCTCATCCGGGGGGAGAAGAAGAGTGTTGTCCGGGCGTAGACGGTTCCGGAAGTAGTAACGGCCTGAAAGCCCGCTTTTGCCGCGCTGATCGTTACTGTGCCGGGGGTGACGTAGGTGAAGGAGTACGTCCCGTCGGCTCCGGTAGTGGTGTTGCCGCTCCAGGCGCCGGTGACGGTTATGGCAATGCCGGTCAGCGGCTTGCCAGTGGAGTCGGTGATGGTTCCGGCGATGGTACCGGTGGAGTAGCTGGAAGTCATCGGCACGTTGCCGAGGCTGGCGGTTGTATTCACCACGACGGTAGCGGTTGCATTAGTTGCGGCATAACCGGTCAGGGAGAAGTTGACCTTCTGCGTACCGGCCGGGATGTCCGCCAACATGAAGTTGCCGGATGCATCCGTAGTGGTGTTGATCAGCTGATTGCTGTCAAGGACTACGACGACTCCGGCCACTTTCTGCCCGGTTACTTTGTCGATAACCGTGCCGGTGATCTTACCTCCCGCAGGTGGGGGTGGTGGAGGAGAAGGTCTGTTTTCAGAAAGGTAGAGGGCCTTGAGGGCCAGTGCCGTGGAATAGGGGTCGTCGCCCCAGGAGCCATTGGCGGTTTGGGATGTGGTGAGGTAGTTGACAGCGCTCCCCAATGCGGCTTCGTTGGTGGAAAATGCCGCCAGGGCAGCATACGTCAGGGCGGTTTCATACACCGTCGATGGTGAACTGCCAAAGCCGCCATCAAGATTTTGATGCGCGAGAAGGAATGCCGTGGCTTTGCTCACGGCAGTTGCGATGGTAGTCATCTGCGGGTATTGCTGCAGGGTGGCGGAAACGATCGCGGTTGTGAAGACATTGCTGTCGTCGCCTTTGGTAAAACCCCAGCCGCCGTCCGGGTTCTGGTTTCCGGTCAGATATGCGAGGGCAGGGTTGATGGTTGTTAGGTCGGTGTAGTTGGCGGCTTTGAGGGCCTGGAGGGCTGAAGCAGTATCGAGAATGTCGGAATCATAGCCATCATACCCGCCCCAGGCGCCTTTGAGTTGATCAAGTGCGGGGAGAAGCGCATCGGCACTGCTTGAGGCAAGGTTGAGGGCGATGATTCTTTTTGATATGTAATCGATAGATTGGGGTGTTTGCCCCTGTAACCATGTAACACCTGATGCATAGGATGTGTTCGAAGTCTGATTCAGCAGTTTCAAGGTTTCCAGTGTTGAGACTGTGGCTGCAGTAGTTTCAACCGGTGAGGTAACAGTCGCCCAGGTGCCGTCGGTATTCTGTGTTGAGCTGAGATAGCTGAGGCCGCTTGATATCTGGGGGAGTTGGGCGTGGACAGGGGCCGTAATAAGTATGGCCAGCAATACAATGATCCAAGCAATCAATTTCCTGTGCGACATGATCCCTCCAGACATTCAATAGTAATCGTATTCAATCAACATGCTTATTGAAAATAGGCCGATATTCAGATGCCTTGCCGCACTTCCAATGCCGGATTAGTCACGGCCGCAGCACCAGTGGGAATTTTGCCATGGATCTCACTTTTCTTTCTCTCAATGGCACTGACAACGTCTCTTCTATCGCTATATTGTTTCGCAATGCGATCACACCATTGCAGTGCTTCGTCGTATTTACCGGCCATGCAAAGCGAGTTGGGTATTTGTGTTAGAGGCTGCGGCAGCCAGTTTGTGGGGTCTTTTTCGTAAGAACGGATGTAGAACTGAGACGCCTTGCTCCACTCTCCTTTGCGGGAGTAAAACTGGCCGAGGGTAAAGAGAAAATCACCGTTTTTTGAGAGAACAGGTTCTGCTTTAAGATAAATGGACTCGGCAGCATCCAATCGGCCCAGCAGGGTGTTGCTGTCTGCCAGCAGCCAAAGAAATGATGCCGGGGAAAGACTGAAAAGGATTACTACAGAAAGAATAGTTCCGATATTAAACAGCGAAGCTCCTGCAATTTTTTTGGATGGATCAGCGCCACCACCTGTGAACCTACTGCTCACAAGTTTTATTGTCCAAACAAGCGGTGCGACGCTCAGCGGCAGCAGTAGCAACGGGTATATCCAGGTTTCAGCTATCGTTGGCGGGTAAAAGGAGAGAATAAGGCTCTTCGTTGTCGTGAATGGGTAATGGTATAATCTGTCTTCAATCCATTACCCGGAGGTTTTACTGATTTATGCAACCTGAAGCTCTTTTTGGTATGGCCCTTGGCATCGTCCCTCCCTGGGA
>JAJYBH010000055.1 GCA_021779135.1 Deltaproteobacteria bacterium
CCCCAATTCGTGGTGATTGAACCCGAAATAGCGCTCTTCTATCTTGTGGAGCGGTTCCTGGCCGGCAAGATTGTCCTTCATGACGGAACCGTATTCATTCGGCAAAGACGTGTGAAAGACAATCACGCCGATATCCTGCAACAGGGCCGAGACAAAGTTGTCCTGGCTCCTCAGACCCACCCGCTTGGCAACTATTTCCGCGGCAACAGCCGAGGTTATCGCCCTGCGCCAGAACAGATCGAAATCAAATAAATCGTCTTTTGCTGAGGAGAGATCGGACATGATGACAAAGGAAAGAGCGATGTTCTTTACCGCATGCGAACCGAGAACCGAGAGCGCCGTCTCGATGCTGGTGATTTTTTTGGAGAGGCTGTAATAAGGAGAATTGGCCAGCTTCAGAATCTTGGCCACCAGGGCCGGGTCTGCTTCCATTATGGCGGCAAGGTCCTTGAAGGTGAAATCATCTTTACGGATCATGTCCAGGATCCTGATCGCGATTGCCGGCGGAGAAGGGATGCTGATCTTGCCGGCTATGAGTTTATTGATCGTAATCAACCTGTTCTCCTTTGAAACTTGGATCTCTGATCGAACAATCCATGTCCGGCGGCAGCCAGGACACCATCATCGGCCGTTCATCAAGACGTCAGAGAGGGTTTGCCTCTTCGTCAGGCTACGACACCTTTGCTGACCATATATTCACCGTACTTGCGGTCTGCCTGCATGATATGACTGATCAGCCAGTCGCTCAGGAACGTCATTATGGCAGCCGGAACCGCCCGGCCATTTTCGTATTCCACGATTACCTCGGAGACCTTCTTGCGCAGGTCATCGTGAATCTGTTTGTGAACGGCATAGTCAGGGTACTTGTGTTGTTGCATGAACCGCTCTTCCTGGGTGAAATGCGAATCAGCGTACTGTACCAGGCCCGTCAGTATATCGCCGACAACCTGTTTGCCCTGTCCGCTCTTCATGGCATCGTTCAGCCGGTGAATCATGCTGACCAGCTGCTTGTGCTGTTCGTCGAACTGGGGTACGTGGACGCTCATGCGGTCATTCCATTTGATGATGGTGCGAAAGCGGTCGATGGTACTTATCAGCTCTTCGGATAACCGGTTCAGCTTCTCGGCCACCTGGACCGTATCCTGGGCATAACTGGATGAAGAATGGGCTCCGTCGGTGATCCGGATGATGCTGCTGCCGATATCGCCGGTCGTAGCCGACTGTTCCTCGGCGGCCGTAGCGATCTGATTGATCTGCTGGGTCACCTCGCTGACCTGATCAAGGATCTGCCCCAGGGTGGCGCCGGAACGGGCGGCCTCGGCCGTACCGTCCTGCACGTCGGCCACGCCCCGGTTCATGCTCTCCACGGCCCCGTTTGTCTCGGCCTGGATGGCCTTGATCATGGAGCCGATCTCGCGGGTGGCTTTGGTTGTGCGTTCGGCCAGTGCGCGGACCTCGTCAGCAACTACGGCGAAACCGCGGCCCATGTCGCCGGCCCGGGCTGCCTCGATGGCGGCATTGAGCGCCAGCAGGTTGGTCTGGTCGGCGATGTCCTGGATGGTGCCGACGATGGCACCGATCTGGTCGGACTTGGCCCCGAGCAAACCAACAGTGGCGGCCGAGGAACGCACCTGGTCGGCAATGCGGGCCATAACCGCGATGGTGCCGTTGACGACCTCGGTCCCCTGCTGGGTAAGCTCGGTGGCCTGACGCGAGGCTTCGACCGCCCGAATGCAGTTGGCGGCGATATCGTTGGAGGTGTCCGACATCTCCGCTGTGGCATTGGCAACACTGGAGGCATCCGTGGCGACCCTGTCGGCCCCCTGGACCATCGCTTCCGCGCGTCCGTTCAATTCCGTGGCCGCCTCGGCCACCTGTGTGGCGTTCTGCATGACCAGCGAGATGATCTTCTGCTGGTTATCCAGGAAACCGTTGAAGGCCTGGGCCACCTCGCCAGTTTCGTCCTGGTGGTCGATGACGAAACGATGGGTCAGATCGCTGTCACCGCAGGCCATTTCCTTGAGGCGTGTGATCACCTGGTGCAATGATCTGCGGATGCCGTTGCCGACCGAATAGGCCAGCAGCAACATAAAGGCCGAGAAAACGATCGTCGCTGCGTACAGCGGGAGCCGGAGGGCGTTTACCTCCCTATTTACGTCATCCACATAGACCCCGCTGCCGATCACCCAGCCCCAGGGTTCGAATTTCTTGACGTAGGAGAGTTTGGGGTAGAGTTCAGACGTGACTCCGCCACCTTCCTTGGGTTTGGGCCATTCGTAGTTCACGAAACCCTGCCCGGAGCGGGCGACAGCCTCGTTCATGGCTGCAAAAAGGTTCTTGCCGTCCAGCTTCCGGAGTTCCCCGTCGCTACCTTCACGCAGGCTGTTGGCCTTGTTGAACTTTATGTCGTCCAGTACCTTGCCGTCCAGGTCAGGTACCGTGGGATGCATGATCATGCGCGGAAACGGTGTGCCCAGGTCGTTGATCCAGAAATACTCCTTGCCGCTGTAGCGCAGGGTTTTTATCTCCTCTTTTGCCAAGTTCTGGGCATTTTCCGGCGTCATCTTGCCATCATTGGCCAGGCGGGCGTTGTTTTCTATCAGCCGATAGGCGACCTCCACCACCTGGCGTGTGGCATTCATCTTCTGCTGCATGAGACGCTTGCCGAAAAAGGGGATTCCGGCGAATTCGACACCGATCAGGATGACAATGCAGCTTAAAATGGGGATGGCCAGGATTTTGGCACGAATCGGCCAGTGCCGGTATCGCTTCAGAGTCACGGGTAAACCTCCGGATGGTATGTATGCAGCTGTGGTATAGCTATTTATCGGCGGCTCGGCTCGATACTTTAACATTATGTTGCTGCTGAAAAACGGCGGGAGGCTGGCCAGGGAAGGAAGCGGGCGGGTTTGCCGGTATGCTGTTTTCAGTGTGGTAGAGGGGTGTTCTGAGAGTATCGGGCGGGTGTAAACCCTGGTACAAATGTTGAGACCGGTCGTCAAATCGCAGCATCCCCGGTTTGACAATCAACGGGGAATCGTTCATAGTCTGCCATTATTTCGACTGGAGTTGCCATGAGCAGAGAGACGGCCATAACCCCCGAAAAACTGGAGGACGATTTCCAGCTGGATGCCTCGCTACGTCCGCGGGCCCTGGCTGATTACATCGGCCAGGAAAAGATCAAGGGGAACCTGCGCCTGTTCATTGATGCGGCCCGGGGCAGGGGAGAGGCGCTGGACCACGTCCTGCTCTACGGACCACCCGGCCTGGGCAAGACAACCCTGGCCAATATCGTGGCCTGCGAAATGGGGGTCAATATCAAGTCTACCTCGGGGCCGGTCATCGAGCGCCCCGGCGATCTGGCCGCCATCCTGACCAACCTTCAGCCGCACGATGTCCTCTTTATCGACGAGATTCACCGGCTCTCCCACGTTGTCGAGGAGATCCTGTATCCGGCCATGGAGGATTTCCAGCTGGATATCATCATCGGCCAGGGGCCCAGCGCTCGCAGCATCAAGCTCGACCTGCCGCGTTTCACGCTGGTGGGCGCGACCACGCGGGCCGGCCTGCTCTCCTCACCGCTGCGTGACCGCTTCGGGGTCATTTCACGACTGGAATTCTATACCCCCGCCGAACTCTCCACGATCATTACCCGCTCCTCGGGGATCCTGGGAATGGAGATCGATCCCTTAGGCGCCAGCGAACTGGCATTGCGCAGCCGCGGCACCCCCCGGATCGCCAACCGCCTGCTGCGCAGGGTGCGCGATTTTGCCCAGGTACGGGCCGATGGCGTCATCACCCGCGACGTGGTCCAGGAGACCCTCAAGCTGCTGGAGATCGACGAGAAGGGCTTCGATCAGATGGACCGCATGATCCTGCTGACGATTATCGACAAGTTCGGTGGCGGTCCGGTCGGCCTGGATACGATTGCCGCCGCGATCAGTGAGGAAAGCGACACCATCGAGGACGTCTATGAGCCCTTCCTGATCCAGAACGGTTTCCTCAACCGGACACCCCGCGGCCGGGTCGCTACTCCGGCGGCCTATCAGCATTTCCACCGGCTCGCACCCGAACCCCCCCAGGGAAAGTTGTTCTGACGATGCAGCAATTTTTCGAGTTCCCCGTTACCCCGGTTTCCACCTTTGACAACTTTGTCGTCTGTGACGGCAATGCCGGCGCGTTGCAATTTGCCCGCCGCATCGCCGATCCGGACGACCCGGAAAATCTGCTCTACATCCATGGTCCCGCCGGTTCCGGCAAAACGCACCTGTTAAAGGCCATCGGCCGGGTCATAGGCGCAAGCAGCCGGCGGCCTGTCCCCTATCTCTCCTTCCGCGAACCGGTTACGGTGGACGACCTGTGTCGCGCCTTCGACTCGGAGGAGGCGTTGATTGTGGATGACCTGCATGATCTGCCGGACGATAGCGACCTGCGGGGCGCCCTGTGGCAAGTATTCAATGATTTTCACTCATCAGGGCGGAAGATTGCCATGGCGGGACTGAATGCCCCCCGTGAATTGCCTTTTCTGGATGACCATCTCGTTTCGCGCCTGTTGTGGGGACTGGTTGCGCGGGTGGATGTGTCCGATGACCATTCCCGCCAGATGATTCTCAAAAAGATCGCCGGAGACCGCCAGGTCCGCATACCGGACGATGTGGTCGATTTCATTCTCATGACCACCAGCCGCGAGGTAGGCGACCTGATCTCCGCCTTTGAGGCCGTTTATCGGCTCTCCATGGCTCTGAAACGCAGGATCAGCCTGCCGCTTGCCCGGGAAGCCCGCGAAAAGCCCTCGGCCGGAGGTATGATATGACTGAGCCGCTCAATCCGTCGGCCGCCATTGTCGTACGATCGCTCTGCAAAAGTTATGGGAACCTTATGGCCCTGGATGATTTCAATCTCGAAGTCGAGCGGGGATCGATCTTTGGCCTGCTGGGGCCCAATGGGGCCGGGAAAACGACCCTGATCCGCATCCTGACGACTCTCATGCGGCAGAGTTCCGGCGAGGTGTTTATCGAAGGCCTTGATCCAGCCAGTCAGGGGCTGGAGATCCGCCGGCTGATCGGTGTCGTTTCCCAGGAAAACAGCCTGGACCGCTATATCACCGCCCGGGAGAACCTGGAGTTGCACGCCAGGCTGCACGGCATGGACGCCAGGGTGTACCGGCAGCGGATAGATGAACTGCTGGAGCTGATGGGGTTGACAGGCAGGCAGCACGATCCGTCCGACACCTTTTCAGGCGGTATGCAGCGTCGCCTGGTAGTGGCTCGCGCGCTGATCCACCAGCCGCGGGTGCTGTTCCTGGACGAGCCGACCACCGGGCTCGATCCGCAATCCCGCCGGGCTGTCTGGGATTACATCACCTCCATCGCCGGCAGCATGACGATCTTTTTGACCACCCATTATCTTGAGGAGGCCGAGCAGCTCTGCGACCGGATAGCCATCATGGATCACGGCCGACTGATCGCCCTGGGGAGCACCCGTGAGCTGAAGGAAAGCCTGGTCGGCGGGACGGTGTATCAGATCGAATTTGGTGAAGAGGTGGAGCGTTATGCCGGGCTTCTGCGGGGGATGGCCTGTGTCAGGGAAATGGCGGTCACCGGACGGACGGTCTGCGTCGAGCTGGAATCCTGGGAGTGCCTGTCCGAGGTCGTCAGCGCCCTCAACGGCGCCCCGGTGCGGCGCATTTCCATCAAGGAGCGGACATTGGAAGAGGTGTTTATCAACCTGACCGGCAAAGGGGTGCGGGAATGATTCTGCACGGTTCGTTCGCCATCTGGCGACGTGACATGCTGGTGCTGCGCCGTAGTATCCTCTCCGAACTGGTCGCTGTGCTGGCTTATCCCCTGACCATCTACCTGGCTTTCGGAGTCGGCATGCAGGGGTATATCGGTCTGGTGGAGGGCGTCCCCTACAGCCTGTTCATAGCGCCCGGCCTGATTACCATGACCGCCGTCAACGCCGCCTACAACGAGAGTGTCTGGAGTCTCTGGTTTCACCGGCGGGTACAGTTCACCATTGAATCCTACCGGGTCACACCGATCACCGTGTCAGAGATCGTACTGGCCAAGATCCTCTCCGGTTTCACCCACGGTCTGGTCAAGGGTCTGGTCGTCGGCCTGGTGATCTTTTCCCTCACCCCGTTCCGCTTTCCGTTGGAACACCTGGCCTCGTATCTGCTGTTCCTCGTACCGGGCTCGGCCTTGTTTTCCTGTGCCGGGGTGATCTGCGGCACGGTCATGGACAAACCCGAAACCATCGGCAAGGTGGAGGCGGTCTTCATCATGCCCTTGATCTTTATGTCGGGGCTGTTCTTTCCGCTGTCGTCCTATCCGGCGGCGGTCATCCCCTGGGTACGGGCGCTGCCCACCACAGCTCTGTTCGAGGGTGCCCGCCTGGCCCTGGTTGCCGGTTCTTTCCAGTATGGCTACCTCCTGCAGGTGACCGTTACCGCGCTGGTCGTATTTGTCGCTGCCGTCTGGATCTTCAGGAGGAAGTTGTCAGAGTAGACCGGAACGCTTCCACCCGTTTTTGCCGGATATGGTCGGGGCGTTGCGGCGGCGGTATTCGTTCCAGTGTCTGTGGATCGATACCAAGCCCGCCTGTCGTCATACCGGCGCAGCGCAGCGCATGTCTCCATTCTCCCGGCTCATCGCCACCCGCCTTGTCCGCCGCCGAAACCAGCGGCAGGATATCCGCAATTCCATACTTGATGGCCTGTCCGGCCAACCGCACTTTCGTTGAATCCCGCAACTGGTCCCACTGGTTGAAGGTCCCATGCAGCCGGCTGACCCAGGCCAAGGCCTGGCCGTAGATGGACGGCAATCGCAGACGCCGGCAAAATTCGAGCGACATCCCGAATCCGGACTGGTCGTGTCCATGGTGTTTCGGGTACAGGGCAGGGGAGGTGGCGAGTTTGCCAATGTCGTGAAACAGCCCGCAGAAGCGGGCCAGCGGGTCGCTGCTGGCAGCCGATACCCGCTGCAATACCTGGATCGAGTGGCTGAAGAGGTCTCCCTCGGGATGATGGATCAGCGGGCCGGCGGGGATGAGTTGCATGCGGAACAGTTCGGGAAGGTATCCGTGGCCGACGTTAAAATCCAGCATGAGTTGAAAGAAGCGTTCCGGTTCCGATTTCTCCAACGCCGTAAGCATCTCGCGGCTGAAGCGTTCGACCGGTACAGGGGCGAGCTTCGCGCTCCAGTCTCGTTCCCTGATCAGTTTCACGCACTCCGGCGTCATGTCCCAGCCGTCGGCCGAGAAGCGGAAGGCCCGGAAGATTCGCAGCGGGTCATCGATAAACGTACGCCGGCTGCAGGGGCGGAGTTGTTTGAGTTTCAGGTCGAAGCTGGCGTCCAGGGGATCGATTAGGTCACCCGCCAGGCTGATGGCCATGGCATTGATGGTAAAATCACGCAGCCCCAGGTCTTGAGTCAGCTCCTCCACAGCCGCGAGCGGTGTCACTTCGATCGTACCCAGCCCTGAGACATGCCGGTGCCAGATGACCTTGGTGCTCTTCCCCTCTACACGACGAAAGCCCAGCGCAATATATTCATCTGTGGCCAAAGCGGCTGCCAGGTCGATATCCGTCCTCTCGCGATCCAGCTGAATGTCTCGCACCGCTCCGCCCACCAGAAAGATCCGCTGGTGCGTGTGCGCTGGAAAGATTTCCTTGAGAGGATTGATGATGTCGTTCATGGGTTCATGCCTGGGGACGGAGCGGGTTGGACAGGTATGTGCTTCTGGAGTGAGGGGTCACAGGGATTACAATTATCGTGTGCTTAACAGGTCAGGGTCCCGCGACGCGATTGCGTCCTTCCGCCTTGGCCTGATACATGGCCCGGTCGGCTCTTCTGAGAAGGTCGGTTATGTCCGCGTCGTCATGCTTGATAACCGAAACGCCGGCACTGGCGGTTATATGTACCTGGGAAGTTCCTTCTGATATGGTTTCCTGGCGGATTGTCGCGATAATCCTCTCTGCCAGCAATAGTGCCTCTTCGGGAGGCGAGGCGGGCGCGATGATAAGAAATTCCTCGCCGCCGACCCGTCCGACGATGTCATAGGGGCGTACGCAGTTCTGCATGCATTTCGCCAGCTTTTGCAGAACCAGATCACCGAACTGATGCCCATAGGTGTCATTGATGTTTTTGAAATGATCAATATCCAGAGAGATGATGCAGATGGATTCCCCCAGACGGATGGCGCGTTGAAACTCCTCTTCCAGGCGCGCCATGACCTGGCGGCGATTGCTCAAGCCGGTCAGTTCATCGGTCAGGGCCATGGTCTTAAGCCGGGTCTGGGCATCATTGAGGTCGTTTGCCAGGCTCAACGTCATGAAGTAGGTGACTGCTATCAGAATGCCGATCAGGGCTATGGCAAAAAGCAGCCTGATCAGGCGAATCTGGCGTGTCTCATTGAGCAGATCCCGGATGGGGATGGAGATGCTGACGGCTCCCAGGATGTCCCCCTCATGAATGGACAGGCCCCGGTGGCATCCCAGGCAGCTGCTGTCCGCGTACAACGGGGTGACGTACCGGAAAGTCGGCTGGTCCGGGTCAGCGGTTATTTCCTGGAACTCGGGTTTTGCCTTGCTGAACTGTGCAATCGCCTTGCGTTCCAATGCATCGGGCGTGTTGGCCGGGTTGATCGGCCTCAGGCTGATCATGCGGAACATAACCCCTTCGGCGTGCTCGCTCCGGTGTGAAATCTCGGACGTCATGATGGCATGGTTACGGATGGTCAAAACGCGTTTGTCCGCACAGGAGATGTCAGGATTTATACCGAGTTTACCAAGGTAGATATTCGACGTGACGCCGTGCGTCTTTTCCACGTACACGCCGCCGTAATCAAAATTCCACTCTTTGGTGTGGTTGATGAGATCAAGGTAGGCGACGGCCTGTTCCCGCACTCTCTTGACCATGAGCTGGGAGGTGTTGTAGTCGAGATAGACAAAGATACCGGCTATGAAGATGGAGATAAGGATGCACAGTGAAATCAAAAATGATTCCAGGCGCTTGAAATGAAGCATCGGAAGTATGTTGAATATGCTGGGCCGCATATTATATTCCGCCTCTGAGCCGCTAACACGGAACTCATTGCAACGATAATTGCCAGGAAGTCTGCTGGCACAAAAAAAGATTCATTAGACTATAAACATATACGTTCGGTCAAGCTGTAAGTTCGAAAAATCGTGCCGTTTCGTTTCCCAGCGATCAGAAGCGGTGATTTTACCTGGTGACGGTTGTGATCACAAGCAATTCAGATACTCGATCAACAGACGCACCCCAACCCCTGTTGCGCCTTTGGGGGCACAGGGGCGGGACTTGTCGACCCAGGCGGTGCCGGCGATATCCAGGTGGGCCCAGTGGGTTGCGCCGACAAACTGTTTCAGGAACCAGCCGGCAGTAATGCTGCCGCCGTCACGGCTACCGGCGTTTTTCAGGTCGGCGATGTCACTCTTCATGGTCTCGCCGTAGCTGTCCCACAGCGGCAGCTCCCAGACGCGCTCTCCGCAGCGCTCACCGGCCAGTTTCAGGCTGTTGACCAGGTGCCGGTTATTGCCCATCAGGCCGCTGGCCTCGTGCCCCAGTGCCACCACGCAGGCCCCGGTCAGGGTGGCCAGGTCGATCATGGCCGACGGTTTGTACCTCCGGGCGTAATGCAGGGCATCGCACAGGACCATACGCCCCTCGGCATCGGTATTGGTGATCTCGATGGTAGTGCCGGAAAACGAGGTGATCACGTCGCCCGGTTTATAGGCCTTGCCATCCGGCATGTTCTCGGCGGTGGCGATAATTCCCACCAGGTTGATGTTCAGTTTCAGCCCGGCTACCGCCTGCATGGCACCCAGCACGGCGGCGCTGCCGGCCATGTCGGTCTTCATCTCCTCCATGCCGGCCCCCGGTTTGATGGATATCCCCCCCGAATCGAAGGTGATCCCCTTGCCAATTATAACTACCGGTCGATCCTTCTGACCGGCCCCTCGATATTCCAGCACGATCAGGCGCGGCAATTCGCTTGAACCTTTACCCACAGCCACCAGGGCATTCATCCCCAGTTCTTCCAGTTCTTCGTATTCGTAGACCCGGAATTCCAGTTTGTGTTGTTTGGCCAGTTCCCGGGCGGTTTCGGCCAGGAAAGCCGGTGTGGCCACGTTGCCCGGCTGCGATACAAGGTCGCGGGCCAGACGCACCCCCTGGCAGACGACAGACGTGCGCTCGATCCTGCTGCGTGTTATTTTCCTGTCGCTTCCCTTCGGCAGCAGCAGGGTCATCCCCTCGAAACCGAACTGTTCATCCCTGTCCCTGGTCTTGTACCGATCGAAGCAGTAGCTGCCCAGCAGTGTCCCCTCGCAGACCAGCTCTAGGGCTGCTTCGGGCCTTCCGGACAGATGCAGTACCGTGGCGAAAGAGGCCACCCGTGCGACCCGCAGGGCCTGCACGGCGGTGCCGGCTGCCTGGCGCAGGCGTTCATTGTCCAGTTCGGAGCGCTTACCGAGACCCACCAGCAGAAGCCGCTCGGCGGGCAGACGGCCCAGGGTGTGCAGCAGGCGGGTCGTATTGACCTTGCCGCTGAACTCGCGGCTGACCGCCAGGCGGTCAAGGCAGCCGTCCAGGGCCTTGTCGCAGGCCGTGAACAGCTCGTCGCGGGCGTCTTCGAAACAACCGACGACCAGGGCGGGAGAGGTGTGTTTCAGCGGGCTGTCGGTGCTTATGTCGATCTTCATTGGGTACCTCGTATATGCGGAAATGTTCAAATAGCTCTGTGTTACAAACGTACATTTTTGGACCGGAAAGCTCAAGTATCTTTCAGCAGACGTCAGGCTGCTGGCCGAATTACGCAATGGCAAGCGGTGTGGAAAGTCCGGCTCGTATCCAGATCAACATATTCATGTCCCTAACCGACCCGGATCAGTACAGCGCCGGCCATGATGAAGAGCGCCGATACAAAACGGATCCTGCCGAAGGACTCCCTCAGGAAGAGGATGCCGATCAGTACACCGATGACGATGCTGACCTGCCGGACCGGCACGGCGTAGCTTACCGGCGACATATTGAGACCATAACGGAAGGTCAGAAACGATGCCATCATGATCGGGCCGCTGCACAGGATCAGGCCCCAGTGTTCACGAAGTTCCGCGCCGATCAGGGTGCGGTATTTCGGGCGGACGATGTTGAAGCTCATCAGGAACAGCATGATCAGCACCAGGATATAGGTGAAGTAGAGCGGCGAATAGTTTTTGACACCGGTCTTTTCGGCAATCGAGCCGATGGAGTAGATGAAGCCCGCGGTCAGGGCGTCGCGTACCGAGGGGCTCCTCAGGTTGCGGAAGGGGCGGACCAGTTCGCCAAACGACAGGCGCTGCATCTGCATCGAATAGGTGCCGAAGATCACCAGCAGGATTCCGCAAAGGCCGAGAACCGACAGGCGCTCTCCCAGCAGGATCACACCCCAGATCGGCACATAGACCATCGAGGTCTGGCTGAGCGGATAAACCACCGACAGATCGCCGCCCCGGTAGGCACGGCCGTTGAAGAGGTGATAGAACGCGAAACAGAGCGCCCCGAGGGAGACCAGCAGCATCGTATCTACATCGGGGCGTTGGAACGGTTCCGGCAGCAGCGGGATGGTCAGGGAGAAGAGACCTCCGGAGGCTACGAACATCCACCAGATAAAGACGGTCTTGTGGCGACTGCGCTTGACCAGCAGGTTCCAGATGGCGTGCATGACCGCCGAGATGACGATCAGGGTAAAGGCGAGGTGGCTCATGGGGGCAGTATAGCCGAGGTTGGCGGGAGTTGTAGAAAAAATTCAGAGGCGGTCAGCTCGGCGCGGCGATGTATTCCCCGGCAAAACGTTGCGCCAGCGGCATGAAGCCGCGGAAATCTTTGTTCAGGCCGTGGTAATGCCGCAGCAGCTCCGCTTCGCCACCCGACAGCGGATTGGCGCGCGACACCCTGCGTGACATCCGAGTCAGTGCGCTGCCGATGCCGCTCACCTCGCCATAGGAGGGCAACAGTTCACCGAAGATGACCGGCACAAGCGGTTGCAGGCGTTCGGGCAGTTCAGCCCGCTGACTCTCGATGATCGATCTGGTCCGGGTCAGATAATGATCAAACGGCTCATCCGACCAGTTGCTCCAATCCCTGACCAGGAAATGATCGTAAAACAGATCGACCATTACTCCGCGATACAATCCATAGTGATCGTCCAGGCGTCGCCTGCTGCGCTGGAACAGGTCTGAACGGCTGGCGAAAGAATCTATACGGCGGTGCAGGTTGATCCCCAGTCTGATACGCTCGGGAAAACGCTCGGCCAGCGGTCCCTTGACAAAATCTCCCATGAAGTTGCCGGCCAGGATCTGTTCGTCTGCTCCGGAGAGCAGCATGTGGCAGAGAAAGTTCATCGGGTGAGGGGTTGGATTCGGAAACTGTAACGCTGCGTAGCCGATGGAACGGGAGAACGATCGAAGCTGCGCTCGATGAAGTTCACATTACCGCTTCGGTCGATGATCAGGATGGTTGTCGAGCGTGTGCCGTAGTCTTCGTTCGCGATGAAGATCGGCGAAAGCAGGCGTTCCCGCTCCGGACCGATGCCGGTATCGGGTAGTACTCCATCGGCAAAGGGGGCCGAGTCTGAGAGGGCAGCGAAGAGCTGTTCCGGATCCACGCAGTTCTGCCGCAGGATGGTTTCAAGGCGTGATCTGGCGACGGTCAGTTTGGGCCAGCGGGTATCGAGCAGGTGGTTGGACAGGCCGTGGATGCCCGGGGTAACCGGGCCGGATGAACCGCCCCGGTTGGTGAAGTAATGCAGTTCATCACTGGTGCCGTACAGCAGGTTGAAGCCGTCGTAGAGATGGCCGTCATGGCTAAGAATCGACTGGAACTCTTTGGTGCTAAGGGTACGGTTGGCAAGGAAATTTGCTATAAGCGCGCCGCGCGATGGTGGGTCGTTGACCTGCAGGTGCGGGTCGCGATAATTGGTGATGGCCGCTATCTTTCCTTCGCTGGATACACCCAGCCAGGTTCCCCCGGCCCGCAGATCGCGTCCTGCCAGGATGTGCGGTGCATCGGGCCAGAAGCGGGCCTGGTCGGTCGGCCGGTTGCGGTATTCGTCGCGGTTGGCCCCCAGGACCAGTTGGTAGCCGGGATGACAGTCATAGCCGAAGACGATCAGACACATGGATATAAAACCCGGCTGCTATGCCACGGCACGCAATCTGACCCCCTCACGGGTAATGTCTACCAGCCCTTCCTTGTATAACCCGCCGATCCCTTTCTTGAAACTCTTCTTGCTCATGCGCAGCAGGCCGGCTATGGCTTCCGGAGTGCTTTTATCGGTCAGGGGAAGCAGGCCGTTGTGGGCTTTCAGGGCCTCCAGGATAACCTCGCGGTCCGAGGCGGCTTCCCGTGCGCCGCCCGTGCGCAGCGTGACGTCGATCTTGCCGTCGGGGCGGATTCTTTTCACATACCCCCGCAGCCGCTCGCCGCAGGCCGGGTTGCTGAAGAGCTCATTGTTATAGAGCAGGCCGCCAAAGGTGTTGTTGATGACCACCTTGGCCCCCAGATCGCTGAAGGCATAGACCAGCAGCTCTACCATGTCCCCTTCGGCCAGGCTGCCATCGGCCGGTTTGAGGAATTTATCCAGTCTGGTCGAAGCGGCCACCCGGTCGCTGCTGTGCAGATAGACTCGCACCAGCACCTCTTCTCCCCGTCGCAGGGGGGCGCTCTGTTCGCCAAACGGCAACAGCAGGTCCTTTTCCAGCCCCCAATCCAGGAAGGTGCCCACGGTCACGTTGTCCTTGACCTTCAGAAGGGCAAAATCCCCGACCACTGCCCGGGGCTTCCTGGTCGTGGCCGTCAGTCGCTCTTCCGAATCAACGTAGATGAAGACGTTCAACTCGCTGCCCGCTTCAGCCCCTTTGGGGACCAGCCTGGCGGGGAGCAGTATCTCGCCGGCTTCCGAGGTCAGAAAGGCGCCCGTGGCAGTGATCCTGGAGATTTTCAGTTGATTGTAGTTGCCGATTTGCAGCATGGGCGGCCTCAATGTGATCGCTTTCAGGGTTTTGATCCTGCCGGGATCTGTTGAGCAGGAGGTTGAACGACTCCGCGGGACCAGACGTGCTTGCCGAATTTCCAATATCCCTGGACATTGCAGAGGCGGGCATCGGTGGCGGGATCAACGGCAACCACCTTTCCGCTGATCAGTGGCTGCAGGTATTTGGCCAGAACCGCGCCGCCTCCGCCGGTCAGCACGATGGTATCTATATCCCAGTCATCGGTCCAGAGGCGGTCTACCTCGCTGGCAATGGCCTTGGCCAACTGGCCGAAGACCTGATCGGTGATCCCTTTCAGGTCGAATTCCTTGCCGCGAATCTTGATGACCCCTTGATCGACCGCTTCGTAGAGTCGGAAGAGTTCGATGTTGACATTGCTCTTTTCGCGAAGTTTGTCGGCGATGATGCTGAAGGCCTTGGAGATTCCCGAGTCGGTCGTGCGGCTACCGCGTTCCGAATAGCGCATCCGGTCGGCCACGGTGAAGTCCGAGGTCTTGAAGCCGATGTCAATTACACCGGTTTTCTCGCGTACATAACGTTTGTTGCCCAGTTCACCGACTTCGTTCAGCATCAGGTTGAAGAGTGATCCGAATGGTTGTGGGATCACCCTGACATTGCTGATCTTGATGACCTTTTCCTCGGGCTGCCCATTCGCATTGATCAGCACCACCTTGTGATCTCCCAGAAGGAGTTTCACCAGGCCGTCCTTGTATTCGCGGTAATAGCCGATCGGCAGCCCGGTCACCAGGCTGACCGGTGTGTAGGAGTTGACCATCTGCGCCGCAGCAGCCAGTGCCAGCTGTTTGGCAAAACTGCCGAAAAACTGGGCCTGGTCAAGGGTGAACGAGCGGACATTGCTCTGCCGTTCCGCCATTTCCCCCACGAAATAGGAGGTGCCGTCCAGTTCTATCTGGATGTTTTCGCCGGGCGTGTTTTCGCCCAGCATCCCTCCCTTGAACTGGATCTCCTTCGCTTCGCCGAGAATCGATTTGAAAACCAGCGAACGGCTTCCGTTTGACGCCTTGGTAAAACCGAAGCCGATATCGATTGCTAAAATCTCCATGCCTTGCTCCCCCCAACTGATATGATGTTCGCCGCTGAACCGGACTGCGACGCTATAATTGCTCCAGGGCAACCTGTTGTTCCTGGTATTCGATCTCGCGCGGGCGCTGCATGTAGGAGTGACCGTCGAATTTCGCCCCCTCGGCTATGATAATCCGCGCCGCGTAGATATCCCCGCAGATCTCGCCGCTATGGCGGATTTCGACACACTCAGCGGCCTTGATGTTGCCGGTGATCCTGCCGCCGATGATGCAGGTCTTGACGGTGACATCGCCGGTTACAGAGCCGGATTCGCCAATGATGAAGTTCTCGGAGACGATGTTCCCTTCGAATGTGCCGTCGATACGGACGGTGCCCTTGGAGGAGATCTCCCCCCGGACGCCGGACTTCTGGCCTATGATGACTTCCATATCAGGTTCTTTTTTACCGAACATTGTGTTCCTCCTTTTCCTGAACTGGCGGATCGACTCAATCCGTTTTTCGTCCAAACTCGGTTGGATCGACATAGCGCCCGTTCTTCCAGACCTCATAATGGACATGACTGCCGGTGGTGACGCCTGTTGAGCCTGCGTCGGCGACAATATCTCCTCGATGAACGGTCTGGGCGACCTTTACCAGGTTCTTCGAGTTGTGCGCGTAGACCGTGCTGAAACCCTGACCATGTTCGACGACCACTATATTGCCGTTACCAGGGCTCCAGCTGGAGAAACTGACGATGCCGTCGGCCGTGGCGTGTACCGGCGTACCGGTCGGAACCGAGAGGTCGATGCCGGTATGGAATTTCTCCGTATGATATTTCGGGTGGAGCCGCATGCCGAACCCGGACGAAATTCGCCCGTCGACCGGCCATCCCCGAGGTGTCACTTGATAGATGTCCTTCTGCTTGGACAGGTATTCTCGGACTTCGGCGACTGATGCCATGGAGGCGTTTATCTCTTTTTTCAGCACCTCGATGTCTATTGACCCCTCATTGCTGTTTTCCATGGCATCAAAGACCTGTTTCTTGGAGTCGAAGGAGAAGAGCCGCTTGAACTGTGATTCCGACTCCTTGAGGGCCGTCATGGTGGTGCGCATCTCTTGAAACTGGCTGGAAAGGTAGGCAAGTTTCCGCTTGGTTTGGTAGTAATCAACGACGCGGTATGAAAGTGCCGCGGTATAGACGAAACCGATGCCGGCGAAGACAAGAAGTGAAGCCAGGACAAGAAAGGGCATTTTGACGCGCAGGGAATTGGAGCGGGAGTGGGGGATGAGCATGATGGTGATCGGGGTGGCCCACTTTTTCAGCAATGGTCGTAGCTTGCGCATAATTACCGTTCTCCGCTCGTTATTTTCCGCGATTGAAACAGGCCATTACCCTTACTTACGTGAAAGAATTGTGTTTATATCCTGTTACGGGTGAGATTTCAAAGAAAAACTGAATGGTTAGCCCTCTGGTCTGATGGATGATACTGGCTGGATGATTTCCTCGCGTTTGAAGGGCGGGCCTGAAAGCGACTCTCGTTTGATCCGGGGGCATGATCATGATTTCCGGCAGACGAGGACCATCTTGTTGTGAGGTTGGAAGAGGGAAGAGCGCAAGTGTGTGACGGAAAAGCCGGTTTCTCCGGCGAGCTTCAGCAGCTGACGGCAAGTGAATATCTGCTTGTGGCGATAGGGCAGGGGAGAATACAGGGACTCCAGCAAGCGGGAATTAGCGCCGCTGCTCAAGCGATACGACCATTCGCAGATCCGGTAAAAAAGCGCATCCCGGCGGGGTGTGTCGAGAAAAAGCCAGCCCCCCGGCTTAAGGACGTTATAGGCGTTCCGCAGGGTCTCCGCAGGGAAATCGACATGCTCGAAAACATCCCAAAGTGTGACGACATCAAAATAACCGACGCATTCCTGCTGCCAGCGTGGGGCATCGATGGTTTCTCCGTTCAGCTCCACGCCGAATTTCCGTTGGGCGAACTCACGGAAGATCCATTGCGGTTCGATGCCATGGGCAAAAGCTCCCGACTCGGTGAGGAGATGCACGAACATCCCGGCGCCGGCGCCGATGTCAAGGCAGGTTGCCCCGGTCAGGGAAACGTGTCGTTTGACGAGGAGAAGATTCTTGCGTAGCTGAGTTTCACTGGCCGGGAGCCGCCCTTCGATATAATCCCACGACTTCCGGTCGAGAGTGAGCGTGCTGCCGCAGGGAGGCTCGGACGGCACGCTGTCCAGGTGATTGATGAAATGAAAACCGCACGCGGCGCACGCGTAAACCGTCGTCTTTTTCAACCTGTACTTCGGGCTGGCGGCATATTCCGCGCACAATTTGCAGCGGTGGAAATCGTAGTCGGCGGTCTGCACATCCTTTGTTATTTCAGTCGGTTGTGAGGTTAAGTCATCCTGAGGCAAGTTCATGCTCCTGTCATAATATCCCGGTCACGGCTTCCCTGGAATCCCGTTACCTGGCTGTCAAGCACAAGTGGCAATCCGGGAAAATCCGCAGTCGGAACGGGTCGGCTGAACAGATATCCCTGGATCTCATCGCAATTGAACGACTGCAAAAATGCGTACTGCTCTTCAGTTTCCACGCCCTCGGCAACAACACTCAGGTTCAGGCTGTGCGCCATCGCGATTATCGTTCGAACGATAACCGCGTCATCAGGTTTTGTCGTAATCGCATTTACGAACGAGCGGTCAATTTTGAGTGTATCAAGGGGCAGTTGACGAAGATAGGCCAATGAGGAGTAGCCGGTGCCAAAGTCGTCGATGGATATCCTGACGCCCATATCCTGCAGTTCCTTCAGTATGGTAATGGTCGTCAGGGGGTTGTGCATGGCTATGCTTTCGGTGATCTCCAGCTCCAGAAAGCCCGGTTCGAGTCCCGTTTCCTCCAGTATCTCTTTGATTGTGTTCACAATGTTACGATTCTTAATCTGATGGAGCGACAGGTTTACCGCAACGGGGATCCGCACTATCCCCGAGTCCTGCCATTTCTTGTTCTGAGTGCATGCTTCCCGGAGAACCCATTGCCCGATAAGGTCAATCAATCCGGTTTCTTCGGCAATGGGGATGAAATCGAGCGGCGGAATCATGCCGCTCCGCGGGTGCTGCCAGCGGATCAGGGCCTCCATGCCCGAGATGCGCCGGTCTGTAGCAAAAATCTTTGGCTGGTAGTGCAACAGGAATTCACCCTTTTCCAGTGCCAGGCGCAGGTCATTTTCCAGTGAAAGACGTTTGACGGCTTCCCGGTTCATTGCCGATGAGAAAAAGTGGAAGTTGTTTTTGCCATGTGCTTTTGTATGGTACATGGCAATATCGGCGCATTTGAGCAGTTCTTCGGAGGTTTCGCCGTCCGCCGGATACAGGGAGATGCCTATGCTGGCCGTGATATGGACATCGTTGCCGTTGAGGCTGAACGGCTGTTCAAATGCCTTCAGCAGACGGCGGGCAACCAGGCTGGCATCGGTATCATGCGCAATTTCATTCAGCAGAATGATGAATTCATCACCACCAAGACGGGATACGACGCTATTCGCGGAATTCTCCTCATTGACCCTGGCAATGCCGTCACTGCCCCGCAAACAGCTTAAAAGCCTCTCGGCGGTCAGGCGCAGCAGTTCGTCCCCCATGTCGTGACCCAGGCTGTCATTAATTTTCTTGAAACCATCCAGATCGAGGAACATCGTGGCCATCGTTTTTGAGTTACGCTTGGCGTGCGCGATGGCGCGTATCAGCAATTCGCGGTGGAATGAACGGTTCGGCAGGCCGGTCAGGGTGTCGTAAAAGGCCAGTGAACGGATCTTTTCCTCTGATTGACGACGCTCGGTGATGTCCCTCTGGATATGTACCGCCTGGATGATCTTGCCGCCTGCGTTCCGGATGGGAGAGGTCAGCACCTCGACGGTCCGCGCATCACCGTTCGGCATGAAATGGGTATGTTCGGCTGTGGCGTGGTCACCGGATTGCAAACAGTCCGTTAACGGGCAGATGTCATGGGGAGCCTCGCATGGTTTTGTCCGATGGTGGGTAATTTCATAGCAGGTCTTTCCGATAACCTCCTGTTCCGTGAGACCGACCTCCTCTAAAAAAACCTTGTTCGCCGCGACTATGTTGAATGATTCGATATCGATTATCGAGATCGGATCTATAACGCTATCAAGAACGGTGCGACTGAACTCGTAAGAACGCTGCAATTCCTGGGTACGCGCTTCAACTCTCTGTTCGAGGGAATTATTGAGCTCCATCAGTTTCTCTTCGGCGTCTTTGAGTGCCAGGATGGTGGTTTTGGATAATCTGACAATCAGAAAGACAAACACTGCCCCGCCAAGAAATACCGCTCCCGAAACCAGTTCCATGGATATATGAAGCTTATAGGTAATGGTTATGACGTAAACAAGGTATCCCAGGAGAAAGAATCTTATCAGGTAAATGATTACCTTCCATCTGCGCTGGAAGGTTTCGGACACAAGAGAACGGATCATTCCGGCCGCCAGAAGGGAACCGAACAGAAATGCCGCTCCTGTCACAACCATTGTTACGGATATGAGCTCGCTAGACGTCATAACTGCCTCAAGAAGGTATGGAAAATTGTATTAGTCGAGTTGGGAATTCCATTAAGCGGTAAAAGCTTTGTGGCGTCGTGTCTCCACGGGTCACTAGAGCTCATTCCTGTGCGAAACGCCCTCGTGCTGAACAGCCTTCGGCCTCGTTCTCCGGCCACCCTTGGATGCGGATGTCTGTCGGGCTGTCTGTTTCGTGACGTCCCTGACCACGATCTGGCGGTCATCGAGGAGAGCTCCATGCAGCAGGCCGATCGCTTCACAGGCTTCGTCTTCGGTCGACATCCTGACATAGCCGCAGCCACGCAATTCACCGCTTCCCGGATTTTTGACCAGGTGGACGGACTGAACCGTACCCGCCACGGAGAATAGTTTACGCACCTCATCCTCCGTAACTGCAGCGGAGAGTTGTCCGATATAGATTTCCACACCCATGTGCGTGCCTTTCCAGTAATGATATCCGGCTTCCTGGAGCTGTTATATCAAACGGTGCCAACAGCGTACCCCAGGTACTTCAATGTTATTCACATCTCTCACGCCTTCTTGACAAACTCCGACTTCAACTGCATCGCACCGATACCGTCGATCTTGCAGTCGATATCATGATCACCGGCGGCGAAACGGATGATCTTGATCTTGCTGCCAACCTTGACCACCGATGACGAACCTTTGATCTTGAGATCCTTGATGACGGTAATCGAATCGCCAGCCTTGAGTTCATTGCCGAAGGCGTCACGCACGACACGCTCCTCGGCAGCGCCTTTCTCCCTGGCCATGGGCCATTCGTGGGCGCATTCCGGACAGACGTAGTTTTCATTATCTTCATAGGTGTATTCCGAACTGCAGGCAGGACATTTGGGTGGAGTGGACATGCTAAGCCTTTCTTTAATGATAGTTGACGTCTTCATGAAACGGCAGGTATCATAACATAAAAGATGTAATTTGCCCGCGAAAGGTTGACCTCCTAATGAAAAAAACAGTTTTGATGGTTATATCTGTTTTGATGCTGGCACTAAGCGGCTGCGCGCATGCCCCGAAAGGACAATCGACTGTACCCCGCGCCCTGGTGATCGATGTCCGCACCGAACAGGAGTGGAGCGAGGGACACCTGGATGGGGCGATATTGATACCGTATGACCGGATCGAGGAGGGGATCGCTATCGTGGCGCCCGACAAGAAAACCCGCCTTTTCCTTTATTGCCGTACCGGCCGCAGAACGGCTCTGGCCTTTGATGTATTGAAGAAGGCCGGTTATGAGGACCTGATAAACCTGAAAACCCTGGAGAATGCTTCCAAGGAGCTGAACATGCCTATTGTCAAGTAATTGGTGATATATCAGCTAAATAAGCTTGGCAGGTTCAAGTAAAACAAAAGCCCTCTTTCAGTTCGGAAGAGGGCTTTTGTGTAGGTAAATATCCGGGTTTGTCGAACGGATACTATGTATCTTGCATGCCGGGAAAACCTCCCCTGCCACCAAGTGGCTCACCTTTGCAAAAGTCTGCTGACTCTTGGGGAGCTGGCCGGAGGGGAACTGGCCGGGCGGATGGCATCTACGCTGCCCGTCTCGTTGAAAGGCGCATGAAGAGTGATGCCCCTATCTCCAATCACCTCTGCGCCTGATCTCCCTCGGCCAGTGCGATCGCGGCAGGTCGTAGCGCTCGGCGCCCCTGTCTCGTGAATATTGCCAGCGATCGCCAACATAGTAATAGTCATAACCGTCATGGTGATAATGCCGATCCGGTCCCAGTTCGACGATTACCGGAAGTGGCGGCGGCACTAAAACTCCAACGCCGCCATGCCTTGATTGGACGATACACGCCGAGAGCAGAGACAGTGCAAATAACGAGGTGATCAGCATGCGTGATAAGCTGTTCATGTTATCTCCTTTTCTTGTCACAAGCGATTTTTGATTATTATACCACGTCCCGGAAAAGGGGGATAAGGCAAAGGCGTTGGCCATTCGCGGATGAGGTGCAGTTTTGGTTCCATTTGACTTATAGCGTGGAGGTCATATGATTACTACAGATGGAATATCAAACCGAGGAGGTGTCTGTCATGAAGCAAATATACAAAATACTCATGCTGCTCTCGATGCTGGCACTGTCAGGCTGCAGCGTTAACCATGACGCGGTGCGGCAGTCTCCCGCCGCCGGTTTCAGCTATCGCCACACTGATTTTGACTACAAGGTAGCCTGGAATACGACCCAGGCAGAAAATGAAGTTGTCATCGACGGGATATTGAAAAATGTACGTTATACAAATATCGAACAGCTCGATCTAAC
>JAJYBH010000166.1 GCA_021779135.1 Deltaproteobacteria bacterium
CGTTACCGGCATAACGCTCCACGTCGGTGTGCCTGCCGCGAAGGTCCACCAGGTCGTCTGTGATCCGACCGGCGCCAGTTCTCCAATCCAGGACGCAATCGATGCGGCCGGCAATGGCGACCTGATTCTGGTCAAGGGCGCTTCCTGTCCGGAGAACATCATCATGTGGAAGCCGGTGAAACTGCAAGGATACGGTGCCGGTTCGACCATGATCAATGCCGGGTTCTTTACCCCCGACAAACAGGCCGCCTGGCTGAACAAGCTGAACGCAATTACCAACGCTCAGGCAATACCCTCCCCTTGGCTGATCGACGCCCAGCAGCCCGACTTCTTCCTCGAATCTGGCTCGGCCGTGCTGGTTCTCGCACCCAATGCGCCGACAGCCAACCTCGTGAATAGCACGCCTGCCACCATCAACCCGTATGACAACGGGGCCAACAAGGCGCTGATCGACGGCTTCGCCATGAGCGGAGCCAATCTGGGCGGAGCTATCTTCGTCAACGCCAACGCGCATTACCTCCAGATCAGCAACAACAAGCTGTACGCCAACAATGCGACCTACGGCGGTGGCATTCGGGTCGGTACCCCGGCCGCCGTTTCCAATAATGTACCGAATGTCTACGAATCGTCCTTGAACGACAACGTGACCATCAGCCACAACGAAATCAGCTTCAACGGCGCCAACGGCTTTGCCATCGGCAGCGGCGGCGGCATCGGACTGTTCAAGGGTGCCGACAACTACCGTGTAACCGATAACTGGGTCTGCGGCAACTATGCCCTCCTGGCCGGGGCCGGCGTCGCTCAGCAGGGGGTCAGCAACAACGGACTCATCCAGCGCAACGATATCATCTTCAACGAGTCCTTCGATGAGGGAGCCGGTATTTTCCTCAGCGGCGAACAGCCGATCGCGGCTGCCGCCGCGCCGAATAACACGGTTTCGGAAGGGGTCGGCAATGTCGTGATCGACGCCAACCTGATCCAGGGTAACAAGGCCGGCAATCTCGGCGGCGGCATTGGCCTCCTTCGCTATAACGGCCAGGACGTTACGGCGAATCCCGCCAATACACCTCCCGTGCCGCCGGCAACCACGCCGGCCACCTGGTACAAGGCCGCAATCTTTAATAACATGATCGTCAACAACGTCAGCGCCGGCTACGGCGGGGGTATCGCCATCTCCGACGCACTGGACGTGACCATCGACAACAACACCGTTGCCAACAACGACAGCACCGCCACCGGTGAACTGGCCTTCGGCAACTTGACGGTCACCCTGGATGGGGCGGACCAGGCCTTTACGTTGCCGCCGAACCGGCAGACCACGCCGCTGCCGGCCGGCATCGGGGTCCAGCCGTTGAGCTCGCCACTGCTAAACGCGATTGATCCCGCACTGCGTCCAGGCTATCTCAATACCTATGCCACCAATCCGGTGATCGTAAATGACATCATTTACGGCAACAAGTCCTACTACTGGCCCGGGTTTGATCCGAACGTGAATGCGGGGGTCAACATCCTGTCACCCTTTGCCATCTGGGACCTCGGCGTATTTACCGACCCGCCGGGTATCCCTGGCCTGCTCAACCCGCAATATTCGGTACTGACCGAGACCAGCACCACCTATCCGCAGGTCAAGCATTACGCCTTTAGCGGAACCGGGCTCATAAAAACCACCGATCCCCAGCTGGTAAGCACGTACCGCAACTCGATCTCCGCTACTCAGGGAGGCGCGGCGCTTGGCAATTTCGTCTCGTTCACCTATGCACCGCTGAACCTGACCGGTAATTATCATATCAAGGGGACATCGCCAGCCGTAAACGCGGGGAACAGTGTACTGCCGGCCTCAAACATGGCCTTCCTGCAGTTCGACCTTGATGGCGACTCGCGGACGGCGCCCTTTGATATCGGCGCTGACGAGCTCAACTCGAAGGGTGATCTGAACGGCGACGGAGTGGTAAATGGTCTCGATGCGCTCATCGCCCTGCAGATGGCCGTGGGGGTTTACCCGGCCGCCCAGGTGACTGATTCCATGCTTTCCAACGTGCGGGTGGCTCCGCTCTCGGTAACCGGCAGGCCCAATCCGAACGCCTATGCGCCCGGATCGTACAGCCCGCCCGGCTCCAACCCTGTAACCATCGCTGATGCGATGCTGATACTGCAACGCGCAATAGGGCTGATCTTCTGGTGATACGGGGCTGCGCTCCCGCCAGATTGAAACAAATGGGGAGGAACACAATGAAGATTGATTATAAAAAATGCACGGTCTGTCTGTGTCTATTAGCGATCGCCTGCGCAGTGCCGGCACTGGCCTTTGTCCAGTACGGCACCGGCACCACCGTCAGCAGGGACCACTTCGGCGCGACCGACGGGTTCAGCAAGATGGCCGATGGCCGGGACGTCTACATGTTCGGCTTCAACAATATCTCCTCGCTGGTCAAGTTCAACAACCATTCGACCAGCAATGCGATCCTGGCCAAGAACCAGAGTGACTGGCCGGCTCCGACACTGGACTTGCAGGAGGGGAAGCGTCACTACCTGACACTTACCACCCTGGGGATGACGCTCCGTCCCGACCTGTTCGACCCGCACACGATCCATTTCCACGGGTACCCCAATGCCACATCGTTCTACGACGGTGAACCGATGGCCAGCTTCTCGGTCAACCAAGGGGCCGATTTCACCTACTTTTACCAGTTGCTGGACCCCGGCACCTACATGTACCACTGCCACAACGAGGCCCCCGAACATATGGAGATGGGCATGCTGGGCAACCTGGTGGTCAGACCGCTGCAGGACCTCCCCGCCAACCGGCCCGCGACATGCAGCGACGGGAGCAATCCCGCATCGTATCAAGGTTTTGCCTACAATGACGGCGACTGCTCGACAGGCTACAATTCGGAAATGACCATGCAGTTCGCGGAGATCGATGCGCCGTTTCACGATGACGACTCGTTTGCCCAGCCACCGCTCTTTGCACAGCTTGATTCCAGGTATTTCGTCTTGAACGGCAGGGGATACCCCGATACTACCAATACCGCTCCCCTGATGAATCAGGAGGGGTACCCAGCGCAAAAGCTCCACTCGCTCATAACCGCAACATCCGGAAACCGTATCCTGATCCGGCTGTCCAACCTCTCCATCGCCAATTTTGCCAACATCGAGGTACTTGGGCTCCCGATGCAGGTGATTGGGAGGGATGCCAAGTTTCTGCGACGCCCCAACGGCAAGGATCTGAGGTACTTTACCAATTCCCTGCTCATCGGCCCGGGAGAATCGGCTGAATTGCTGATATACACAGCCGGAGCCGCACCCGGCACCTACTACCTGTACTCTCGCAACCTGCAGGAGCTCAATGCCGACATGCTTGACCGGAGCGGTGCGATGACAGAAATAAGGATTCAGTAAGCTTTTATGTCAAACGGAGGTAACCTCATGAATATGGCACAAAAAATACTGGGAATAGCCGTGGCTGCCGCTATCTTGGCGTCCGTTCCCCTCGTTGCGTCCGCCAGGATCGAAGGCCTTACCGGGCCGGCCAACCCCACGTTCAATTTTGCTACAGGTGAGTCCCATGTCATCACGGGCGAAGGAAACAGCCTGCTGGTCTGGTGTTTCGCGGACCTGGACAACCCGGGCAATAAACTCAAGGGCGTTCCCCAGTACCCCGGTCCGACCCTGATTGTCAACGAGGGAGACAGGGTTACCATCAAACTGGCCAATACGCTCTCGGAGCCGGTTTCCATGGTCTTCCCGGGTCTTGATGTGGAGACACCGACCTCCCCGATATTTTCGCATGGAGCAAAAGGGAATCTCACCTCGATCGTGCCGGAGGCGGCACCCGGGGGGAGCCAGACGTATGTCTTCAGGGCCAGTCGACCAGGTACGTTTTACTATCAGAGCGGCTCCAACCAGGACGTCCAGCTCCGCATGGGCCTCTATGGGGCCATCATCGTCAGGCCGACGCAGACCACGACAAAGACCTACACATCTGTCTTTCCTGGGCATGCCGATCAGGCCGGCGCTGATCCCGGCCCTGCCGGACCTGCCAAGGTCTTTACCAAGTTCGCCTACAATGAAGCGAATGTTCCCGACACCATCAGCGTGGGGACTCCCCCTGTCGCAATCAGCAATATCGGCGCCTCTACCGCCTATGACCGTGAGTTTCTCTATCTCTGCAGCGATATGGATCCGTATTTCAATGCCTGGATGGAATTCGGCAGGGACAAGACCCGTTCGCCGGCAAGTTACGGTGACTGGATAGTCAATACCGCAACCCAGAAGAAGGACTTCACCACCTGGAAGGCCAATTACTGGTTCATCAACGGACGCAATGCCCCTGATACCATGGGAACTGATTATGATCCGAACCTTCCGAACCAGCCCTATACCATCAATGTGCTCTTTCATCCCGGCGAAATGGCGCTGACCCGATTCCTGAACCTTGGCCGCGACCTGCATCCCATTCATACCCATGGCAATCACCAGCGGATAGTCGCCGAAGACGGGTTGATACTGTCCTCAGCGCCGGTCAGTCCTGGAGAGCCTGCCTACGCCACGCAAACAGCGCTTACGGGTGCCGACATTTCTGTCGAGGAATTTACCCTGACCATGTCTGCCGGCAACACCTTTGACAGCATCTTCAACTGGACCGGCAAAGGACTGGGGTGGGACGCTTACGGCCACAAACCGGGCGCCACTCTCCTGCCCTATGAATACATCGCCGATCATGTCACAAACGGTCCGGCTACGACGCTCGGCCCACAATTTGCCCAATATGGCCGCTATGACAACAACCAGTTTGTTCCGCCGCTTGCTGACGGCACTGTAAATCTGGCCGCCGCTCAGGCCGCGCCCACGATTGCCGCGCCCGACCCGCTCGTACTCACCTTCGGGCAGTGGTTCAGCGGAAGCCAGTACCTGGGGAGCAGCGAGCCGCTTCCTCCGACCGAAGTCAATCTCAACCTGGGCGGCTCCAGTTATTATTTTATGTGGCACAGCCATGCAGAACGGGAAATTGTCAATTTCAATACCTTCCCCGGCGGTATGCTGACCATGGCAGGGATTATTCCCTGGTCGTTCAATTTACCTGCGGAATAAAACGGAGGTCATCATAATGAAACACGGACACAAGAAAAAACTCTACCTGGCGCTTCTCGTGCAATTTGCAATGATTGCCGTAACCTCTTCCGCACTGGCGGTTACGTTCAACCTGAGAGCGGACAGGACAACGATCACCATGCCGGACGGTCA
>JAJYBH010000167.1 GCA_021779135.1 Deltaproteobacteria bacterium
CCTCTTGCTGCTCCCCGCAATGACGGCGCCGATCTACGTATTGAATCTCCCCAAAACACCTTCCTACTTTTACCCGTTTTTTCCTTTTGTGTTACTCTGCTTCGTGGCCGCGGTCGCGGCCGCGGCACTCCTCGCCGAAGAGATGACCGGCCGAGTCATCACGTCTCCGGCGTCGGCACGATTCACCCGCTACGTTCACCTGGTGATATTTCTGCCGGTACTGTACCTGTCGGGGCAGTTTTTTGCCACGGCCGGCGCGACCTTTCGTGATCCGGGCCTTGTCGAACAGGCGAAATTGACACAGGAAATCTATCGGGATGCCGGTAATTATCTCCGCTACAACAGCCTGCCTGGTGAAGCGGTCGTCACACGCTGGGGGTTGATATCGTACTTCGCGGAAAGGCCACTCATCATCCTTCCCAAGGGAGGTGTCGAACAGGTTATCGAGTTTTCACGCAAGAACGGTGGAAAGTACCTCGTCATCGACAGCATCTCCGTCTACTCCCGTCGCCAGGAACTCGAGGAACTCCTCGGCCCTCTCCTGGGTAAAAATGTATCCGGAAAATACCGGCTCCAACCGGTGTATGTCCATGTAGCTCCGACACTCGGTGCCGGATATGTCATCTACCGAATATTGTAGGTAGGAGGGTAACCTTTGAACGGTGCAATGCACATAGCGGTGGTTATTCCCGCGTTCCGGGTCTCACGGCACATCCTCGGGGTTATATCGGGAATCGGACCCGAAATTTCGTCGGTGTACGTGGTGGACGACGCGTGTCCCGAGGGGAGCGGCAAGCTGGTACGAGAGCAGTGCTCCGACCCCCGGGTGACAGTGCTCTTCCACGAGGCGAACAGCGGTGTGGGTGGAGCTACCATTAGCGGTTATCGTCGGGCGATCAGGGAGGGAGCCGACATTGTCGTCAAGCTTGACGGTGACGGCCAGATGGAACCTGCCTACATTCCAATGCTGATCACGCCGATTGTGAACGGCCTCGCCGATTACACAAAGGGGAACAGGTTTTATTACCTGGAAGGCGTACAGCAGATGCCCCTGGCGCGCCTGCTCGGCAATGCGGCCCTGTCGTTTATTGCAAAATTCTCCACCGGCTACTGGGATATCTTCGATCCGACCAATGGTTTCACCGCCGTGCATGCCAAGGTGCTGGAACGTCTGCCACTGGATAAGATCGACCGGCGATATTTTTTCGAATCGGACATGCTGTTCAGGCTCAACACCATCCGGGCCGTGGTGATGGATGTTCCGCTTTCCGCCCGGTATGCCGACGAAGTGAGCAATTTGAAGATCTTTCGCTCCATACCGGAGTTTACTCGCAAGCACGTGCGTAACTCCCTGAAGAGGATCTTCTACAATTATTATCTGAGGGATTTCAGTGTCATGTCGCTGGAGCTGCTGCTGGGATGCCTGGCCTTATTCATGGGTGTCTCGTTCGGCAGTATCGCCTGGATGAAATCCGTGCGCACCGGGATTGTGGCAACCAGTGGCACGGTTATGCTGGCGGCCTTGCCGACTCTTGCGGGCATTCAGCTGATTTTATCCTTTCTGGCGGCCGATTCTGGCAATGTGCCGAAGGTCCCGCTGCATAAGCGGTTATAGGTCATCTCCGCCGGACCCCACACCGTACGGATTTATGGAGTGATATGTGAATCCTGCGGATTCAGGCTGACGCCCGTCTGCCGCTGGGAGATTCAATGTCAATGGAACCAACGGATAACGAAACCATCGAAACACTTCCTGCGTTCGGACTTCAAATCATACAGCCGCGCGACGGTTACCGCTATTCCCTCGACCCGTTGCTGCTGTGCGACTTTGTCAAGACGGGAACTAGTGCCCGGATTGCCGATCTGGGTACAGGTTGCGGGATTATTCCGATGATCATGGCCCGCCAGGCGGAGAACGCAACTTTCGTCGGCGTCGAGTTTCAGGAGGTGATGGCCGGACTGGCTGCCCGCAATGTCGCCATTAATGGACTGCAGGACCGGATTAAGATTGTCTGCGAGGATGTCATTACACTGCGGAAGCTGTACCCGGCTTCGTCATTTGACCTGATTGTCGCCAATCCGCCCTACCGGACGCCCGGCAGTGGCAGGACAAGCCCCCGGGCCGGACGCGACCGTGCCCGCCATGAATCCACCGCCGGGCTGGAGGATTTTCTGACAGTCGCCAAGTACCTGGTCAGGCCGGGAGGACGCATCTGCTTCATCTACCCGCCCGCACGCCTGGCGGAGTTTGTCCTCCGCGCCGGTGAACTGAGGCTGGCCATGCTTCGGTTGTGTATGGTTCACGGAAACCCGAAAGCGGCCGCGAAGATGTTTATGGCGGAGCTGGCCAAGGGGAGTCGGGGTGAGCTGACGGTTGAAGCGCCACTGATTGTGCGTGACGGCAGCGGGGGATATACGGCGGAAGCGGCATCGATTCTGGAAGCATGAATGCAGAAAGGCCTGCCGGAATAAGGAATCATTGGCAGGCCTTCAGCTGAGACGGATGTGGGCTCGGATCAGGCTTTGATAAACAGAATCAGCTCCATTTTATCTTTTTCGCCGACGTGTATCGGGAAGCAGAGTGCTGCGCTTCCGGATGGAACCTGCAGACCCGAGGCCGGAGGATGGATGACCACCGGCGGATTGATATTCATTATCTTACCCATCTGGGAAGCCTTGGCGGCCACGTTTCCGCAAACCACATTTATAAATTCCATGACGGTGTCTTCGAGGACCTCAAGCGGTTCACCATCGACCGAATTTTCCTTGAGGATCGCCTTGGCAATCTCTTTCTGAATCCCTTCCGACACCGAGAGGATGTAACGCGCGTCGACATCGCCGGACAGGTCCATGGCCGTCAGCATGAAGTTGGAGTCAACAGTTGCAACGGACTGGCATTTTCCTGGTCGGAACTGGATACCCAGTACACGGGTAATCAACTTGTAGGTCAGGTCGGCGGTCATCTCCCATACCAGGCCGTCGGGGATGCCTGCCGGAAGCTCGATACGCTCTGATACGTACTGGGCTTGGTCCTGCTTGAATGCATCCAGATGCATCCGGAGCTGTTCACTGTTCAACGCGCCAATACTCACCAGCGCTTCACCGATGTAGAGGTGGGTGTTCTTCTGGCGAATAACAATTTCCTCAAGCTGGCTCAGGGTCAGGATGCCCATCTCCACCAGCAGGTCTCCCAGTCTCATGTCTTTCGACATCTGTGCGTTATGTGCGCGTTCGATATCAGCCTGGGTTACGTAGCCAGTGCTGACAGCCATTTCACCCAATTTGAGGTTCTTTTGCTCCTGCAGTTCAATTGCTTTCAGCAATGCATCCCGGGACACGAGGTTGTTTTCCACAAGATATTGCCCGAAAAATTTTACAGCCATGTCACATCCCCTTGTCGTATTGGATTGTTACGGATGTATACTCGCTCTGATTAACCGAATAAATCATCTACAGATATTAGAGTTCCCGCAGGATCCGCAGGACATTGTCGGCCTCAAAGGGTTTGGAAATTACATTTTTTGCGCCCAGTTTGAGTGCTTCGGTGAATTTATCCCCGACTCCGCCCAGCGAGGTCACCATGACCACTTTTACATCTTTGTCCAATGCCGACAGGCTGCGAAGGGCCGTCAAACCATCCATCCCGGGCATGTTCATGTCCATGCAGATGATCTCGGGGTTCTCGGTGTGATTCATCTTGATGGCTTCAGCACCATTTTTGGCGTGTCCGACACAGGTAAAATCTCCGGATTCCGCGATGATCTTTTCGAGTTGGCGTGCTACCGAAAGGCTGTCGTCCACGACTAGGACCTTTTTCATAAGCGTGTTATCCTCCTTGGTACAAGGTATCTGATTTTAAAGGTCTTTCAAGTAATCTCCACAGGTGTCTGTTACCTGAAATGATGCGAACTGTATATGAATACAGGCAAAATGTCAAAAATATGTTTACCTTTTCATGTCAGGTAAAAGATGGTATAAATTCTGAAAATAATATAAAGGAGAATTTGATTAATGCAAAAAACACGCCAAGGCATTATTTTAACGGGAATGGCAATTGCTGCTTTATTATCCTGTGGATCACCGTCCAGTGCTGCCGATACTGAAACCAAAACAGCCGCGCCGAAGGCGGATACCGCTAACGCCGATCAGGGGGCCGTCGCCCGGGTAAATGGCGTTGCGATCAGTTCGCTTGAGCTGAAAAGGGCGAGCAAGGTTATGCTGGCCGGGCAACGCATAAAGGAACCCACGGCTGAACAGCGGAAAGAACTGGAAAAACAGGCTCTCTCACAGTTGGTCTCTGCTGAACTGCTCTATCAGGCGGGCCAGAAGCTTGAAGTCAAGGACCTGGATAAGCTCGTTGACGATAAACTCGCTCAAGGCAAAGCCAGATTCGCCAATGAACAGGATTTTACCAAGGCCATGAAGGATCTGGATATGGATGAAAAGGTCTTGCGGGATTACACCCGTCGTGACTTGATTATCACCAATTTCATAGAAAAAACGATCGTTCCGACGGTGAAGGTCAGCGAAGATGACGCCAGAAAATTCTACGACCAGAACCCTGACAAATTTACCCGGGCTGAGTCGGTCAAGGCCAGCCACATCCTGGTGGGCGTGGATCAGAAGGCCAGTACGGAAGAAAAGAAAGCCGCCCGGGAAAAGGCTGAAAAAATACACAAGGAACTGGTTGCCGGAGCCGATTTCGCGAAACTCGCCAAAGAGAATTCCACCTGCCCCAGCAGTCAGCAGGGGGGCGACCTGGGGTATTTCGGCAAGGGACAGATGGTGCCCGCCTTTGAAAAGGCCGCTTTTGCACTTAAGCCTGGCGAAATCAGCGATGTGGTTGAAACCCAGTTCGGCTATCACATCATCAAGCTGACGGAGAAGAAGGCTGCCGAGAAGGTTGAATTCAAGGAAACCCTCCCGCGGATCGAGGAGTTTCTTAAAAACCAGAAAGTTGGCGCGGCAGTCAATGAATATCTGACCGCGGCCCGTAAGACGGCAAAAATCGAGTTGTTGCTCAAGTAAGAACTTAAAAAAAGACCGGGGCCGGTCTGATGTTGCCGGCCGGCCCCGAACTACATGCCCACGGAAATTACCTTCGTCCTTCCTGATGAAATCCCTTCAAACCTGAACCTGCCGACATACTCCCCGTTTTTGTAGAGGTTGGCCTCGCCACCTGGCAGAGACATCTGTTCCGGAT
>JAJYBH010000168.1 GCA_021779135.1 Deltaproteobacteria bacterium
CATGTCGGCCCAGCCCATCAAGCCCAGGCCGATCTTGCGGTTGGCGTGGGTCATCTCGCGGATCTGCTCCAGGGGATAGTTGTTGGCCTCGATGACGTTGTCCAGGAAGTGGACCGAGTTGATTACGACCTCCTTCAGTTTCTTCCAGTCGATGGCGCCGTCCTTGACGAATTTGCCCATGTTGATCGAACCCAGGTTGCAGGATTCGTAGGGGAGCAGAGGCTGCTCGCCGCAGGGGTTGGTGGACTCGATCTCGCCGATCTGCGGGGTGGGGTTGTCGCGGTTGAGGCGGTCGAGGAAGATGATGCCCGGTTCGCCGTTCTCCCAGGCCTGCTTGACGATCAGCTGAAAGACCTTGCGGGCGTTCTTGGTGCCGACCACCTTTTTGTCGCGCGGGTTGATCAGATCGAATTCCTCGTCGCGCTCCACGGCCTTCATGAAGTTCTCGGTCAGGCCGACGGAGATGTTGAAGTTGTTGAGATGCTTCTGGTCGGCCTTGCACATGATGAAATCCATGATGTTGGGGTGATCGACCCGCAGGATGGCCATGTTGGCGCCACGCCGCGTGCCGCCCTGTTTGATGGTTTCGGTGGCGATGTCGAAGACCCGCATGAAGGAGAGCGGACCGCTGGAGATGCCGGTGGTGGAGCTGACCACGTCGTTGGCCGGGCGCAGGCGTGAAAACGAGAAGCCGGTACCGCCGCCGGATTTGTGGATCAGGGCCGTGAATTTGACGGCATCGAAGATCTCTTCCATGGAGTCACCCACCGGCAGGACGAAACAGGCCGAGAGCTGGCCCAGCGGCCGTCCGGCGTTCATCAGGGTCGGGGAGTTGGGCAGGAACTCGAAGCTGGTCATCATGTTGTAGAAGGTGTCGGCCAGGCCCTTGACATCGGCCTTCTTGTCGAATTTTTTGTCGGGAGCGGCGATCGTCTCGGCAACGCGGCGGAACATGTCGGCCGGTGTTTCCAGGACCTTGCCCTCGACATCGCGCCGCAGATAGCGTTTTTCAAGGACGGTTATGGCGTTTTTTGATAGGCTTGGGATGCTGTTTTTCGCTGTTCCTGGTTTCATCTGAATTCTCCCTGATGGTGATGTAAATGCTGAATAATAACGTGGAATTGGTATGGGTGCGATAAATCGAAGAAAACACTATATTTAGTGTTGTGAGCAGAAATAAACCACAACATATATGGAGTGTCAACACAATATTTATTAAAAATATAACTTGCTGAAAGGACTTGGAAACAGATATGGTGATCCGAACGGTACCGAATTGGAGCTGTCCAAACATTGAATTTACAGTATCGAGTATTTATGCTAAAAACAGCATGGTTACTATCAGCAAAGGGTTTGACGGCATGTGATTCTAACAGTTGTGTCCGCGCGTGCGGCACATCAAGGGTGGATATATAGTGCGTAGTTCTTTTTGGTCCGGTCTTTTCTTGATTACCCTGTTGATCCCGCAACTTTGCCTTGCTGCCGCGCCATTGGCGGCATCTGTTCCGCCGGGTCGCATCTCGGCGAACAATCACATTTCAGCCAGTTATGAAAATGCCACGCTTACCGAGGATGTAACCTGGCGCGGCATCGTGGTCGTTCAGGGGGCGCTGGTTGTTGCGCCGCAGGCCACGTTGCGCATCGATCCGGGAACTGAAATTCGATTTTCGGCCTCGAAAGCGAGCCTCAATCCGGCGCGCCTGGTTGTCTTGGGGCGCCTCCAGTGTGTCGGCACGCCTGACCGGCCGGTCCATTTTACTTCCAACCCGGCCGCCCCGTCCAAACGAGGGGAGTGGGGCGGGCTCTTGCTGCTCTCCAGCGAAAAGCGCAATCAACTTGAACACTGCCGCATTGAGGGAGCCGAAACCGGCGTTGAAGCCCGTTTTTCCACAATTTCACTGAAATCAGTTGTGATCAGCACTGCAACAACCGGAATGATCCTGCGTGACAGTATTGCCGGCATGACAACGTCAACCGTTTCCGGCTGCGACACGGGTATCGAGGCTCACGACAGCGAACTGGAGGTGCGCGAGACCACGGTTGCTCAAAATCGCCGCGGAGCCGCTCTCTATGATTCTTCCGTGCTCCTGTCCTCGGTAAAGGTCGCCGGCAATACCCTGCAGGGTATCCTGGCCGAGGAGTGCCGCATCAAACTCACCTCCAGCGAGATAACCGGCAATGGTCTCGGAGCGGAAATTTCCGGCGGTGAGGGGCAGGTCTTCCTGTGCCGATTCATGCGCAACACTGACACGGCCCTGCATCTCGCCTCGGCCCGTCTGAAGGTCAACCACTGCCAGATAACGGATAATCTTCATGACGGACTGAAGCTTGAGGACGATTCTGCAACGATCTGGGATAACGCATTCAGTGGCAATGGCGGCTATAACCTCGTCAATGCCGGATCCGAGAATATCACCGCCCTGCAGAACTGGTGGGGCGCCATGGATGAATCTTCCGTGAAGAAGACGCTTTTTGATAGCACCCGTGACGGACGTTTCGGCGCGGTGAACGTCTTCCCCTGGCTCTTCGAGAAGCCGGCGCTGCTGCCCTGAGACTGCCACCATGTCAATTTACCTCGATAATGCGGCAACATCCTATCCCAAGCCCGAGTCGGTCTATCTGGCCGTGATGCATGCCATGCGCGAGGTCGGCGCCTCTCCCGGAAGGGGAGGCCATCGACGTTCACTCGATGCCGGCCGCATTATGTTTCAGGCCCGGGAAGCAGCTGCGGCGCTCTTTTCCGTCCCGGACTCATCCCGGATCATCTTCACCCACAGCGCCACCGAGGCCCTCAACATGGCCTTGCGGGGTACGCTGGCAGCCGGTGACCATGTCGTGACCAGCTCGATGGAGCATAACTCGCTGGCTCGTCCCCTTCATCTGCTGGAGAAGCAGGGTGTCGATCTGACGATCGTCCAGGCGAGTACGGAAGGTATCATCGACCCCGAGGACTTTCGCCGGGCGGTGACGCCACGCACCCGCATGGTTGCCATCGGTCATGTTTCCAATGTTTGCGGCGCGATTCAACCGATTGACCGCATCTCCGCCATTGCCCGGGAAGCCGGCGCGCTGTTTCTGCTGGATGCAGCCCAGTCTGCCGGCAGCGTTCCGATCGATTGCGTTGCATCCGCCATAGATCTGTTGGCTGTCCCGGGACATAAGGGACTGTACGGCCCCCAGGGCACCGGTCTGCTGTATGTGTCTCCCCGGGTGGCGCTGATGCCGCTGTTGACTGGCGGTACCGGTACCAACTCGACTTCCGAGGACCAGCCCGATTCCTTTCCGGACGGCTTTGAAGCAGGCACGCACAATCTGCCGGGTATTGCCGGGCTCAAGGCCGGCATGGAGTTTGTCATGGAGCAGGGTGTGGCGGCCATAGGAGATCATGAGCGCAATCTCGTGACGTACGCGGTTGAAATGCTGCGGGGATTGCCACGGGTCACGCTGCACTGCCCGGAGGATCCGGCCATGCGGGGTGCGGTACTCTCCTTCACGATCGCGGGAAAAGATTCCGCGGCAGTGGCCTTCGAGCTGGACCATCGTTTTGACATCGCGGTGCGGGCAGGTCTGCACTGCGCCCCTCGGGCCCACCGCACCCTGGGTACCTTTCCGGGCGGCACCGTTCGCATGAGTCCCGGCTGGTTCACAACCCGTGAAGAGATTGCCATGTTTGTCGATGCCGTAGTACAGTGTCTGTAATTCAGGACCGAACAATCGTATCCCACCTCTGATCTGAAAGGATTCCATGAAAAACTTCGTCATTGATACCAACGTGTTGCTGCACGATCCGCAGGCCCTGTTCAAGTTCCAGGACAACAACATCATAATACCGATCACCGTCATCGAGGAAATCGATCGGTTCAAGAAGGATATGAATGAAACCGGCCGCAACGCCCGCCAGGTCTCGCGAATCCTGGACACCATGCGCGAAAAAGGTTCGCTGGCGACCGGTATCTCGATGCCCGGCGGCGGGAGCTTGCGGGTGGTGCTGTTTACCGAGAAGCACCTCAAAAATCTGCCGGTCGATCTGCGGGTGGACAGCGGCGACAACCGGATACTGTCCGTGGCCATGGATGCCCGTGACCAGTTTCCGGACATGCCGCTGGTCTTCATCACCAAGGACAGCAATCTGCGCATCAAGTCCGATGCCATCGGTCTGATAGCCGAAGATTATGAGTCAGACAAGGTCGATATCCAGGAACTGTACTCCGGGACCCGGACCATCGATATGCCCGCCGAGGCCGTGGACCGCTTCTATGGCCAGGGTTGGCTGGATGCGCCACAGGATCTGCTGCCCAATGAGTTCATCACGATAGTCGACAGCGCCAACCCGTCCCATAGCGCCATCTGCCGCAACTCCCCCGAAACCGGCCGCATCGTGCCGGTGCTCAAGGTTCCCAAGGAAGGCATCTGGAGCCTGTTTCCCCGCAATCGCGAGCAATCCTTTGCCCTGGATGTGCTGATGGATGACAGCATCAAGCTGGTGACGCTGGTGGGCAAGGCCGGCACCGGCAAGACGCTCCTGGCAATAGCTGCCGGGCTGCACAAGACCGCCGAGGAAAATATCTACAACCGGCTGCTGGTTTCCCGGCCGGTATTCCCCATGGGCAAGGACCTGGGCTTTCTGCCGGGCGATATTGAGGAAAAACTGACACCCTGGATGCAGCCGATCTTTGATAACGTCGAATTGCTTCTCTCCGGTCACGAATCCGATAAACGCCACAGCAACAAGGGCTACAAGGAGCTGATGGCCATGGGGCTGCTGGATATCGAGCCGTTGACCTATATTCGCGGCCGCTCGATCCCCAATCAGTACCTGATCGTGGACGAGGCCCAGAACCTGACCCCCCACGAGATCAAGACCATTGTCACCAGGGTGGGGGAGGGGACCAAGATCATCCTGACCGGCGACCCCTATCAGATCGATAACCCCTACGTGGATTCATCCAGCAACGGCCTGACCTTTCTGGTCGAGAAGTTCAAGGGGCAACGCATCGCTGCCCACGTGACCCTCACGAAAGGTGAACGTTCGGAGCTAGCCGAGCTGGCAGCAAACCTGCTCTAACATGCTTGTCCTTGCAATCGAAACTTCCTGTGATGAGACCGCCGCTGCCGTGGTGTGTGACGGCCGAGTGATCCTGTCTTCTGTGGTCTCCTCCCAGATCGCCATTCATGCGGATTAC
>JAJYBH010000169.1 GCA_021779135.1 Deltaproteobacteria bacterium
CGGGTGCGGAACCGGGCAAGATCTATGTTTCCCAACACCTCAACCGCGTTCTGGTTGCCGCCGAACTTGAGGCGAAGCGTCTCAAGGACGAGTACGTCTCCGTGGAACATCTCTTTTTGGCCATGCTGGCCGAGGGGGATAAAACGCCCTCCGGCAAGCTGCTTAAACAGGCCGGCATCGACAAGGAGCGCTTCCTCAAAACACTGACCGATGTGCGCGGAAACCAGCGAGTGACCTCTGATAATCCCGAGGCCAGTTACGAGGCCCTGGAAAAATATGGCCGCGATCTGGTCAAGATGGCCCGGACCGACAAACTCGACCCGGTCATCGGTCGGGACGAAGAGGTGCGCCGGGTGATCCGGGTGCTCTCCCGGAAAACCAAGAACAACCCGGTTCTGATCGGAGAACCGGGAGTCGGCAAGACCGCCATCGTGGAAGGATTGGCCCAGCGTATCGTGCGTGGTGACGTTCCGGAAGGACTCAAGGACAAGACCATCTTCGCCCTGGATATGGGCGCGCTGGTGGCCGGCGCCAAATTCCGCGGCGAGTTCGAGGAACGCCTCAAGGCTGTACTGAACGAGGTCAAGCAGGCCGAAGGTCGCATTATCCTCTTTATCGACGAGTTGCACACTATCGTGGGCGCCGGCAAGGCCGAAGGATCCATGGATGCCGGCAACATGCTCAAGCCGATGCTGGCGCGCGGTGAGCTGCATTGCATTGGCGCTACGACTCTGGATGAATACCGTCAGCATATTGAAAAGGACGCTGCCCTGGAGCGCCGTTTTCAGCCGGTGCTTGTCGAGCAGCCCACAGTCGAGGACACCATCTCCATTCTGCGCGGCCTGCGGGAGCGCTTTGAGGTTCACCACGGCATAAAGATCCAGGACGCCGCCCTGGTGGCGGCCGCTACCCTCTCCAACCGCTATATTACCGAGCGTTTTCTGCCGGACAAGGCCATCGATCTTGTGGACGAGGCCTGCGCCATGTTGCGCACCGAGATCGACTCCCTGCCCGCCGAGCTTGACTCCATCAGTCGGAGGGTGATGCAACTGGAGATCGAGGAGGTGGCTCTCAAAAAGGAAAAGGATGCTGCCAGCAAGGAACGTCTGGAGGCCTTGCGACGCGACCTGGCCAATGAACGGGAAAAAGCCGCTGTCATGAGGGCCCGCTACGATTCCGAGAAAAAGGCTATCCTGATGGTACAGGGGCTGCGGGAGCGGATCGAGAAGACCCGTCGCGACATAGAGCAGGCCGAGCGCGCCAGCAACCTGGAACTGGCCTCCAGATTGAAGTATTCCGAATTGCCGGCCCTGGAAACCGCCCTGAAAAATGAAGAATCCACCCTGAATGAAAAACAGGGAGGTCAAAAGTTGCTGCGTGAAGAGGTTACCGAGGACGAGATTGCCGAGATCGTGGCCCGCTGGACCGGCATCCCGGTCACCCGGTTGGTGGAAGGTGAGCGGGAGAAGCTGCTGCGCCTGGAGGACATCTTGCACCAGCGGGTGGTTGGCCAAGATGAAGCGGTGCAACTTGTGTCGGACGCAGTGCTGAGGGCACGTTCCGGCATCAAGGATCCCAAGCGTCCGATCGGTTCATTTATCTTTCTGGGGCCGACCGGTGTCGGTAAAACCGAGCTGGCGCGGACCCTGGCCGAGGCACTGTTTGACTCGGAAGAAAATATGGTGCGCATCGACATGTCCGAATACATGGAAAAGTTCGCCGTGTCGCGGCTGATCGGAGCGCCCCCCGGTTACGTCGGCTATGAGGAAGGCGGACAACTGACCGAGGCGGTCAGGCGCAAACCCTATTGCGTATTGCTCTTCGACGAGATCGAGAAGGCCCACCCTGACGTCTTCAACATACTGCTGCAGATCCTGGACGATGGCCGGGTTACCGACAGCCATGGCCGCACCGTCAGCTTCAAGAATACGGTCATCATCATGACTTCCAATATCGGCGCACCCTATCTGCTGGAGGGGATAACTCCTGCCGGGGATATTACCGAGGGTGCCCGCAACGCGGTAATGAATGAATTGAAAAACAGCTTCCGTCCCGAGTTCCTCAATCGTGTGGATGACATCGTGCTCTTCAAACCGCTGCATCTGGATGAAGTCACCAAAATCGCCGGATTGCTGGCAGAACAGCTCAAGTCGCGCTTGAAAGATCAACGCATAACTCTCGTTATTTCCGACAAAGCATTGCATTTTATCGCCCAGACAGGGTACGACCCGGTGTACGGTGCCCGGCCGCTCAAACGCTTCCTGCAGCGGGAACTGGAGACGCGTGTGGCCAGGGCCATTATCGCCGGCAACGTGGCCGAGGGGGGAACCCTGACAGTAGACGTGGCTGACGGAAAGCTCGTGGTTACCTGATGTTTCAAACAACAATTGAATTAGCTTGCTACGCCACACAAAGCATTTATACTATTGGATCATGATCCCCGACCATCTGAGACTCGAACTCGAGCGGCGCGTATCCAGTGCCGTTACCAACCGCGAAGCGGCGGTTGATGTAATGAAGGAGCTCCAGCGCCATTTTGGCTGGCTGACAGACGAGGCCGTGCTGATAGCGGCGGAACTGCTCGGCCTCTCGCCGCTGCAGGTGGAGGAGTTGGCCACCTTCTACGAAATGATCTACCGCCGACCGGTAGGCAGGCACGTCATCCATGTCTGCGACTCCATCTCCTGCTGGTCCGTGGGCGGCGAGACGCTGCTGAAAAAGTTCGAAAAACTCTTGGGGATCGAAGTTGGTTCAACCACCTCCGATGGACAATTCACCCTGCTTCCCTGTTGCTGCCTGGGCAACTGCGGCAACGCACCGGCCGTGATGGTCGGCAGACGGCTGTATGGCCCGCTGACCCCGGAGTCGGCCGGGACGTTACTTGAAGAGCTTCTCGACACGCACCGGTGAAGAATCTGCCATGTCTCCTCCCCCGCTTTCTGGAATTTGTTCCACAGAGATTTCCCATAAATCACCGTCAAACAATCACACAAGCTTGCTTAACTGTGGTCATAGTGATATTCTGCCAAAATATTCATCTTCACCTAGCCCACCTGAGCTAGTTCCACAATGAAAAGAGAACCGTCTTGAAACCATCACTCCTGTCACAATGGATTCCGAAGTCTGTCGAATGTCTCAAAAACTACAAACGCTCTGATATCTCAGCCGATATTACCAGTGGCATCACCGTCGGCCTGGTGGCCCTGCCCCTTGCCATGGCCTTCGGCATCTCGTCCGGGGTCACCCCTCAGGCCGGCATCTATACCGCCATCATCGCCGGCTTCCTGATTTCGGCCCTGGGAGGGTCTAAAACCCAGATCGGCGGTCCCACCGGGGCCTTCGTGGTGGTGATTGCCGCCATCATCGCCAGGCATGGCCTGTCCGGACTGTTGATGGTCACCATGATGGCCGGCGCCATATTGGTCTTCCTCGGCCTGACCGGTTTGGGTAATGCGGTCAAGTTCATACCGCGGCCGGTCATCATCGGCTTTACCAACGGCATCGCCGTGCTGATCGCCTCGACCCAGATCAAGGATTTTCTGGGTTTGCGGGTCGGTGGCAAGGTGCCCAGCGAATTTATCGAGCGCATGCGCTACATCGCGGAAAACCTGAACAGGGCCGATTTCCTGTCCATCGCCATAGCCCTTGCATCTCTGGCAGTGATCCTTCTGATCCCGCGCTTTACCAGGCGGGTCCCCGGCTCGATCATCGCCCTTCTCGGCGCAACGACCTGCGTCGCCCTGCTGGGCATACCGGTCGAAACCATCGGCAGCAAATTCGGTGGCATCCCCATCGGCCTGCCCGCCTTCCAGGTACCCGCCTTCCGCATGGACCTGATCATCCCACTTCTGCCGTCAGCCCTTACCGTTGCCCTGCTGGCAGCCATCGAGAGCCTGCTGTCGGCCGTGGTGGCAGACTCCATGAGCAATGACCGCCACAATTCCAACGTGGAACTGGTTGCCCAGGGGATCGCCAACCTGACCGTGCCGCTCTTCGGCGGCATACCGGTCACCGGGGCCATCGCCCGTACGGCAACCAATATCCGTGCCGGTGCCCGTTCACCGTTCTCGGGAATGGTCCACTCCCTGACGCTGCTGGCCATCATCCTGTTTGCCGCACCCCTGGCACGCTTCATTCCGCTTGCTACGCTTGCTGCAGTGCTGTTCGTAGTGGCCTACAACATGGGCGAATGGCACGAGATCCCCATGATCCTGCGTCTTAACCGCAAAGAAATATCGGTCTGGCTGATCACCTTTGTGCTGACGGTCGTGGCAGACCTGACTATCGCCGTTGAAGTCGGGATGATGCTGGCCGCTCTGCTCTACATCTATCAGGTTTCGCGTACTACCGTGGTAGCCCCCCTGACCAGCGAGGCCATACAGAACGCCAAGGACCATATCGTCCAGGATCTCAATATCCCCCATTACATCAGTATATTCCACATTCAGGGGCCACTGTTGTTCGGCGCAGCCGAAAAACTGAATCAGTTGTCGTATCAGATCGACAATCTGCAACCGATTGTGATCCTGCGCATGCGTTATATGACCGCCATCGATGCCACCGGGTTGTATGCCATTGAGCAATTCTACGAAAAGGTGCATGAGTCCGGCCGGACACTTCTGTTGTGTGGTGCTCGCGGACAACCCAGAAGATTTATCATCACATCCAAACTGCCGCAGCTGATCGGCGCCAGGAATATCCTGCCCAACATCCGTTCGGCCCTGCATCGCGCAACGATCGTACACGACCGCTTCGGTGGAATCGGCGAAGAAGCGGCCGCGGGCCTGGCCAAGGCGGCAATCTGAGATTGTGCCGCCCTTTCCTGCTCAGGTGGAGGCTTGATTTAGCGCACTCGTATGCTATGCTTCAGCATCGATCGAAGTCGTGACCGCATTAACAACCGAACCTTCTAATGAAGGACACACCCAGCACAAAGGAGACATGCAATGAAAAAATGCATCATTCTGGCAACACTGATGTTGTCCACCGCCTTGCTGACATCAGCCGTTTATGCGGCGGGAACCGGCGGCGAAACAATTTTCAAGAGCAAATGCGCCTCCTGTCATCCGAATGGCGGAAATATTATCAACCCCAAGGAAACCCTGAAGGGCATCAGGGACTCCAAGAAAATCACCAGCAAGATCCGCAAGGGTGGCGGCGGCATGCCTGCCTT
>JAJYBH010000001.1 GCA_021779135.1 Deltaproteobacteria bacterium
GAAAATCACCCGCAAGGTGATCACCTATCGTCTCCTTTCCCTGATCTGCCCGACCGGGCAGGTCAGGCGGAAGCTGGCATCCTACCGGGACTACCGGCAGGAACTTACGTCAACCTGCCGGCCGGAGTGGCAATAATGTCTTCCGACCTGCAATCATCAGGGAGCGGCTTGAATATGTCCGTCGATATCGTCATCCCGGTGCTCAATCACCTCCACTATACAAAACAGTGCCTGGAAACCCTCTTCGCCCATGCGGAAAGCCCGCTGCAGGTGATCGTGGTCAATAACGGCTCCAGCGACGGTACAGCGGAATACCTTGCCTCGCAGTCCGAGTTGACCGTCATCAGCAACGAGAACAACCGGGGCTGTGCCGCGGCCTGGAATCAGGGGGTACTGGCCGGGGAATCACCCTGGGTCGTGATCCTGAACAATGATGTCCTGCTGCCGAAGGGGTGGCTTGAGGGGTTGCTGAGCTATGCCCGGGAGAGCGGCGCCGATATCGTCAGCCCTGCAATGCGTGGTGGCCCCTGTGATTACGATGTGGAGGCCTACGCGGCCGGCTATATGCAGGCCATGGCGGGCGTCTCCCGTAAAGGTGAGGCCCACGGCGTCTGTTTCATGGTCAAGAGAAGCGTCTTTGAGAAGATTGGTTATTTTGACGAGAACTTCCGGATCGGACAATACGAGGACGCCGATTTTTTCCGCAGGGCCAGGATGGGCGGCTGTGTCCTCGGCGTTACCGGACGCTCGTTCATCCACCACTTCGGGTCAGTGACCCAGAATACCCTCAAGGACGACAAGGCGACCAGGCCGTACGAGGCTGAGAACAGGGCCTATTTCCGCAGAAAATGGCGCTTGAACTGGATAAAACGCTTCCTGCTGAGGCAGCAGATGAAAGTGAAGTTCATCGCCTGGCGCCTGTCGGAAAAACTGTTCCACGGATATACCATCTACTAGGAGCGTGCGCTATCGAACGCTTGTCTGGCATTCATAAAAGGGATCCCGCCTTTCTGATCATCGTGCTGCGCTATCTGGGGGACGTGCTGGTGACGACCCCTCTGGCGGTATCCCTCAAACGGGCCTTTCCCGAGGCTGCTGTCGATTACCTGGTATTCGAGGGTACGGAAGGCGTGCTGGCCCACAATCCCCTGATCAGGAACGTCATCACGGTCCCGCATAAAAAACACAACCTCGGAACCCTGGCGGCCCTTTTCAGAAAATATGACGTGGCCTTCGGGGCGTACCCCTCGGACAGAACGGCTATCGTAGCGGCATGTGCCGGCCGGCGCTCCGTCTGTCTGAGCTACCAGGGAAAAAATGACCGCTGGAAAAAGATCTTTCTGGATCACGATCTGCTCTGCGATGACCGGCGCCATGTGGTCAACAACATCCTCTCGCTGCTGGGACCCCTGAACATCCCGGCGGTGCCCCGGCTCTCGATGGGGCATGACGAGAGCGATCTGAACTTTGCCCGTCAGGTGGCGCCCGCCGGACCCTATATCGTCGTTCACCCGTTCAGCAGGAACCGCTATAAGTATCTGCCGGCCGCGACATGGGCCGGTCTGGCGCGACTGATCCGGGAACGGACGGATTGCAGCGTGCTGGTCACCAGGACGCCGGCCGCCGAGGATCAGGCCTATCTGGAGCTCATCCTTTCCCTGGCAGACGGGGCGGCCACGACATTCAAGGAGCCCTGCAGCCTCAGTCAGCTGGCCGCTGTCATAGCCGGCGCGGCTGCCTATGCCGGCATCGATACGGCTGTCACCCATATCGCCACCGCCGTGGAAGCGCCGACCGTGGCCATCTTTGGCCCGACCCTGACCCGCTACTGGGCCCCCTGGCCCAACGGCTGCGGCGAGGCCTCCCCCTTTGCAGCCAACCAGGGAATTCAGCGGGTGGGGAACGTGACCGTGCTCCAGAGAGAGTGGCCGTGCGTCCCCTGCAATGGCGGAGACTGTGCCATCAGTACGCGTGGGGTCATGGAGTGCCTGGAACAGGTGACGCCGGCGGAGATCTTCGGTGAATTGGAAAAGTTCCTCAAAAAAGCAGATAGTCATGGATAATTTCAATATCGCCTATCACTGCACCACCCGGCAGTGCGAAGCCGGCCTGGCCGACAAGATCGCCCTGCGCTGGATATCGTCCGCCTTCGAGCGCCAGGAGTACACATTCTCCGATCTGGACCGTCTTTCCAACCGCTTTGCCAATGTCCTGCGATCCCTTGGCCTTGCAGCCGGCCAGGTCATCTTCACCTTTCTCCCCAAAGCGCCCGAACAGTTCACGGCCTTCCTCGGCTCGCTGAAGGCCGAGTGCATCACCGGCACGCTCTTCTCCAACTTTGGCGATGACGCGCTGCTGGACCGCTTGGGGGCCTCGGGTGCGCGACTGGTGGTCACCCGCAGAAGCCTGTACCGCAAGATCGAGCGCATCCGGGATCGACTCCCCGAGCTGCGCGCCATAATCCTGACTGACGTGGTTGAGGACCTGTCCGCCGATGTCCTCAGCTGGGAGCGCCTGATGGAAGCGGCTTCGGAGGGGTTTGCCACCCCCGTTACCCCCCCGGATACCCCCTCGGTCCTGCACTACACGTCCGGTTCCACCGGAAAGCCGAAGGGTGTCCTGCATTGCCACCGAAGCATCCTGCAGCAATCGCAGACCGCCCGCGAAGTCCTGGGACTTCAAGCAAACGATCTCTTCTGGTGCACCGCCGATCAGGGCTGGGTCACCGGCACCTCCTACGGCATCATTGGCCCCTGGAGCCTGGGAGTAACACAGTTGCACTTCGGTGGCGGCTACAGCGCCCGGCACTGGTTCGAACTGCTGCAGAACGAGCGGGTCACCGTCTGGTACACGGCCCCCACCGCCCTGCGCATGCTGATGCGCGAAGAGCAGGCCGGCTATCGGGAGTATGACCTGACCCGCCTGCGCAGCATTTTCAGCGTGGGCGAGCCGCTCAACCCGGAGGTTATCGCCTGGGGACGCAACACACTGCAAAAGGAGATCTACGACACCTGGTTCCAGACCGAGACCGGCGCCATCATGATCGCCAACCGCCCCGGCATCCCCCTGCGACCCGGCTCGATGGGTACCCCTCTTCCCGGCATCGAGCCAGGTATTCTGGCTGATGACGGCACCCCCCTGCAGGATGGCGAACAGGGCAATCTCTGCGTCAGGGCCGGCTGGGATTCCATGTTCATTGCCTATCTCAACAACGACTCGGCCTACGCCAGCAAGTTCAGGGACGGCTGGTACCATACCGGCGACATGGCCTGGCGCGATAACGAAGGCTACTACTGGTTCCTGGGACGCAGCGACGACGTCATCAATACCTCCGGGCACCTGGTAAGCCCCTTCGAGGTGGAGAGCGCCCTGCTGGAGTTGCCGGAGGTGGCCGAATCCGGCGTGATCGGCGCCCCGGACGACCTGCTCTTCGAGAAGGTTGTGGCTTTCGTGCATTTCCACTCCGGCACTGAGTTCACCCCAGAGCTGGAGTTGAAGATCCGTCTGCACATCGCCAACCGCCTTTCCTCGGTAGCCATCCCCCAGGAGGTGGTTCCGCTGGAGGCCGTACCCAAGAACAAGAGCGGCAAGATCATGCGGCGCGTCCTCAAGGCGCGCTATCTCGGACAGGACGCCGGAGACATCTCTACACTGGAGGAATAAAGGCCATGATATCACTTGAAGAGCTCACCCCGGTTTTCAGACAGGTATTTGACGACAACAGCATCGAAATAACCAGAAATTCGACCGCCGACGACATCGACGACTGGGACTCGCTGACCCACATGAACCTGGTCATCGCCGTTGAATTGCGCTTCAAGGTCAAATTTGCCCTGGGCGAGCTGCAGAGCCTCAAGAACGTGGGCGACATGCTGGACCTGATCAACAAGAAGATCGCGAAGCAGGCTTAGATAACGGATGCTCTTCAATTCCTTCGAGTTCATTCTGCTCTTTCTGCCGCTGACTCTGCTGGTGTACTTTGTGCTGCTGCGAAAACGCCTGACCATTGCGGCCAAATCCTGGCTGTTGTTCGCCTCGCTCTTTTTCTACAGTTGGTGGGACGCCAGGTACCTGCCGCTGATCCTGGGTTCGATCCTCTTCAACTACACCATCGGCGGCCTTCTGGCGGAGTACGACGGCAACGACAGGCAGCGGGTCTCGAAAAAGGCCATCTTCATCACCGGAATAGTCGCCAACATCGCGCTGCTCTGCTGGTTCAAGTACATGGATTTTTTCATCGGCAGCGCCAACGGACTCCTGGGTACCCAGCTGCCGCTATTGAAGATCGTGCTGCCCTTGGGGATCAGCTTCTTCACCATCACCCAGATCGCTTTTCTGGTGGACGCCTACGAGGGGCTGGTGGAGGAGCGCAACCTGCTCAACTACGCCCTGTTCGTGAGCTTTTTCCCGCACCTGCTGGCCGGCCCCATCCTGCACCACAAGGAGATGATGCCCCAGTTCGATCGGCTCAGAAACAAGGTCCTCAACTGGAAAAACCTCTACCTGGGTCTGATGCTGTTCTTCCTGGGGCTCTTCAAAAAAGTTGTCCTGGCTGATACCTTTTCGGTGTGGGCTTCGGCGGGGTTTGATGCCACTCAGCCCATGAGCCTCGTTCCCGCCTGGCTGGCCAGCCTTTCCTATACCTTTCAGCTCTACTTCGATTTCAGCGGTTACAGCGACATGGCCGTAGGTGTCGGCTGGATGTTCAACATTGCCCTGCCGGTCAACTTCAACAGCCCTTACAAGGCCACCGGCATGATCGATTTCTGGAAGCGCTGGCACATCACCCTGACCAACTTCGTCACCACCTATCTCTACACCCCCATCCTGCGGGCCTTTGGCCGGATCACCTTCATCCGTTCCCTGGTGGCGATCTTCCTGGCCATGTTGATCTCCGGTTTCTGGCACGGCGCCGGCTGGACATTCATCATCTGGGGAGGGATGCACGGCCTGGGGCTGGTGGTGAATCACATCTGGAAGAAGCGAAAGCTGCCCATGCCCCCGTTGCTGGGGGGGCTGATCACCTTCAACTTTGTCAACATATCTTTCGTATTCTTCCGTTCAAAGTCGCTGGTAGGGGCGCTGTCCATCCTGAAGGGGATGGCGGGGTTGAATGGGGTCATGCTGCACAGATCCCTGGCTAAAGTAAAACTGCTTTCTTCCCTGGGGATTACGTTCGGCGGATGGCTGGATGCGATAAAAGGAAAAGACGAAACCTGGATCATGGTTATCGTGGCCCTCCTGATAGCCGTCTTCTGGAAAAATTCCATGGAAATCGTTGCCCGTGTGCGCCCCGTCTGGAGCTGGTTCGCACTGCTGCTCGTCATCGCCTTCTGGTCGCTCCTGGATATGGGCAAGGTGAGCGAGTTCCTCTACTTCCAGTTTTAGGATGGCTCTCATGCGCTATCGACGTCTCGTACTTACCTTTATTGCTGCCTTGGCACTCTTTGCGGGTGGAAATTATCTTGTCTGGAAATGTTGGACCGAGGCACTTCTCTCGGACAGACAGTATCAGGGAGGGGATCTTGCCCGGATGGGGTACATCGATACTTCGAAGCAATACCGGAAAAACAGCGTCGATCTGCCGCGCCGGCATGTCGAACTGACTGACTATACGGGAGGAACGTTCGACGTAATAACCATAGGCGACTCATTCTCGAACGGCGGTGCCGGCGGGAGAAACAGGTTCTATCAGGATTATATCGCTTCGATAAACGGTATGAATGTACTCAATATCCCGCCCTTCAAGGACCTTGATATGCTGAGTACCATATCGACTATGCTCAATAGCGGATTTTTCGATTCTCTGCACCCCCGCTACGTGCTGGTGAGCTGTCATGAATGGAGCTTTATACCCGCCTTGGCCTCACCGCTGGACTTTTCAACCTCGATGAAGCCCGAAGATTTTAAACGCCTGAAACCGATGGACTATAACGTACCGCACCCTGTAGTCAATTTCATCAACACCGGTAACGCCAAGTTTGTGCTCAACAAGTTGCTGTACCAATTTTCCGACCACGCCTACTTCAGTCGCGTCTACAAGCGCAAACTGAAGAAGCCCATGTTTACCGCACCAGATGACGAAAGCCTGCTTTTCCTGCGCACAAAAACCATTTCGGATCACAAGGCACTACAGTCACTGAACGATAACCTCAACAACCTGGCCGACCGACTTTCCACAAAGGGAATTACCCTGGTGTTCATGCCTTGCGTGGACAAGTTCACTATGTACAGCGAGTTCCTTGTCGACAATCCGTATCCGGTCAGCACGTTTTTTGAAGACTTGAATAAACTTCCGAAACGCTACCGGATTATAAACACGAAAAATATACTTTTGGACCCTATCAGAAGAGGTGAAAAGGACATATTCTATGCAGATGACACACATTGGAGCTGGAAGGCCTCAGAAGCAATATTCAACTATTATCAGTTCAACTAAGCATGAATATGCCCATGAATGCTATTCAGGATCGCACTTTTTCAATATTATCCAATTCCAAGGATCAAATGGTGCAACCACATGAAACTCCTTGACTGGTTCCTGGACAAAGTTATAACGGGACATTTTGTTTGTCCCGTGTGTCAACAGGTTGTCCGCAAATTTCGTCCTATACCTTCATATTACCTGAAAAACCTGACTAAATATGGTGGTTCTACTGATTTCTCCCGGTACGAAACGCTTAATTACAAGGAATACTCGTGCCCTGATTGTGGTGCGTCCGACCGGGACCGTTTATATGCGTTGTATCTTAAACTCAAATTTCAGGACTCATCGGCTCAGGAACAGTTCACTTTTATCGATTTTGCTCCATCGGGATCTTTGGCCCGTATTATCAGACCCATTAAAGGAATCATCTATAGATCCGCCGACATCTCAATGGATGGTGTCGATGATCAAGTAGACCTAATGGATCTTCATATTTACCCCGACCGATTTTGTGATTTCTTCATCTGTTCCCACGTATTGGAGCATGTCCCTGATGATCATTTGGCGTTGAAGGAGTTATACAGAATACTGAAACCTGGGGGAGAGGGGATTTTGATGGTTCCCCTTGTTCTCTCTGATGTTGATATCGATGAAGATCCTGAAGAAACCAGAGAGGCCGAAAGATGGCGACGCTTCGGGCAGGGTGATCATATACGGCTATACTCAAAAAAAGGTTATTTGAATCGTTTGCACGAATCAGGCTTTCAAGTTAAGGAGTTGGGAGTAGATTTTTTTGGATCTGATCAGTTTGACACTGCGGCAATAACAAAACAGAGCATGCTGTATGTCGTCACAAAGAATTAATTCCGGGATTATCGGTTCTGGACGAATTCATCTTTCATACGTTCTTTTACGAAGTATTGCGAGAGGAGTGCTATGATTAACAACCTGCAAATATTTGGTAAAAATTTAAGCACTTTCTTCAAAAGCTATAAACTGATCAATGGCCTCAGGAATGAAATTGACACCTTGAAAGCCAAACTTGATGTTCCCAAGGATTTGTATGATCGATTCTATGCAGAGCGGAACAGCGCTAGCTATTCAAGCGTATTTACCAAGGATGAACCGCTTGTCACCGTCTGTATCGCCACGTACAACCGCGGCCGGCTGCTGGTAGAACGCTCCATTGCATCCGTCCTGGGACAGACCTACAAAAATATCGAGCTGATTGTCATCGGTGACTGCTGCAGCGATGACACCGCTCAACTGGTGGGCGCAATTGATGATTCGCGGCTCCGCTTTTACAACCTTCCGGAACGGGGAAACTATCCCCAAAATCCTCTTCACAGCTGGTACGTTGCGGGCACCTCTCCAGTTAATTATGCCTTGAAGCTGGCGCAAGGTGATTTCATCACTCACCTAGACGACGATGATGAATTTGTCGTTGACCGGATTGAAAAGCTCGTATCCTTCATACAGCGTGAACAGGCTGATCTGGTGTGGCATCCGTTCTGGTATGAACGTAATAACGGCAAATGGGCCCTGAAAAAGTCCCAGGAATTTGCTGGTGGACAACTCACCACCTCATCGATTTTCTACCATCGCTGGTTCGCCTCAATCCCATGGGATGTTGAAGCCTACCGCTACCAAGAACCGGGAGACTGGAACAGATTGCGCAAATTCAAATATCTCGGGGCCAACATGACGCGTTTTCCCGAACCGCTGTTGAAGCATTATCTTGAACGGAATCAGAGAGGCAGGTAAAAGCCAACGAAAGTTTTCTGAGATACTGCCATAATACCAACAATGGATGGCTCAAAATGTTTTGGGCTTGTTCCTCTAAATGGAGGGTGTAGTTATGAATCAAGCATATTCGTTGCCTTTTGTTACTATCGGAAAGGATGTTACAATTTGGCCTTTGGCAAAAATTGTCATGCCAAATAGGATCAGCATTGGAGATTCAGTTATTATCGACGATTTCGTTTTTATCATGGGAGGGGTCGCAACGCGAATCGGCAGTTTCGTCCACATTGGATCATTTACATCGATAACCGGGGGGGGAGAATTAATCTTGGAAGATTTTTCCGGAATTTCCGGGGGGGTTCGGGTATATACGGGAAACGAGGATTATACGGGAGGGTGCATGACTAACCCAACGGTGCCGGAACCCTTCCGAAAGCCAGTCCGGTCGTCGGTTGTCATAAAAAAACATGCAATTGTTGGTGCAAACTCGGTTATCCTTCCCGGAGTTGTTATAGGCGAGGGGGCTGTAGTTGGAGCCAATTCTCTCGTTACCAAGGATTGCAAGCCTTGGACAGTGTATTTTGGATCGCCGGCAAAAGAACTGAAACGGCGCAAAATGGAAATCATCTTAGATTTGGAAGAGAAACTCAGGGAAACTCTCTATGACTCTCAGGGTTGCTATATTTCGCAAACCATTCGCGAGCAAAACAAACTAACGGACGGAATACAATGAAAGATCATTTCAGGGATTTGGCAATTTTTGGAGGAAATCCCGCTTTCGCTGACCAACTATTTGTTGGACGGCCTAATATCGGCGACCGCCAGGCGTTTCTGGCAAGGGTGAATGATATCCTTGACCGCCGCTGGTTGACCAACAATGGAGCCTATGTCCAGGAATTGGAGCGGAAACTGGAAGAATATCTTGGTGTTAAGCACTGCATCGCCATGTGCAACGCCACCATAGCACTCGAGATTACCATCAGGGCTCTGGGGATGTCTGGTGAGGTTATCGTTCCTTCGTTTACGTTCATTGCGACGCCGCATTCCCTCCAGTGGCAGCAGATTACTCCCGTCTTCTGCGATATCGACCCAGCCACCCATTCTCTCGATCCAACACGGGTCGAGTCGCTCATCACCCCGCGCACCACCGGCATCATTGGGGTGCATCTCTGGGGAAAACCATGCGCAATCGAACAGTTGGAGGCGATTGCCCAACGGCGTAATCTGCGGCTCCTCTTCGATGCCGCCCATGCTTTTGGCTGCTCTCACGATAACCGGATGATCGGCGGTTTCGGCGACGCGGAGGTCTTCAGCTTCCATGCCACCAAGTTCTTCAATACCTTTGAAGGTGGGGCTGTGACCACGAATGATGATGAACTGGCGGCGCGCATCCGACTGATGAAGAACTTCGGTTTTGCCGGGTACGACAACGTGATCTATATCGGTACCAACGGCAAGATGTCAGAGGTATCCGCTGCCATGGGTCTGACCTCTCTGGAGCACCTGGATGACCTCATCGCGCTCAATCGCCGGAATCATGAGGCATATGGCCGGGGATTGGCAGGCCTGCTGGGTGTGCGCCTTGTGCCGTACGACGGGAACAACCGCTATAACTATCAGTATGTTGTATTGGAGATTGACTCCGAATCGGCTGGAGTTGATCGCGACCTGCTCTTGCAGATACTGCACGCCGAAAACGTCATGGCCCGCCGCTACTTCTATCCTGGCTGCCACCAGATGGAGCCCTACAGATCACATTTTCCGCACGCTGGCTTGCTATTGCCGGAGACCGAGGGCCTTGTTCAGAGGGTCATGTCGCTTCCCACTGGATCGGCCGTAACGGAAGAGGATATTTCCCGGATCAGTTCCATCATCAGACTGGTACTGATGAATGGCAGCGAAATGACAGAAGCGCTCCTTCGGCGAGGAGATGCTGCCTGAGAGTTTTGATAATAAAAACCTCCGCCTTGGGCGACATCATTCATGCCTTGCCGGTACTGGATTACCTTCACCAGGTTGCCCCTGGAGTTCGCATTGACTGGGTTGTCGAAGAAGCCTTCCTCGAACTCCTCTCGGGCAATCCCCTGTTTGACCGGTTGATTACGGTTGCGTTCAAGCGTTGGAAAAAGTCGCCCCTGGCACTTGAGACGTGGCGTGAGGTTGGGGCCGTCCGGAGAAGGATCCGGGAGCGGGAGTATGACCTCGTCTTTGATCTACAGGGCAACACCAAGAGTGGCCTGGTCTGCTGGCTGGCCAGGTCTCGCCACAAGATCGGTTTCAGCCGGGATGATATGCAGGAGCGGCTCAACGCCCTGTTCACCAACCAGAAGGTTGCGCTGCATAGAGACGACCGGCATGCCACGACCCGCTATCTGCGGATCATCAGTGCGCCCTTCGGTGTCGATCCGTCCGCTCTGACGCTGACAACCGATATTTATACGGCCGATGATGATGAAGCGGCAGGGCGGATGCTGCCGCAGGATACCAGCGGTCCCGTCCTGCTCTTCCATACCGGGACCACCTGGCAGACCAAGCTCTGGCATGAACAGGGCTGGATCGCCCTGGCGAATGGCCTGCTTGAACGTTACCCCGCCGCCGCAATCCTGTTGTCGTGGGGAAACGAGCAAGAACATGAAACAGCTCTGCGGATAAGGGAGCAGGTCGGCCAGCGGGCACAGGTTTTGGAGAGGATGTCTCTGAAACGATTTGCCGCGCTCCTGAAACGTGTCGATGCCGCGGTTGGCGGTGATACCGGCCCCGTGCATCTGGCCGCGGCTGTCGGTACGGCTACTGTATCGTTCTACCGCTGTACCGACGGTTCTCTCAACGGACCCAAGGGGGAGAATCACATAATCGTGCAATCGCCGCTGGCCTGTACGAAATGCCTCCAGAAGACCTGTGAACGGAATGAGGAATGCATCGCCAGCATCACACCGCAGGCGATAGGCGCCGGGATAGATAAAATCTTGCAGGAGCGGGGTTTCGGCCCGGCTTGACAGGGGCGGGACCACCAAAGGATACGGATGAACACTCCCCTGACCATACTGCAGGTGATCTCGCAGCGGCATCTTTCCGGTGCGGAGCGGGTCTGCCTGATGCTTTCCGAGTCGCTGCAGCGGCGGGGGCACCGGGTGGTCCTGCTGTGCAAGAAGGATGCTGCCATGCTCGAAGAGGCGCAGCAGCGCGGCATCGAAACCCGCACGCCGGGGCTGTCGGGCAAGTTCAACCCCCTGGTGGCTTGGGGTATCCTGCGCATTGCCCGGGAAGTCGGAGCGGATCTGATCCACACGCACCTGTCAACCGCTTCCCAATGGGGAGGTGTCGCCGGCCGCCTCGGCGGCATTCCGGTTATTTCCCACGTTCACGCCATGAATTCGCGCTACTTTTTCATGCTGGCGGATGCCATGATCGCCTGCTCAGAAGGGGTGCGGCAGCATATCATCGGACAGGGTGTTTCCGCCGAGCGGATCGGAACGATCTACAACGGCATCGAATCAAAACGGCTGGAGTTTGCCGGCGATGCGGCAGGGATCAGGTCTTCCCTGGGCATCGCCGCCGATACTCCGGCCATTGCCTGTATCGCGCACCTGGCCGATAAGAAGGGGCAGGCCGATCTGGTTACGGCGCTTTCACTGCTGCGGGATAAGTGGCCCGGGCTGCACTGCTTCTTTGTCGGTACCGGTGAAAACATGGACAGCCTGCGGAGCCAGGCGGAAGCGCTGGGTGTGGCGCGGCGGGCCGTGCTGCTGGGGTACCGCAGTGACGCGGTTGCGATCATGAACGCCATGGATATCATCATCCTGCCATCGCTGGGCAAGGAGGGGTTGCCGCTGGTGCTGCTCGAAGCGGCCCTGCTCGGCAAACCCGCCATCTGCAGTAACATACCCGGCAACAACGAGGTGGTCCTCGACGGCGTAACCGGCCTGCTCTTCCCACCCGGAGATGCCGCTGAGCTGGCCGCCCGGATCGATGGGCTTCTCTCGGATGGCGAACAGCGCGGGCGGATGGGAAGCGCGGCCAGAGAACGGGCCGGGAGGGAATTTACCATCGAAGCCATGACGGATCGAGTGGAGAATCTCTACCGTCGATTGTTGCAATAAGGGGCAGATCTTGGCTGGCTCTGCGTGTTCGATAATATCGTTGACGGGGATATTCCAGTATGTTATTGAAATCAACCATGAAGATAGAACGTAATCTCATAGCAGCACGAGCTATCGGCGCCGCGGCGCGTAATGCCGCAGGTGTATCTGCCGCCCGCTGATCGTCGTTGTTTTCAAACGTATCGTACAAGCCATGGGCGGAAGTCCATGGCTTTTTTTATATTTCATCACGAGATCCGCTCGATACAAATTTGAATTTGGGAGGTTGCAAACATGCGCGTCGAACTGGTACGCCCCGGAGCCGGGGAGCTGACGTACGAGATCAGAAACATCGTAAATGTGGCTGAAAAACTTCAGAAACATGGTGTCAAGATCAATTGGGAAAATATCGGCGATCCGATCGTCAAGGGCGAGGTCATCCCGGAGTGGATGAAGGCGATCGTGGCCACGGCAGCCATGGATAATCATACCTGGGGCTATTGCCACACCCGCGGCGTGCTGGAGACCCGCGAGTTCATCTGCGAGACCACCAACGCTCGAGGTGGCGCCCGGATTACCCCCGACGATATCATCTTCTTCAACGGCCTGGGCGATGCCATCGCCAAGATCTACGGTGCCTTGCGGCCCGAGGCGCGGGTGCTGATGCCGTCACCCTCCTACACCACCCACACCCTGGGTGAGATCGGCCACGCCCATGCCGCGCCGGCCCTGTTCCGGCTCAAGTCCGAGGACCAATGGTATCCGGACCTGGATGACCTGCGCAACCACATCAAGTACAATCCCAATATCTGCGCCATCATGATCATCAACCCGGACAATCCGACCGGGATGGTGTATCCGGAGGAGACCCTGCGGGAGATTGTCGATATCGCCCGGCAGAACGACCTGTTCATCATCGCCGACGAAGTCTACATCAACATCGTCTACAACGGCCACAAGACGATGCATATCAGCGATGTCATCGGTGATGTGCCGGCCATCTCCCTGAAGGGCATCTCCAAGGAGTTCCCCTGGCCCGGGTCCCGCTGCGGCTGGATCGAGGTCTATAACGGCCATAAGGACGAGCAGTTCCGCAAGTATGTCAACCTGATCCTGACCGGCAAGATGAATGAAGTCTGCTCGACAACCCTGCCGCAGACCGTCATCCCCGCCATTGTACAGCACCCGGAATATGCGGGCTATCTGGCCGAGCGCATCGCCAGCTACGAAAAGATGAGCAACATTACCTACGACTTCCTCAGCCAGGTGCCGGCACTACAGGTCAATCGCACCAACGGCGCCTTCTACATGGCAGTGGCCTTCAAGGATGGTCTGCTGAATAGCCGGCAATCGCTGCCGATCGCCAATCCCGAGGTCCGGGAGCTGGTGCAGGGGCTGGTCAACCAGCCGGGTGTGTCGCCGGACAAGCGTTTCGTCTACCACATCCTGGCCGCTACCGGCATCTGCGTTGTGCCGCTCTCATCGTTCTCGACCCCGCTGCAGGGTTTCCGCGTGACCCTGCTGGAGAAGGACGAAAACGAGTGCCGCCGCATCTACCGCACGCTGGCGGAGAAGATCGGTGAGTATCTGAATTCCTAGACCTCTTCATGCCAACGAAAAAGGGGAAAGCCGCTCGCGGCTTTCCCCTTTTTCGTTGATATCTAAAACCTGAATCAGGACTTTTTGTCGTTATCCTCGCTCTTGGGCTTGATTTCTATCTCATCCTTGCCATCCGAGGCTTTTTTGAAGTTGCGGATGCTTTTGCCTAAGGCGCCGCCGATCTCGGGAAGCCTTCCGGCGCCAAACACGACCAGAACGATAACCAGTATGATGATCAGTTCCGGCATACCGAATCCAAACATTATATCCTCCTCTGAACCCCTGAAGTTTTTCACGTTACTAATCTTGTTTGCCAGGTTGGGAGTATCGCACCTCGGGCTGAAAAAATCAAGTATTGGGAAGTGTTGGGTACCGGGTGTTTACAACGCGGGGAATGTAAGTCCGGAAGTGCAGAACAATTGCATTAATAAAGCTCTAACCGGTGGAAGCGCCGGCGCTTTTGCAGGGTCAGATTCGTTGACAGCATCCGGCCCCCGTGATACAAGCAGAGAAAATTTTTTGTGATGAGGGGTTTGCACTATGTCCGATGTGCACTATACAAGCCTGTCCACCCGCAAAACACGCATGGTGCTGGTTTCGCTGTTTGTCGCCATTGTCGCGGGTGGACTGCTCTTCGCAGCGGGAAGCGGCGGATTGGCTGTTGGCGGAGTTATCGCAACAGCCTTAGTCTGTTCGTTGATCTGTACGCGATATCTTGCAACAGCTATTGCAGAGATCCGGGCCGATCAGGCCCGTGTCGTGGCAAGTCTCCAGCTCAGCGAGGATGTGTCATCCGTGTATGCCGAGCAGGATGATGTCAAGGTTATCACTTCATTTGACAAGATCATCATCAAAACGGTTGAAACCAGACGAAAAGAGCGCCAGCATCTCCTGAACCAGATTATTGCCGCGGAAGAACAGCTCAAGCAGATCATTCACAACATGATAACGGGCGACAACCAGGAAGTTGCCCAGGTTGGGAATGCGGTGATTGCCATGGAAAGCATGAAAGCCGCTTTTTCCAAGGTCATCGATGAAATAGATGAACTTTCGGGGCGTACCGAGGAGCGCGCCTCGATCTCGACCGAGATGAGCGCTACCACCGATGCGATCGCGGAGAATATCAATCAGTATTCCTCCTTTGTGATTGAGACCTCCAGCTCCATCGAGGAAATGGCCCACGCTGCCAAGGAGACCGCCGATAATATCCGGGGCCTGTCCATCTCCACCGAACAGACCGCCGCCGCCATCCACCAGATCAGTGCTTCCCAGTCGAATGTCCGCGAGAATTCCGAGCGGGGGGCGGCTGCATCCGGCAGTGTGCGTGATCAGGCCCAGCAAGGATTGAGCAGCATGGCGGCGACTATGAAGGCCATGCAGGAGATCGTAAAAAGCACCGATGAATCCTTCGCTTCCATAAACCGCCTCTCGCGCTATTCTGCCCGGGTTGGCGAATTCCTGGTCGTAATCCAGGAGGTGGTGGAGCAGACCAATCTGCTGTCACTGAATGCCTCCATCATTGCGGCCCAGGCCGGCGAACGGGGCAAGGCCTTCGCCGTTGTGGCCGAAGAGGTCCGCTCTCTGGCGCGCCGCACATCGGCCTCTACAAAAGAGATCGAGGAACTGGTCCGCAATATCCAGAGCGAAACCGCCTCGGTGCAACGCTCGGTTACCCTGGGGCGGGATAAGGTCACGGAAGGGGTCAAGATCTCATCCCGGGCAAACGAAGCGCTGGATATCATAGACAAAAGTGCCGAAGAGGCCTCCCGTGTGGTCGCAAACATAGCCAGTGAAACCGCCGAGCAGTCGGTCGATATTCAGCGCATCACGGAAGCGTCTGAAAAGAATCTGGAGCGTGTGCGACAGATTACCCAGGCCACTGAACAGCAGCAGGACGCTACCAACCAGATTCTCAAAAACCTGGAACATATGCGCGAACTGGCCCACCGCATCAACTCCTCGGCCCAGGAACAGGCCAAGGGCAACCGCCTCTATCTGAAGAGTGTCCTGGAAGACAATGATCGCACCAGGGCGATCAAGGAGGAGGCCTCCGGGCACATTGCCGTGGTTGACCAGGCCGTGGAAGCCGTGCAGAAGGTGAATGCGCTGATCTCTTCCAACGCGGCCGACAGCATGCAGATCCTGGAAGGCGTTAAGACACTGACAAGGCTTATTGACCACTATCGCACGGGGACGGTCCTGGCAAACCAGGCAGACGCACAATCCCATGAGAAATAGAATGGATGCACTGTCCAGCGCTTTTCTGGCCCTGTTCCTGATCTGTTTTGCGGTGCCGTGCCTGGGGTCGGATATGGAGATCACCCCATTCCGAACCGTGAATCAAAGCCCTCTGGTGCGGATATTCGGCCTTCCGGCCCAATCGGACGGCGCGCTTACCCCGGCCGGTCGGATCACGGCCAACCTCACCCAGGATGTTGCCAGCAACTACACCCTCAGCACGACGGCCCGTGAGCAGATCCTCCTGGATGGCGAATCCTACCGTTGGACCCTGGCAGCCCGATACGGCCTCGGCCAGCGCTTCGAAGCCGGGATCGAGATACCCTACGTGCTGGATGGCGGCGGCTTTCTGGACAGTTTCATCATCGATTGGCACAATGCCTTCGGCCTGCCCCAGGGAGGGCGCGACGTGGCTGCCAAGAACCGGCTGAATTACCTCTACCTAAAAGATGGCGTCCAGAAACTGAAGATGAATCATGCCGGCTCCGGAATCGGTGATATCAGTCTGACCGGTGCCATGAAGCTCTATGAAGCCCGTGATGATGAGCACCATGACAGCCTGGCTCTGCGGGCCGCGCTCAAGCTGCCGACCGGCGACAGCGCTTACTTGCGGGGCAGCGGCAGCACCGATTTTGCCCTGTCCCTGTGCGGCAGCATGAACAACTTTACCGAATGGGGCAGCCTGGCTTTATATGGTTCAGCAGGGGGGCTGGCCATGACGGATGGTGACGTCCTGCGGGACCAGCAACGGAACCTGGTTGGCTTCGGCACTGTTGGTCTTGGCTGGGGTCCGGCGGAATGGATCTCCTTCAAGTTTCAGCTGAATGGCAACACCGCCTTCTTTGGCGGCAGCTCGCTGGACGAGCTGTCCAAAAACTCGCTGATGCTGGTGACGGGCGGAGCGCTCAGGCTCCCCGGCAATTATCTCCTGGACATCGGCGTGTCCGAGGATATTGTTGTCGCCACGGCGCCGGATGTGACCTTCCACCTCGGTCTGAGCCGACAGTTCTGATTCGTTTTGTAAACCCGAAACACAAAAAAAGCCCTGCTTCCGCAGGGCTTTTTTTGTGAGTGAGATATGGCGAGCTATCAATAATTCTTGTCGGCGTAATCAACCCAGCCGCCAGCCAGCACCAGGGCCTTGTCAAAGGGGGAGATGTCGAAGCTGAAGGTCTTCTGCTTGCCGTTGCCGCTCATGGTCAGGGTCCCGGCCTCGATGTCGATGCTCATGGCCGCGTCCTCGTCGCCGGCATGGGAGAAGATCAGGTCGAGATCCTCCTTGGGCAGCTCAATGGCGGCCATGCCGCAGTTGAACATGTTCTGGCGGAAGATGCGGGCAAAGGATTCGGCAATGACGGCGGTGATGCCGTTGACCTCGAATACCCAGGGGGCATGCTCGCGGGAAGAGCCGCAACCGAAATTGGCGCGGGAAATGACCACCCGGGCGTTTCTGGTTTTGGGCCCCTTGGGGTCAAAACCGGGCAGTTTCAGGTCTTCCAGGATGTAGGGTTTGAGGTCTTCCTTGGTGATCTCGGTCAGGTACTTGGCCGGGATGATCTCGTCGGTGTTGATGTCGCTGCGGTCGAGGAAGAGGACCGGGCCTCCGAAGGTTTTCATTATGGTGACTCCTTATATGGGTGAAATTCGTTTGCCACAGAGGGCACAGAGGACTCAGAGAAAATCATAAAGGAAATGAATAGGATAACAGGATAATATCCCCCGAACACCATATTCTAGTGGTAATCCTTTGAGTCGTAATCCTGTGTATCCATGCTCATGACTGTTAATTTGTAATTGGTTTGTCTCCGTATCCACTGCGGCGAAAGTCTTACAAATACTTCCTCGGGTCGGCGATCTTGCCCTCGATGGCCGTGGCCGCGGATGTGGCCGGTGACATGAGGTGCACCATGCCTCCCTTGCCCATCCGGCCCATGAAGTTGCGGTTGGTGGTGGAGGCGCAGACCTCGCCCTCGGCCAGGACGCCGTTGGACATCCCCAGGCAGGCGCCGCAGGTCGGGTTGGTAACGCAGAAGCCGGCTTCCATGAAGATGTCGATCAGACCTTCGTGCATGGCCTCCTGGTAGACCTTGGGGGTGGCCGGAGAGAGGATGCCGCGCACGTTCGGGGCGATCTTTTTCCCTTTCAGTATGCCGGCGGCGATGCGCAGGTCCTCCAGGCGGCCGTTGGTGCAGGAGCCGATGTAGACCTGGTCCACCGGTTCTCCGGCGATCTCGGAAACCGGTTTGACCTGATCCGGTTTGTAGCCGAAGGTAACCGTCGGTTGAAGGTTTGTTACGTCGATCTCAATGGTTTTCTCGAACCGGGCGTCCTTGTCCGAGCACCATCTGGAGTACTCGGCCAGTGCGGCTTCTTTCGAGGCGAATTCGCTGCTGATGAATGGCCAAAGGTACTCGACGGTAGTCATGTCCGGCATGCAGATGCCGGAGGTGCCGCCAGCCTCGATAGCCATGTTGCAGAGCGTCATGCGCGATTCCATGGACATGGCTCCGACTACCGGACCATGGAACTCCATCACCCGGTCCGTGGCGCCGTTGACGCCGATCTGGCCGATGATGTGCAGGATGACGTCCTTGGCGTAGACCCCTTTTGGCAGGGAACCGGTGACGTTGAATTTGATGGTCTTCGGTTCGCGGAAGGCGCAGACCCCTTTCAGTATGCCCACCTCCAGGTCGGTGGTGCCGATTCCGGCGGCAAAGGCCCCGAAAGCGCCATGGGTGCAGGTGTGGGAATCCCCCATGATGACAGTGTTTCCAGGGCGGATAAAACCCTTTTCCGGGAACAGGGCGTGGCAGACTCCGTTGGCGCCCACGTCAAAAAAGTCCTTGATGGCGTGGCGATGTGCCCAGTCACGCAGAATCTTGGCCTGCGTGGCGGTCTTGGTGTCCTTGCTGGGGGTGACGTGATCGATGACCGCTTTTATTTTGGAAGGGTCGAATACCCGATCCTTGTCGCGACGGATCAGGTCGTCGATGGCGATCGGGGTAGTTATTTCGTGACACAGTACAACGTCGAGCCTGAGAACTTTTGTGCCTGGGAAAGGCTCATCGACCAGATGCGTCTCAAAAATCTTTTCAGCAGTTGTTTTACCCATGTGTATACCTCTCTCAATACTGTATTAGTGCGTTTGTAGCAGAATTTGACGGCGATGTAAACCGCTGAGCTGAAGTTTGATTTTGTTACATCGTTACCCTGGTAAATTTGGTGTGGCAAGCCTGAGGTGCGTGGTGTATAAAAAATCTTATACACAATTTCAAACGGCAAGGATTCTAAATATGAGCCCTGAATATCTTAAAAAACTGCTGGATGACGTCAAGGACGGAGCAACCACGGTAGACGAAGCGGTGGAATGTCTGCGGCAGCTCCCCTACCAGGATGTCGATTGCGCCCAGGTGGACCACCATCGTGAACTGCGTCAGGGGATGCCTGAAATGATTTTCGGCGAAGGCAAGAGTGTCGAGCAGATTGTTCGCATCATGTCAGCCATGGCCAGCAAGGGCAGCAATATACTTGTGACGCGGATTTCCGCCGAAAAATCCAGGGAGGTCGTGCAGGCCTTCCCGGCGGCAAACTGTCATGAGGAGGCGCGCTGCCTGACCCTGCAGCAACATCCACCGGAGCCGCAGGGACGCGGTACCATACTGGTTGTTTCGGCCGGGACTTCCGATATTCCGGTGGCTGCCGAAGCGTTGCTGACCGCCCGTTTTCTTGGTAACGAAACCAGCCATGTCTACGACGTAGGCGTGGCCGGTATCCATCGCCTGCTGGCGCGGCGGGAACAGTTGGAAGCGGCCACCGTGATAATCGTGGTCGCCGGTATGGAGGGGGCACTCCCCTCGGTAGTGGGTGGAATGGTGAACAAACCGGTCATTGCCGTGCCAACCTCGATCGGCTACGGCGCCTCCTTCGGCGGCATCGCGGCGCTGCTGGGGATGCTCAACTCCTGCGCCGCCGGGGTGACGGTCGTCAATATCGATAACGGTTTCGGCGCGGCCTGTGCGGCAAATTTAATCAACAGGGTGTGAGCATATGGGAACCGGCCTGATGTCCATTTCTACATGTGATACCGGCAATCGAATGAATTGTCAGCTGATGTGCAACGTTGTATATTGGTATCAATGATACCGCGGAGGTGATTTATGGCCGGCAGCAGACAACTGGGGCTCAGGCTTGACGAAAACGACAGCATGAATCTGAAGCGGATTGCACAGCGCGAAGGGCGCAACGAGCAGGATGTAATCAGGGATTCATTGCGCATGTACGTGCGTGGCGCCGATGAACAAAAGGAATTCTTCGATTCGGTGGAACGAGGTTGGTACGAGCTTCGTTCCGGATTGGGAGATGTCGTCGCTGAGGGGGATGCGTTTTACGATTCTCTCAAGAAAGATCTGCGAAATGGGAAAACGTCAGCTTAAGCGCTCACTGGAATATCAGGTCAGGGTCCGGCGATATGCGGAGGGGTTGGCGGAGCGTTACCGGCTGGAGATTGCGGAAGCGTTTCTGGATCGCATTGAAGCGGCAGAAAAGTTTCTTTGTGACAACAATCTCGCTGGGACTGATTCCCCCTACCTGCTTGCCGGTCAGCAGGTGGTGCTTAAAGAGTTGTACATTGATTCCGGACCGGTCAAGTACTGCGTCAACTATGAAGTAACGGACGAATATGTGGGCCTGATTTCGTTATGGCACGGCGAGGGTTCGCGGAAAACGGGCATGCTTATTCGACTGTGGGGAATGAATCGATAGAAATATCCTATTCGGCTACACGGTACTACGTCCGATAACATCATAGCGACACTCGAAAAGAGTCATACCTGTTCCGTGTTGACCGTGGATCGATATTTTGCGGAAATACCGGGAATAATTAGGGACTTCCCGCATTACGGCTCAGAAAGTCGTGTTTCAATGTCCATATGTCCGTGCAGGACACGGACAATCTCGATCGTGTCGACGAGAGTTTGGCGGTAAAAAATTACATGACTGCCAGCATTCAATTTCCGATAGCCAATTCGAATATCACTGCAATCCTTCCCTTTGAGCGGGTTGGCAGCCAACTGTTGAAATGAAACATCCAGCATTTGTAGATACAAGTTGCGCTGTTCACGCCCCCAACGGTTTTGTGTGAACCTGGCGATCTCTTTCAAATCTGCCTTTGCCATGTTTGTGAGGGAAAATGAGGGCATCAGTTTAAACTTTCACCATCAAGTTCAGAGAGTAAGCTCTTGAGCGAATAATCAGCGGTGCCGCTTTCTTCACCCTCAACAAGCGCACGGCGTAGCAGCGACAACTTGGTTTCCCGTTCTTCCAATAGTCGCAGACCGGCACGAATTGTTTCACTTGCTGAACCAAATCGGCCTTGGACAACCTGCTGAGAAATGAAATTTTCGTAGTGTTTGCCAAGAGTAACACTGGTGTTTTTATGCATGAGATGACCTCCATCAAAGCCATTATAATACCAAACTATAATATTTATTGGTATCGGTCAACAGGTAAGGTGGCAGGAATATTCCAACAACTTCAAAAACAGTAATCGGAATGAAAAAGAGAAGATGTCCCACGCTCGGCGGCAGACGGTCGCGATAAGACCGCGCCGCTGCGCCTCATACCCGATTAAGCGACAGGAAAACCTCATCCCCGGAGAACCCATGAAAAAAAGTAAAACCCCGAAAAAACGCCCCGGCAGCCGCTCCGCTGAATCCGCTACAACAATAAAACCCCCAAAGCAGGCCAAGCTCAGCCGGACCCACAAGCCGGAAGATATGACGCTGGAAGAGTGGCAGCGCCAACTGCGGATGGAGTACGGTGAAAGCCAGGAATTTCTCCTGGAAAATCGCGGCGACCATCCGGTGTTCTCCGAATTTGCCCTGACAAACCCCGTGTCAAACAGAACCTACCGCATCGCCATCCGCGGTGACCAGGCGGGGGATAATTTCTGCTCCTGCCCGGATTTCCGCATCAGCGGACTGGGCGTCTGCAAGCATATTTCTTTCACCCTTGCCCGCTTGAAGGGTACGAAGGCGAACGCACGGCACTTCAAGCAGGGCTTCAATCAGACCTGGTCGGAAATCTATCTTTCCTACGGACTGAAACGCGAGGTCAGACTGCGCCTGGGGAGTACGGCGCCCGTTCCTGTTTGCAAACTGGCGCAACGCTATTTTTCCGCTGATGGTATTCTCAAGGAGCAACGCTTCAGCGACATAACTGATTTTATTGACAAGGCGTCCAGCCAGCCAGGCCATGAACTGCGCTGTTATGACGATGTCATAGCATTCATCGCCGCGCGTCAGGATGTCGTTCATCGCCAAGCCCTGATTGATGATGCGTTCCCGGCGGGAATCGATGCGCCACTCTTTGGCTCGCTCATCAAAGCATCCCTGTATCCCTACCAGCGGGAAGGGATCCTGTTCGCGTCACGGGCAGGGCGGTCGCTGCTGGCCGATGATATGGGGCTCGGCAAGACCGTCCAGGCCATAGCGGTGGCGGAGGTCATGGCGAGGCTGTTTGGCGTCGCCAAGGTTCTGGTTGTTTCTCCAACCTCATTAAAACACCAGTGGAAGGGTGAGATCGATTCCTTCACCGACCGGACAGCGACCGTGATTGAAGGGGTGACCCAGCAACGCTGCGAGTTGTACCGATCTGATTCGTTTTTCAAGCTGGTGAATTACGAGCTCATCTACCGGGATGCGGACCTTATCGCGGCATGGGCCCCTGATCTGATTATCCTGGACGAGGCGCAGCGGATCAAAAACTGGCAGACCCGCACGGCCCAGGCGGTGAAGCGCCTGGAATCGCCGTTTGCCCTGGTTCTTAGCGGCACGCCGCTGGAAAATCGGATCGAGGAGCTCCATTCGATTATGGAGTTCGTGGATTGTCATCACCTGGGGCCGCTCTACCGCTTTGTCCATGCGCACCGGGTGACGGATCATGCCGGCAAGTTGGTGGGGTACAAGGAATTGGACAAGATCCGCGCCTCCTTGAGCGGCGTCATGATCCGACGGAAAAAGAGCCAGGTGCTGAAGCAGCTTCCCGAACGGATCGATAAGAATTTCTTTGTGCCGATGACACCGGAACAGACGGCCATTCATCAGGATTACGCCGATATGGTGGCGCAACTGGTGAACAAGTGGCGACGTTTCCGCTTCCTCAGCGAGGCTGATAGTTTGCGCCTTCGTATCGCCCTGGCCAATATGCGCATGGTGTCGGACAATACCTGGCTGGTTGACAAGAAAACCGTGCGTGGGCCGAAAATCGGGGAGTTAGAGAAACTTCTGCGGGAGCTGGTTGTCGAGGGCGGCGAAAAGGTCGTCATCTTCAGCCAGTGGCTCAGAATGAATGAGCTGGTGGAACAGGTGCTGGAACGCCTTCAAATCGGTCATGTCCATTTGAACGGTTCCGTGCCGTCCAAAGAGCGCAAGCATCTCATGAGCCGTTTCAAGTTCGACCCTGCCTGCAATGTTTTCCTCTCCACCGATGCCGGCGGGGTAGGGCTGAATCTCCAAAGCGGCTCGGTTGTGATCAACCTGGATATCCCCTGGAACCCGGCCATCCTGGAGCAGCGCATTGCCAGGGTCCACCGCATGGGTCAGAAAAAGCCGGTACGGGTGATCAATTTTATCTCCCGCAACTCCATCGAGGAGCGTATCCTTGACCTGCTGCGCTTCAAAAAGGCGGTCTTTGCCGGGGCGTTGGATGAGGATGGACGTGATACGGTGATGATTGGCGAATCCCAGCTCGAATCCTTCATGAATTCGGTGGAGAATCTGACCGGTGGTATGGAGCCGGCAGATTTGCCTGGTGGACAAGAGCTCTGGCGCAACGAACAAGATGCGGAGGAGGCGGGAGAGGAGATCGTTGCTGAGGTTGCTGAAGATGAAGCGGAGGCAACTACCTCTTCAAAAGCAATAAAATCAGGTGGAGCGACAGTAACCCCGCCATTGAGCGAGCTGTTGCAAAGCGGCGCGCGGTTCCTCATGGAACTGGGACAGGCGCTTGCACCACAGCCGGACGTTGTCGATAGAGCAGCCGGAACTACCAGTGGCGAGGTCACTCGGACAGGCCCGCTTAGCGGGTTAGTGGCTGTTGACGAGGCTACCGGCAAGAGATGCCTGAAGATTCCGTTGCCGGAACCGGAGGCAATGAACTCAATCGTTTCCGGTTTGAGTCAGCTGCTGGCAGGGTTTATGGCGGGGAGGAAGTAATCCCATGAATATTCTTTATCTAGACTGTCAATCCGGCATCTCCGGCGACATGGCCGTGGGGGCGCTGCTGGACCTCGGCGTGCCGCTGGAATTGCTGAGGGCGGAGCTGACCAAGCTGGGACTGTCGTCGGACTCCTACGCACTTTCCACCCACCGCACCGAGCGCCAGCATGTTGCTGCATTGAAATTTGATGTGCAGGTGAATGACCACCACACCCACCGGCACTATGCCGGTATCGACGCCATGATTGCCGGCAGCGCCCTTGCCGATCCGGTTAAGGAAACCTCCCGCCGAATCTTTCGTCGCCTGGCCGAGGCCGAGGCGAAGGTGCACGGGGTTGCCGTTGAGGATGTGCATTTCCACGAGGTCGGGGCGGTTGATTCCATTGTCGATATCGTCGGAACTGTCATATGCCTGGAGTATCTGGGTGTTGAGGCGGTCTACGCTGCAGCGCTTCCGCTGGGGAGCGGTTTTATCGAGACCGCACACGGCCGGCTGCCGGTGCCGGCCCCTGCAACGGCTGAACTGCTGCGGGGCATGCCGGTGCACGGCGGCTGCGGCGAGGGCGAACGGGTGACCCCCACCGGTGCGGCTATTCTGGTAGCCTTGGCAACCAGTCCTGGCACACGACCGGACATGACCCTCCTGCGGGTCGGCAACGGCGCCGGCGGCAAGGATTTCAGCGACTGTCCCAACATCCTGCGGGCCTTCCTCGGCACGGATTCAGGCGGGGGGACAGAAGAGGCACGGGAGGTGTCCTGCAATCTCGACGATGTGACGGCCGAGGTCATCGGCTATGTACAGGAACTGCTGCTGGAGAGGGGGGCCCTGGATGTGTGGCTGGTACCTGTGCAGATGAAAAAGGGGCGCCCGGGGGTGGTGCTGACGTTTCTATGCCTGCCGACCGACCTGGAGCGCCTGGCGGCGCTGGTCATGTCGGAAACCGGCACCCTGGGCGTGAGGTACACCTCCTTGCGGCGCATCGTGCAGTCACGGCGGATTGAGGAGCGCGACACACAGTTCGGCCGGGTGCGTTTCAAGGTCAGCGAGTTCGGAGAGAAACCCGAATACGAGGATTGTCGCCGCATCGCCCGTGAACGCGGCATTCCCTGCCGGGTCGTCATGCAACGGCTGTTGCGTAAGGAAGAACCATGAAGATAGCAACCTTGAGTGTGGGCGATGAACTGCTCTGCGGCCAGATTACGGACACCAATGCCGGCACGATAGCTGAAGTGCTCCTCTCGCACGGGCTGCGGGTGCAACGGCATATGGCTGTCGGCGACAGTGAACCGGACATCATCGAAGCCATTTTGGGGCTCGCCAGAAACAGCGATGCCATTATCGTGACCGGCGGCCTGGGGCCGACGGCGGATGATCTGACCGCCCGGGCCGCGGCCCGGGCAACCGGCCGGCGTCTGGTCCTGAATGATCATGCCAAGGCCCATGTTCGTGAAATGTCCGGCCGTCTGCCATCGCTGGTCGTCTGCCCGCTGAATGACAAGCAGGCCATGATTCCCGCCAAGACGGTCCTGATACCGAACCCGACCGGCACCGCCTGCGGTTTTCACCTGATGAACAACGGCTGTTTCATGTTTTTCCTGCCGGGAGTGCCTTCCGAGATGTCCCGGATGCTGCACGACTCCGTAATCCCCTTTCTTGCGGAACGGACCACCGGCAAGCGCGCGATCCGCATGGAACGCCTGAACGTCTTCGGCCCCGGCGAGGCCGAGGTGGATGAGATGCTGGGTGGTATTGCCCGGCCGGACCAGGGTCTGTACCTGGGGATATGCGTTACGTTTCCCTGGATGCGCATTACACTGCGGGCTGAAGCGGATGGTGACGACAAGGCCTCGGCACTGCTTGACCCCGCTGTCAGCCTGGTGCGGGAACGGCTTCAGGAGTACGTCTTTTCGAATGGTGACCGTACCATCGACGAGATCATTGCCGAACTGTTCATCCGGAAGGGGATGACACTGTCGCTGGCGGAATCCTGTACCGGCGGGATGATTGCCCAGAGAATCACCTCGATCTCCGGCAGTTCCCGTTATTTTCTGGAGGGGGCGGTAACCTACAGCAATGCCGCCAAGTCCCGTCAGCTGGAGGTGGGGCCGGCGTTGCTGGCGGAAAAGGGCGCGGTCAGCCGCGAGGTGGCTTCGGCCATGGCCAAAGGGGTGCGCCGGGCCGCGGGCAGCCATCTGGGACTGGCTGTCACCGGAATCGCCGGGCCGGACGGCGGCACCGACGACAAACCGGTCGGCACGGTGTTCATCTCCCTGGCGGCCCCGGACGGTTGCTGGACCAAGCGTTTCCGGTTCAGCGGCAGTCGCGACGAAATCCGCATTATCACGACCTGGACGGCGCTTGACTGGCTGCGGCGCTACCTGCTTAAGAAGGAGTAGATACGCTTTCATAAGTTGCTTGTCATCATCCCCTCGTGGAACATGAAACGAGGCGGCAGCTTTTTTTCATCATAAATGTCACCTAGAGACGTATTGTGTCACCCTCCCGTGGTATCCTTCAAAAAGATTGTAACTGTTTGGATTTTGTATTTGTCAGTGCGGACATTTTGGCCCAAAGAAGGAGTACGTGCCATGACAAAAAGCGAGCTTATTCGGGTAGCTGTTTTTGAAGGAAAGCATATTCGCAAAATCTTGCATGAAGGCGAATGGTGGTTTGCAGTAATTGATATCGTGGAAGTACTCACCGGAAGCAGCATTCCTAAACGGTACTGGAGCGATCTCAAAAGAAAGCTTGCCAGGGAAGGCTATTTCGAGTTGTACGAAAAAATCGTACAACTGAAATTCGAAGCAGCCGATGGCAAGTTCTACTCCACCGACTGCGCAGATACCGAGACGATGTTCCGTATCATCCAGTCCATCCCGTCACCCAAGGTAGAACCTCTGAAACGCTGGCTGGCCAAGGTCGGCAAGGAGCGGATCGACGAGATCGAAAATCCGGAACTCTCCATGGAGCGGATGAAGTCCCTCTACGAGAAAAAGGGCTATCCGAAAGATTGGATCGACAAACGGATGCGGGGGATAGCCGTCCGGCAGGACCTGACAGACGAATGGCAGAATCGAGGCGCCGGAACAAGCCTGGAGTATGCGATACTGACCAACGAGATCATGCAGGGGACGTTTGATCTGAAGGTGGAGGATTACAAGCAGGTCAAGGGATTGGAACGGGAAAATCTGCGCGATCACATGACCGACATTGAGTTGATCCTGACCATGCTGGCCGAGGCGACGACTACCAAGCTCCACCGCGACCGGGATTCAAAGGGATTCGAGCCGCTGAAAAAGGATGCCCAGGAGGGTGGAGCCGTGGCCGGCAGCACACGCAGGGATATTGAGAAGCGGTCGGGCAAGCCGGTGGTGACGGGAGAAAATTTCAAGGGATTGACGGGGAAAGGGCGGAAGAAGCCTGAAATTGGCTGAGGTTTGAAGAAGTGAAACCTAGGCATAATCATAAAATGTTTAGAAGTTAAATCTATGGCTAAAGCCGGTAAAATCTGCTATGGCAAATAGACTGGATCGGACTGGGTGGCGCGCACCAGTAAGTGTTTAGGGCCGGTTTTGTTGCTGTTAGGGATCGGATAGGTTTTGTGGGGTAAAGGCGTGGGATGGGTGCCGTGGCCTCTGGGGCTTGGATTAATGCAACAAAGCAAATTTGACCTTGATGAGGTATCTATCAAGTCGCATTCTATAACGAAAATGAAAAATTAGATGCCATTGGGCCCATTCCAAGGAGGAAGTATGATAAATCTGGAAGCAATGAGGATTGTGGCAATTGAGAATGAATTGGCTCTGCATGAAAGTTCGACTGGTGTAATGTTGATGGAATTCCCCTCGATAGGAAAAGTTTTACCACTATTGTTGTCAGCTGATGAAGGAGAAACTTGGTGCCCTGAAGCCTCCGGCCCAGAAGTAAAAATGTGGGGTGGTCGAATTAGTTTGCAAGGTATAACGCTGGAAACGGAAATTCGAGACATGTACCGTGACTTAAGTCTTGGTTCACCAGATAAAATGTTGAAGGCTGCCAATGAATTGCAGTCGATGAATGGGACCATATTCTCTTAAAGAGGCAACAAATTACGCACCAATTTGGAGGACTAATGAGTTACCAGTCTGAAATCACTGGTAGGCATAACAAACCGGCCACCTAAAATCATATCCAGGGAACTTACGAACTCTCGACCTTCGAGAAAATAGCACCAATGATTATTCCTGGATATGCTCGGCTCAACACACTTCATTCTCTTGTCAGTTGACCCAATCGAGAACCCCAGATAAAGCCTTGCGGGACAACGCCAGGATATGCTATTTTCTAACCCTTTAAATTACCCATCCCACCTTTCAGGAGACATATACCAATGGCGGAAAAAGATACGGCATCGGATAAAAACAAGGCCATAGACCTGGCGCTCAGCCAGATTGAGAAACAGTTCGGCAAGGGTGCCATCATGCGGCTGGGCACGGATGAGGCGCTCCCGGGGGTGGAAGCCATTTCTACCGGTTCCATCTCCCTGGACATGGCTCTGGGAGTGGGTGGCGTGCCGCGCGGCAGGATCGTGGAAATATACGGACCAGAGTCTTCCGGCAAGACGACCCTGGCTCTGCACATTGTGGCCGAGGCCATGAAGAGCGGTGGCATCGCCGCCTTCGTGGATGCTGAGCACGCCCTGGACATCGGCTACGCCCGCAAGCTGGGGGTCAAGACCGATGACCTGCTGGTATCCCAGCCGGACACCGGCGAGCAGGCCCTGGAAATCGCCGAGACCCTGGTGCGCAGCGGCGCCATCGATGTGCTGGTGATCGATTCGGTGGCGGCACTGGTGCCCAAGGCCGAGATCGAAGGCGACATGGGCGATTCCCACATGGGCCTTCAGGCCCGCCTGATGTCCCAGGCCCTGCGAAAATTGACCGGCATCATCTCCAAGTCCAATTGCTGCGTGATCTTTATCAACCAGATCCGCATGAAGATCGGTGTCATGTTCGGCAATCCCGAAACCACTACCGGCGGCAACGCCCTCAAGTTCTACGCCTCGGTGCGCATGGATATCCGCAAGATTGCCACCCTGAAGCAGGGGGATGCCGTAATCGGTTCCCGCACCCGCGTCAAGGTCGTCAAGAACAAGGTGGCCCCCCCTTTCAAAGAGGTGGAGTTCGATATCCTTTACGGTGAAGGTATCTCCCGCACCGGTGATGTGCTGGACCTGGCGGTGGACAGGGGCATCGTCGACAAGAGCGGAGCCTGGTTCTCCTACGGTAAGGAACGTATCGGACAGGGTCGCGAAAACTCTCGCACCTGGTTGACCGAGCACCCTGAAACACTGGCCGAGATCGAAGGAAAGCTCATGGACCTGCTCAAGGCTCCACTGGTCGCCAAAAAGTAGTCGGAGGGAACATGGATCTGAATGAAATACTGACGATCGCCGTCAAGGCCAAGGGCTCGGATATACATATCAAGACCGGGTTGCCTCCCATCGTCCGTATCGATGGCCGGTTGCACCCGATCCCCAACGCCCCCCGGCTTTCTCCCGACGTTGTCAATGGCATGAGTCAGGGTATGATGAATGATCGGCAGAGGCGGATATTCGAGGAGAATTCGGAGGTCGATCTGGCCTATGCCGTTCCGGGACTGGGGCGTTTCAGGGTCAGCGTGTATCGACAGCGCGGCACTACCGCGATGGTGTTCCGCTCCATCTCCTTTGTCATACCGTCACTCTCTGGGCTCAACCTGCCGCCGGTTCTGCAGAAGATCTGCCAGGAGGAGCGCGGACTGGTGCTGGTGACCGGTACCACCGGTTCCGGCAAGTCTTCTACCCTGGCAGCGATGATCGACTATATCAACCAGAACCGCACCTGCAACATCATCACCATCGAAGACCCGGTCGAGTTCCTGCATCGCGACAACAAGAGCATCATCAGCCAGCGTGAGGTGGGATCGGATACGCCCTCCTTCTCCGGCGCCCTCAAGGGAGCCCTGCGGCAGGACCCCGATGTTATCCTGGTGGGCGAGATGCGCGACTACGAGACGATTGAGACCGCAATGACCGCTGCCGAGACCGGCCACCTGGTCATGTCAACCCTGCACACCATGGATGCCGCCGAGACGGTAAACCGCATCATCGGCGTGTTTCCTCCCTACCATCAGCGCCAGGTCCGCATCCAGCTGGCAAGTGTTATCAAAGGGGTCATCTCCCAGAGGCTGGTGCCGAAATCCGATGGTAAAGGACGTGTTCCGGCGGTGGAGGTCATGCTGGGGACCGGCCGCATACGCGAATGCATCGATGACAAGGACAAGACCAAGCAGTTGCATGATGCCATTGCACAGGGATTTGTCAGCTATGGCATGCAGACCTTTGACCAGTCATTGATGAAACTCTACACGGCTAACCTGATCTCCTATGAAGAGGCGGTGCGGCAGAGTTCCAACCCGGACGACTTCGCCCTCAAGGTCTCCGGTATCTCGGGCACCTCGGATGCCTCCTGGGAAGGCTTCGAGAGCAAGGAAGACCCGGTTGCGGAACCGGAACCGCTTGAAATCGAGAAGTTCTGAACCCTCTTCTCCGGAACGGGCGTACCTGTATGCGCTACGCATTCTGACCGCGCGGGATTATACGGTGTCCCGGCTGCAGGAAAAGCTCCGTGGCAGGGATTTTGATCTGGCGGATATCGAGACCGCACTCGGGCGACTGGTCTCGGAGGGGTGGGTGGACGACCGCCGTTTTGCCGAACGCTTTGCCGAATCGGCGCTGGCGTCCGGGCGTTACTACGGCGCCCGTTTGCGGCAGGAGATGCGACGGCGGGGACTGCCGTCCGAACTGGTGTCCGAGGTGCTCGGACAACTCCTGGCGGATCATGATGAAGTCGAGGAAGTATGCGCAATCGTTGAACACCGTTTCAGCGGTTTTTCATTTTCCGCTGCCAGCGACAAGGAAAAACGCCGGGCGGTAGGTTTTCTGCAACGCCGCGGGTTCTCTCTTTCCGCGATAATGCGTGCCCTGCGGACAACGGAGCTGTAAAGAAAAATTTCTAAGTGTTGAGGATACAGATGACAGGCAGAGAGATTCGCGCACGATTTCTGAAATATTTTGAGGATCGGGGACATGTGGTGGTCCCCAGCTCGGGGATCCTCCCCAAGAACGACCCGACTCTGATGTTTACCAATGCCGGCATGAACCAGTTCAAGGACTGTTTCCTGGGTCTGGAGGATCGCGGCTATTACCGGGCAGCCAGTTCGCAGAAGTGCGTGCGGGCCGGCGGCAAGCACAATGACCTGGAGAATGTGGGGCGCACCGCCCGCCATCATACCTTCTTCGAGATGCTGGGCAACTTTTCCTTCGGCGACTACTTCAAGAAAGAGGCCATCGCCTTTGCCTGGGAATTTCTCACCGTCGACCTGGGGCTGGACAAGAGCCGCCTGTATGTGACGGTCTACACCGATGACGACGAGGCCGCCGACCTCTGGCACCTGCAGGAAGGTGTGCCGCGTGAGCGGATCTACCGCTTCGGCGAGAAGGACAACTTCTGGTCAATGGGGGATACCGGCCCCTGCGGCCCCTGTACAGAAATCTTCTGGGACAACGGTCCCGAGGTGGGCTGCGGCTCTCCAGACTGTGCCGTGGGATGCGACTGCGACCGCTACATGGAGATCTGGAACAATGTCTTCATGCAGTTCAACCGCTCAGCCGACGGTGTCCTGACGCCGCTGCCCAAGCCCTCCGTCGATACCGGCATGGGGTTGGAGCGCATCACGACCGTCATGCAGGGGGTGCACTCCAACTACGATACCGATCTGCTGCAGGGGATCATCCGACACATCGAGCGTCACAGCGGTAAAACGTATGGCGACAATGAGAAAGACAATGTCTCCATGCGGGTCATAGCCGATCACTGCCGTGCCGTGACTTTCCTGATCTGTGACGGGGCCCTGCCCAGCAACGAGGGGCGCGGCTATGTGCTGCGACGCATCATGCGCCGCGCCGCCCGTCATGCCAAGATGCTGGGGGTGGGCGAACCGTTGCTCTACAGGATGGTGGAGGCGGTACGCGAAATGATGGGGGATGCCTATCCGGAACTGGCCGAGCGCGAGGCCTATATCAAGAAGGTGGTTCTGGCGGAAGAGGAACGCTTCACCGAGACCCTTGATCGCGGCCTCGGGATTCTCAACGATGAAGTGGCAGCGTTGCGTATCAGCGGAAAAACGGTAATTCCGGGCGACGTGCTCTTCAAGCTGTACGATACCTTCGGTTTCCCGGTCGATCTGACGGCTGATATCGTGGAATCGGAAGGTTTTACGGTTGATGAAGCCGGTTTCGGGGCCTGCATGGAAAAACAGCGCGAGCTGGGCCGCGAACACTGGAAAGGTTCCGGGGCTGAGGGAATTGCCGACATCTACAAGGCAATACACAATCGTGGTGTTCATTCCCAGTTTGTCGGCTATGACGCCCTGCTGGCCTATTCTCCGATACTGGCGCTGGTGCGTGGTGGCGTTGAAGCCAACACTGCAACGGCCGGCGACCAGGTGGATGTGATCGTGGAATCGACGCCTTTCTACGGTGAATCAGGTGGACAGGCAGGTGATGGCGGCCTGATCTCCTCCGGAAGCGCTCATCTGGAGGTTGTGGATACCAGTCGGCCATTTGTTGACCTGATAGTCCATCATTGCCTCGTCAAGGAAGGGTCACTGCGGGTTGGTGATGCGGTCAATCTGACCGTCAACGGCGCTACCCGCGCTGCCACGGCGCGCAATCACACCGCCACGCACCTGCTCCAGACCGCCCTGCGCCAGGTGCTGGGGGAGCATGTCAAGCAGGCCGGTTCACTGGTGTCTCCAGACCGTCTGCGTTTCGACTTTACCCATTTCTCCGCCATGACCACCGACGAGCTCAGGCAGGTGGAGGGTCTGGTCAATGGCTATGTCATGGAGAATGCCCCGGTGGCTACCAACCAGATGCCGATCAGTGAAGCCATCGAAGCCGGGGCAACGGCCCTGTTCGATGAAAAATACGGTGATTCGGTGCGCGTGGTCCGTGTGGGCGATGTCAGCATGGAGTTGTGCGGCGGCACCCACGTTCGGGCGGCTGGCGACATTGGTCTGTTCAAGATCGTCTCGGAAGCCGGGATTGCCGCGGGGGTACGCCGCATCGAAGCTCTGACCGGGACCGGCGCGCTCGGTTTCGTCCGGCAGATGGAGGATGAACAGCGGGCGATGGCGGCACTGCTCAAGGCCGAGGGAGGCAACCCGCTGGACCGGCTGGAAAAGCTGCTGCTCCGCCAGAGGGAGTTACAGCGCGAGATCGAGTCGCTCCAGGGGCGCCTCAACGCCGCGGCGTCCGGGGATCTGCTGTCGCAGGTTGTTGAGGTCAACGGCATAAGACTGCTGGCGGTACAGGTACAGGTCGAGGATATCAAGGGGTTGCGTGACCTGTCCGATACCCTCAAGGAGCGTATGGGTGAAGGGGTTGTCATCCTGGGCGCCGAGATCGGCGGCAAGGCCAATTTGCTGGTTGCCGTCAGCAAAGAATTGAGTGCAACAATAAAAGCCGGTGATATAATCAAACAACTGGCACCGATTGTGGGAGGAAGTGGCGGCGGCAAGCCCGAATTGGCCCAGGCCGGCGGAAACCTTCCCGGCAAGATTGGTGAAGCCCTGGCTGCGACAGCACGGATACTCGGACGCTAGGAGCCTGGTTCATTCGTCACGAGGTTTGCAATGATATTACAACACCTGCATAACGAGGCGCCCACCCCGCAAAAAAATCCGACAACCATCCTGATTGTGGACGATGAGTCCGTCATCAGGGATCTTTGTGCGAAGGCCCTCAGCAGCTACAATGTGTTTCAGGCCGGTTCCTGTCTGGAGGCCATGAATATCTATGAAAACGAATCCGTAGACCTGATCCTCACCGATGTCATGATGCCTGGCGGCACCGGGCTTGATCTCCTGCGGCAGATCAAGCATATTGATCCCACGGCCGTCGTTGTAATCATGACCGGGTTTGTTGAAAAGGATATTATTCTCGAAGCGCTCAAAGAGGGCGCCGATGATTTTATCAACAAGCCTCTCAATTTATTGCAGTTGAGAACAGCCGTCGAGAAGGCCATTGCAAAGAAAATACTTAAAGAAGAACTTGCAAATCTGAAAAAACTGGATCACCTCAAGAGTATCTTCCTCTCGCTCATCTCCCATAAACTCCGCACGCCGATCACTTCAATCTCACTGTTTCTGCAGGATATTCAGCACGGCGTCTATGATATGAATGATCCTTCATTTGCACAGAATGTGCGGATGATCAATGAAGAAACCCTGTATCTGAGCCGCATGGTGGGCGACCTTCTTGCTTTCAGCCAGGTAATGGATGTGAGGGGGGTACAGCGCGAGGCATGTGATCTCAACTTTATCGTGGCCTCGGTACTGCAGGGATCCATGGAGGCGCAAAGCAAACCCGGCATTGAGACGGATTTTCATGAAGTGCCGCTGCCCCCATTACAGCTGGACCGGAAAAAAATCACCTTTGCTTTGCAGCAGGTCATCGAGAATGCCTACAAATTTTCAGGTGAGGTAGGTCACGTTACCATCTCCCTGCTCGATGCCGGCGACCAGGTGTGTATAATTGTTACTGATACCGGGGTCGGGATGGCCCGTGACGAGATCCACAAGGTGTTTGAAAAATTCTATCAGATCGATCCCTGTAATACCGGCCAGGTGCGGGGCTTTGGTCTGGGGTTGTATTATGCGCGGGAGTTTATCCGGCTGCATGGGGGCAGTATCAATCTGGACAGCCAACCCGGTTTGGGAGCCACGGTTACGATAATGCTGCCGATGCAATAACCTTTTGAGGTTTTGCGAATTCTACGTTAAACTGCCAGCTTTAAGGTTGGCAGTTTTATTTTTTTTATCGCACGTATCCCGCATCCGGGGAAAAGAGACGATATGAAACATCTGATAGAAAAAGCCACGACGTTGATGGAGGCGCTGCCCTACATCCGGCGCTTCGCCGGCAGGACATTTGTTATCAAGTACGGCGGCCACGCCATGTCGGACGAGAAGCTGAAAGAGTCGTTTGCCCTGGACGTGATCATGCTGAAGTCACTGGGAATCAATGCCGTCATCGTGCATGGTGGCGGCCCGCAGATCAACGAGACCCTTAAGCGTTACGGCATCGTCTCTGAATTTGTCAGGGGCATGCGGGTGACCGATGCCGAAACCATGTCAGTGGTGGAGATGGTGCTGGTTGGTCAGGTCAACCGGGAAGTGGTTGGCTATCTCAACCAGCATGGCGGTCGCGCAGTCGGGCTGTCCGGCAAGGACGGTACCCTGCTGCTTGCCGAGAAGCTTCTTCAGGAGGTTACCGGAGACGATGGCGCAGTGGAGCTGGTTGACATCGGCTACGTCGGTGATGTGGTCAAGGTCAATACCGACCTGATCGCAACCCTGGAAAACGGGAAATATATCCCGGTCATTGCGCCGGTGGGAGTCGGCCAGGATGGGGAAAGCTACAATATCAACGCCGACCTGGTTGCCGGACGGGTTGCCGCGGCGCTTAATGCGGAAAAGCTGATTCTTTTGACAGACATTGAAGGTGTCAAGGACACGAACGGCAGGCTCCTGGGAAGTCTTTCGGTAGCTGAATTGCACTGCCAGATCGAGCAGGGCGCCATTACGGGTGGAATGATCCCCAAGGTGGTCTGTTGCGCCGATGCACTAGGGGATGGCGTCAAGAAGGCCCATATCATCGATGGGAGAGTGCCCCATGCCGTGCTGCTTGAAATATTTACCGACGTCGGTATCGGGACGGAGATCACCAAATAGAAGGAACGCGAATTTTTCCCAATCTCGGCGTTGGCCATCGCGCCTCCTCGTGCAGCGTAGCGCTGCTACGCTTCCTCGTCGCCCCTTGGCCGCCTTGATATTGAAAAATACACGTTCCTATGGGTTGGAGAAAAAATGAATTCACAACAGTGGATAGAAAAATCAGACAGATACATCATGCGGACCTATGGCCGCTACCCGATCGTGCCGGTACGGGGTGAAGGATGCCGCCTGTGGGATGCCGACGGCAAGGAATACCTGGATTTCCTGGGGGGCGTGGCAGTCAACAACCTGGGCCACTGTCATCCCAAGGTGGTCGCGGCGCTGCAGAAGCAGGCCGCTGAGCTGATCCACTGCTCCAACTACTATCAGATCCCCCAGCAGATCGAACTGGCGGAGCTGCTCTGCAACCATTCGTTTGCTGACAAGGCCTTCTTCTGCAACAGCGGCGCCGAGGCCAATGAGGCGGCCATCAAGTTGGCCCGCAAGTACAGCCGCGATACCTATGGTCCCGAGCGCTACGAGATCATTACCGCAGCCGATTCCTTCCATGGCCGCACCATGGCCACGGTGTCCGCTACCGGTCAGGAAAAGGTCCAGCGATTTTTCGATCCGCTGCTGCATGGATTCAAACACGTTCCCTTTGACGACCTGGATGCCCTTGAGGCGGCGGTCACTCCCGCTACCTGTGCGGTCATGCTGGAACCGATCCAGGGTGAGGGGGGGGTAAATGTACCGTCTCCCGGATATTTCCAGGAAGTACGGCGCATCTGCGACAAACACGACCTTATCCTGATCTTCGATGAGGTGCAGGTGGGCATGGGGCGCACCGGAAAACTGTTCGCCTATGAACATTTCGATATCGTCCCGGATATCATGACCCTGGCCAAGGCGCTGGCCGGTGGTGCTCCCGTCGGAACCATGCTGGCGAAGGACCGCTTCGCAGCCGCTTTTGTGCCCGGCACCCACGGATCCACCTTTGGCGGCAATCCGCTGGTATGCGCCGCAGCCATCGCCACGGTCCGGACAATCCTGGAGGACGGTATCCTCAACCGCTGTGAAGAAATCGGCGAGTATCTGGTGGGAGAGCTCCAGTCGCTCCAGCACAAATATCATGTCGTGAAAGAGGTGCGCGGCATCGGCCTGATGATCGGCATGGCCCTGGATATCCCGGCCGGTGACATCGTCAAGAAGGGGCACGAGCGGGGCGTGCTGCTGAACGTGACCCACGAAACGGTGCTGAGATTTGTCCCGCCCTTGACAGTGACGAAGCAGGAAATTAATCAAATGATTGCCATTCTCGACGGTATTTTTGCGGAGGGCGCGGCGTAATGGGGGTGACAGTGACGCGACATTTTCTGGCGCTGCATGATTACAACGAGATTGAGCTGTTCGGCATGCTGACCCTGGCCCGCGAGTTGAAAGAGAAGCAGAAGCAGGGCATAGCGCACAGATTGCTGGAAGGCAAAACGGTGGCGCTGATTTTTGAGAAGGCCTCCACCCGTACCCGTGTTTCCTTCGAGGTGGGCGTCTTTCAACTGGGTGGCTATGGCCTGTTTATGTCATCCGGCACGTCTCAGATGGGGCGCGGTGAGCCGATCAAGGACAGTGCCCGTGTCATGTCGCGTTATTGCGACGGTGTCATGATCCGCACCTTTGGCCAGGAAATCGTGGAAGAGTTTGCCCGCTACTCATCGGTGCCGATAATCAACGGTCTGACCGACCTGTTTCACCCCTGTCAGATCATGGCCGACCTGCTGACGGTCATTGAGCACAAGCGCAGCTACGAAGGGCTGAAATTCGCTTGGGTGGGGGACGGAAACAACATGGCCAACACCTGGATAGAAGCGGCCGCAATACTCGGTTTTGACCTGACTCTGGCATGCCCGCAGGGTTATGAGCCGGATGCCGGGGTCATGGCCTGGGCTCGGGCCAAGGCGCCCGGCAGGATCCAACTGACGACGGATCCGAAGCTGGCGGTGACGGGAGCCGATGTCATCAACACCGATGTCTGGGCCAGCATGGGTCAGGAGAGCGAACAGAAGGAGCGCGAGCAGGCCTTTGCCGGCTACTGTCTGGATGACGCGCTGCTGGCCCTGGCGCAGCCGGATTGCTTGGTGCTGCACTGCCTGCCCGCTCACCGTGGAGAGGAGATCTCTGACTCGGTCATCGAAGGCAGGAACTCGGTAGTCTGGGACGAGGCTGAAAACCGGCTGCATATACAAAAAGCTATCATGGCAACCTTGATAAAATAAAACAGACAAGCGAAGGAGAAGCTCATGGCAAAAGTTAAGAAACCTGAAATCAACAAGATCGTTCTGGCCTATTCAGGCGGCTTGGACACCTCCATCATCCTCAAATGGCTCAAGAACGAGTACGGATGCAAGGTCGTGGCCTTTTCGGCCGATCTGGGGCAGGGGGATGAGCTTGATCCGGTCCGTGAAAAGGCCCTGGCTACCGGAGCCGACAAAGTCTATATCGATGACCTGCGCGAGGAGTTCGTCAGGGATTTCGTGTTCCCCATGTTCCGCGCCAACGCTATCTACGAAGGTCACTATCTGCTGGGCACCTCCATCGCCCGACCGCTGATCGCCAAACGCCAGATGGAGATCGCCGCCAAGGAGAAGTGCGATGCCGTTTCCCACGGGGCCACCGGCAAGGGCAACGACCAGGTCCGTTTCGAACTGGCCTACTACCACTTCAACCCGGCCATCAAGGTCATCGCACCCTGGAGGATGTGGGACCTGAACAGCCGTCAGGCCCTGATCGAGTACGCCAAGAAGAACGGCATTCCTATCCCGACCATAAAGAAGCGTCCCTGGTCATCAGACCGCAACCTGCTGCACATCTCCTTCGAGGGGGGCATCCTGGAGGATACCTGGGCCGAGGCGCCGGAAGAGATGTACGTGCTGACCAAATCTCCGGAGAAGGCGCCCAACAAGGCCCAGTATGTGGAGATCGAGTTCAAGAACGGTAATGCCGTGGCCGTGGATGGCGAGAAGATGACGCCGGCCCAACTGCTGGCGCACCTCAACTATATCGGCGGACAGCATGGCGTTGGCCGTGTGGATCTGCTGGAAAACCGGTCCGTGGGGATGAAGTCGCGCGGCGTGTACGAGACCCCCGGTGGCACCATCCTGCGCGAGGCCCACTCGGCCGTCGAGCAGATCACCATGGACCGCGAAGTCATGCGTATCCGCGACAGCCTGATTCCAGAATATGCCAAGCAGATCTACGCCGGTTACTGGTTTTCTCCCGAACGCCAGATGCTGCAGACCCTGATCGACGACTCGCAGAAGTGCGTCAACGGCGTGGCCCGCGTAAAGCTTTACAAGGGCTTGTGCCGTACGGTCGGCCGCAAATCCGAGAGCGATTCGCTCTTTAACCTGGATTTTGCCACCTTCGAGAAGGATCAGGTCTTCAACCAGGCTGATGCCGAGGGCTTCATCAAGATCAACTCCCTGCGGCTGCGCATACGTTCGCTGATGCAGGCCAATCGGAAGAAATAATTCAGGAGCATTGTGATGTCCAAAGACAAATTGTGGGGCGGGCGTTTCACCCAGCCTACCGATAAATTCGTGGAGGAGTTCACCGCTTCCATCGACTTCGACAAGCGCCTCTATCACCAGGATATTCGCGGCTCGATTGCCCATGCCCGCATGCTGGGCAAACAGGGGATCATTACCCTGTCCGACGTGGAGCAGATCGTCCACGGACTGCAGCAGATCCTGCAGCAGATCGAGGCCGGAGAGTTCGATTTTTCGATCAGCCTGGAAGATATCCATATGAACATCGAGGCGCGTCTTTCGACCGCCATCGGCGAAGCGGGCAAGCGTCTTCACACCGGCCGCTCGCGCAACGACCAGGTGGCGCTGGACATCCGCCTCTATCTGCGGGACGAGATCGTGGGGATCAGCACCTACCTTGATCTGCTGATAGATGCCCTGCTCAATCAGGCCGAGGGCAACCTGGATGTGATCATGCCCGGTTTTACCCATCTGCAGACAGCCCAACCGATCCTTTTCAGCCACCATATGATGGCATATGTGGAGATGTTCAGGCGTGACAAGGCCCGTTTGGAAGACTGCCTGAAACGGGTCAATGTCCTGCCGCTGGGGGCTGGCGCGCTGGCCGGTACGACCTTCCCGATCGATCGCGAGTATGTGGCCGAGCAGCTGGATTTTCCGACGGTGACCCGTAATTCTCTGGATGCTGTTTCGGACCGGGATTTTGCGCTAGAGTTTCTGGCGGATGCCGCCATCCTGATGATGCACCTCTCCCGTTTCTCCGAGGAGCTGATTCTCTGGTCCACCAGCTCCTTCAGATTCATCGATCTGTCAGACGGTTTCTGCACCGGTTCATCGATCATGCCCCAGAAGAAAAACCCGGATGTGCCGGAGCTGGTGCGGGGCAAGACCGGTAGGGTCTACGGCAACCTGATGGCGCTCCTGACGACCATGAAATCGCTGCCACTGGCCTACAACAAGGATATGCAGGAAGACAAGGAACCGCTTTTCGATACCATCGATACGGTCAAGGGGAGTCTGAAGATCTTTGCCGATATGATCCGCGAGATGCGCGTCAACGGCGATAGCATGAGGCGTGCCGCGTCTCTGGGGTTTTCGACCGCCACGGATGTGGCTGATTATCTCGTCCGCAAGGGTCTGCCATTTCGCGATGCCCATGAGGCGGTTGGCAAGGCGGTCGGCTACTGCGTCGAAAACGGCATGGATATCACCGAGTTGTCACTGGCGGAGTGGCAGCTTTTCTCCGCTAAGATCGAAAGTGACATCTTTGCCTGCATTACGGTCGAGGCCAGCGTCAATGCCCGCAATGTGATCGGCGGTACCGCGCGGGTCGCGGTGGAGCATGAGATACAGAGAGCACGAGAGGGTAAGTAATCCCTGATGTACTGTGAATTTTTCGGTTTCAGCGAAAAACCGTTCACGATCACCCCCAATCCGCAGTTCATTTATCTGAGCGAGCACCATCGCGAAGCCTTTGCACACCTTCTGTACGGTATCGACAGCCATGCCGGCTTCATTGCCATGACCGGCGAAGTGGGCACCGGCAAGACGACCGTGCTTCGGACGCTCCTTACCCAGCTTGACCCGGAAAAATATTGCAGCGCCCTGATCTTCAACCCCTGTCGTTCGGGTGAACAGCTCCTGGCCAACATCTGCCGCGAGTTCGGCGTGAATCCGGAGGAGCGAAACGGCTTCGGATACCTGGACGCGCTCAACAACTTTCTGCTTGAGCAGCATGAAGCCGGAAGAACAGTCGTCCTTGTCGTCGATGAGGCCCAGAACTTGACCCCCGACGTTCTCGAGCAGGTGCGCCTGATCTCGAACCTTGAGACAGAGCGTGACAAACTGATACAGATCGTTCTGTCCGGCCAGCCGGAGCTCGACACTGTCCTGCAACGTCACGACCTGCGTCAGCTCAACCAGCGCATAACTGTACGCTGTCGTCTGGCACCGATGGATATGCGCGATACCGCCGAATACATCCGGCACCGGCTGAAGGTGACCGGCTGCCGGATTCCTAGCCTGTTCTCTGTGGGGGCGGTGAGGCGCATTTACCGCTTTTCGCGGGGGGTGCCACGCTTGGTCAATGTAGTCTGTGAACAGGCGCTGGTCATGGCCTGGACCCAGGAAAACAGCAGCGTGACCCCGGCCATTGCTTCTCGGGTAATCGCAGGAATCCGGCATTCTTCAGGACATCGCAACGTATGGCAACGAATACATGGTTGGCTTTGGGCCGGAAGGTAATTGTAAAATGAGCTATATCCTCGATGCATTGAAAAAGCTGGAGAACGAAAAGTCCAGAAAATCCCGCAAGGACGGGGTTATCAACATATCCGGTGCGCTCTTTGAGAATGAACGTCATCAGGGTTCAGGAATGTCGGGCTGGAAAATTGTTCTCGCCGTGACGCTGGTCGTGCTGGTTACTTTCGGAGCCAGCTGGTTGTTTTTCCGGTCCGGGAAGGGCCGCAAAAATATGATACCGCTCATTGCAAAACCGGCCCAGATAACTCCTGCCGCCCCTCCGGCTGCTATCTTGACCGCTCCGCCACCGGTGATACCGGCTGTTCCTGCGCCGCAAGTCCCCATATCAACGCCTCCCGTGCCAGCAGTAAAAACCCATCCCATACGTTCCGCTTCCCCTGCGAGAGCGCGGAAAGCCGCTGTTCAGGCCGCGACCGTTGCCGAAGATGATACTCCTCGGAAAACTCCGCAGGAGCAGTACACACGTAAGAAAGATCAGAAAAGACAGGACGTGCCGGCAGAACAAACCATGGCTGCGCCAACCGACATCAAGCTGTCCGGCATAGCCTGGCAGGAAGAACACCGCGCCCGTCGGGCAGTCGTGAATGGATTTCTGGTGAAGGAGGGTGACGTTATCTCGGGCGCCAGAATAACGGACATTTATCAGGACCGGGTGCGATTCTTACTTTCTGGCAAGAGCTTTGAGATCCCACTGGTTTCATCGACTGTTCCCGCCGCAGGAAAATAACACTCATCACTAAGGGAAAGGTGTCTTCATGCGCACGCTCTTTGGCCTGCTGTTTTTCGCCATATCCATCACCGCCTGCGGTAAAAAGGGCCCCCTGTTCTACCCGGATATGCTGGTGCCGGCCGCTCCTTCGGCTGTGACGGCGCTTCAGTCCGGCAAATCCATTAAACTGTCTTTTGAACTACCTTCCAGGGATCTGGCTGGTCGGAACTTTGCCGGCCTGACCGGTGTTAAAATCCTCAAGCGCGACATGCCTGCCGGACAGAACCCTGGTTGCAGCGCCTGTATGGATGATTATTCCTTGTTCCGAACGTTTAATCTCGACCTGCTTCAGCCCGATATCCAGCGCTACGGCCGATTGCTGATGCTGCAGGATAACGACGTGCTTGTCGGCAGATCCTATACCTATCGAGTCTCCGCACTGGCCAAAGATAATCAGGCCGGCGGGTTTTCTGCTCCGGTCTCAGTGGTTATGGTCGCACCAGTCGTACCGCCGGTGCTTCAGGTGATAAGTCAACCGACCGAGATACTGCTCGAATTTGCCGGATTGCCGCCAGCCGAGGGCGTTCTCGTGGGGTACAACGTCTACCGGGCTCTCAAAGGAGAAAACTTGCCTTATCAGCCCCTGAACAGAGAACCATTGGCTGACAACCGTTATGCCGATGTGGGACTTGAACGGCGCACAAGCTATGTGTATGGTGTCAGGTCGGTTGTGCGGCTATCGTCTGGGGACAGGGTCGAGAGCAGTCTCTCCAACGAGGCGGTGGGGCGCTTGAAGGATGATGAATAGAGGATTGCAGCGCAATTGAGCAACTACCAACTGAAAAGGGCATCCGCAATAAACGGATGCCCTTTTCAGTTACTGTGACGCGGCTTGAAAATTACTTGGCAACGACGGTTTTTGCCAGTTCCAGAGCGATATCCTTGTAGGGGTTGGCGAACAGGATGATCAAACAGACTACCAGGGCGTAGATTGCCAGAGACTCGATCATGGCCAGACCAATCATCATGGTGGTCAGAATCTTGCCGGAAGCGCCGGGATTACGGGAAACACCTTCTACCGCACTTTTAACAGCCAGACCCTGGCCAATGCCGGTGCCCAGTGTACCCAGTGCCATACCAATACCTGCTGCCAGAACGCACATCGTGAAAAAGCTCATCTTTACTTCTCCTCTCTTCTATTGGTTGATATCCTAAACAGTATAGGATTTGAAATATTGTTAGTGTGCGTGCTCCAGTGAACCCTGGATGTAGATCATGGCCAGGAGCATGAACACAAAGGCCTGGATAAAGGATACCAGAACCCCCATCAGCATCATCGGCAATGGAACCAGGAAAGGTGCCAGGCCGAAGAATATCATCAGGACCAACTCGTGGCCGTTCATGTTGCCGAAGAGACGCAGGGTCAGGGAAACCGGGCGGCTCAGGTGGCCGATGACCTCGATGAAGAACATGATCGGGGCCAGCCATGCGATAGGTCCCAGGAAATGTTTGATGTAACCTGCACCATGGTGTTTGAGCCCGACAATGTGGGTCGAGATAAATACGATTACCGCACAGGCCGCGGTAGTGTTGATGTTGGCGGTCGGCGGAAAAAATCCGGGAACCAGGCCGATCAGGTTTGAGACCAGTATGAAGATTGCCAGAGTGGCGATCAGGGGAAAGAAAGGGCGGCCATGTTCGCCCATGGTTTCGACAACCATGTTCTCGATGCCGCCGATGACGACCTCCATGAAGTTCTGCAGTCCACCGGGGACCGCCTTGATCGCCTTGGTCGCCAGTACGGAAAGAATGAGCAGAAGAATAATCACAAACCAAGTGTAGATTATTGCGTCGGCGCTGGCGCCGGTTATATGAAACGGAACCAGTAGCGTGCGGAAGAACTCGAGAAAAAGTAATGGGTGAACCATGAAGCTAACCTCCTGTGTGTATGGCACGATATAGTGAAAGTGAAATTATATTGACCACAATGATGGATAATCCCGCCAGCGTACCGGCCAGCGAAAACCATCCAGATGTTAATACGAAGTAGAGGGCACATCCGGTTACTGTCATGCGGGCAATGTACCGCATCAACGCATACCGTTGTGCATTGACCGGTAATAGCCCCAGTATGCGCTGCAGCACGTTGCGCATCCAGAGGAAGTTGACGATCGCGATGACACCCCCCGCCAGGACCCCCAGTGCCGCCTGGCAGGAAAACAGGACAAAAGCGCCGAGCGCAAGAACCGCCAGCAGTCCGAGGCTGCCCTTGATGATGACTGAGAAGAGGTTATCTTCGTTGATCGCTGTCATCATCCCTGCGGATCTCCCTGCCGGCAATGACATAGATGTTCTTGAAGCCGGCGGCGATGCCGATAAAAAGAAAGATATAAAAGAACCAGGGTTCAGTGCCGAACCATTTGTCCAACTGTCGACCAAAGGCAAATCCAATCACGATGGCCAAAACCACCGAGATGCCCATGCTGGATACCATGGCGAGGTTTCGAAACAGCTCTTTCTTGTCGTTATTCATGACAGGACGCGTATACAACTGTGCACAAAACCTGTATTCCATAGCACGGCCGGCGCAATTCTGTCAAACGAAATCAAGTCTGTCACGCGATCAGTTTAAAACATTTTGCCGCTGCAGCGATTGTCTTTTCGATGTCGGATATTCCGTGGGCGGCAGAGACAAAGCCGGTCTCGAACTGGGACGGGGCCAGGTAGATACCCTCGTTCAGCATGGCCAGGAAGTATGCGGCGAAGGCCTTGGTGTCGCACTGCGATGCAGATGGCCAGTCGTGGACCTCACCTTTGGTGAAGAAGGCGCAGAACATGCTACCGACTCGGGTGGAATAGATCGGGTACCCGGCATCCTTGGCCGCTTTAGCGATACCCTCCGCCACCATGCGGCTCTTGTCTTCAAGTGCCTGGTAAAAACCGGGCTGCTTGAGGATGTTCAGGGTGGCGATCCCTGCCGACATGGCCAGGGGGTTGCCGGAGAGGGTGCCGGCCTGATAGATCCCGCCGGAGGGTGAAAGCTTCTCCATAATCTCGCGCCTTGCGCCGAATGCGCCCACCGGAAGGCCGCCGCCGATGATCTTGCCCAGTGTGGTCATGTCAGGCGTAACGCCGTACAGTTCCTGAGCCCCGCCATAAGCCACGCGGAAACCAGACATTACCTCGTCAAAGATCAGGATGATCCCTTCCTGTGTGCAAATATCTCGGAGTCCTTCCAGAAAACCCTCTCGCGGCGGGACAGTGCCCATGTTTCCGGCCACCGGCTCAACGATGATACAGGCTACGGAGTCCCTGTTTTCAGCTACCAACTTTCTGACCGAAGCAAGCGAATTGTATTCTGCCGTCAGTGTCAGCTTGGCAACCTCGGCTGGGACGCCGGGTGAATCGGGTACCCCGAAGGTGGCGGCACCGGAACCGGCCTTGACCAACAGGGAGTCGGCGTGGCCATGGTAGCAGCCGGCAAATTTCAGGATTTTATCACGGCTGGTAAAACCGCGAGCAAGGCGGATAGCGCTCATGGTGGCTTCTGTTCCGGAGCTGACCATGCGCACCATTTCAATTGAGGGAACCGCATCAATAACCATGTTGGCCAAGGTGGTTTCGAGTTCTGTCGGTGCGCCGAAGCTGGCGCCGCTCTCCATGGTGTTTTTAACCGCGGCGATGACGGCCGGGTGGCAATGGCCGACTATCATTGGCCCCCAGGACCCGACGAAATCTACATAGGTGTTCTCATCTTCGTCAATAATATGGCAGCCGGAAGCTTTCTTGATAAAAAGCGGATCGGCGCCGACTGATTTAAAGGCCCTGACCGGGCTGTTGACTCCACCGGGAATAGAGGATTTGGCCTGTTGAAATAACAAACTGGAGCGAGTGTGGTTCACGTTGATGACTCCTTTGAAGCGGTAAGTGAGGAACAGCAGGCAAATCTGATAGTCTTGGTTAGCATATTGAATGCGGCCATGTCAATCACAGAGAAAATTTGTCGTTAGCAAGGTATTTATTTGATTTTTCTTATGTACTAATTGATAGCTGGTAAGGAAATATTGTAACAGTAACGTATACATAAGGATTGTGATGATTATTATTCCAAGCAAATATCTACGAAAAAAAACACGGAAAAACTCCTTGACAAAGGGCTTCGAATAACCTATTTTCCTCAGCGTTTGTATACAGTATACTGTACGCAGTAAGGAGGTCTATCAATGCTCGGTGCTTATCTACCTATACTTCTTCTGGTTATTGTAGCGATAGGCTTTGGCCTCGTTTCGCTGGTGATGTCTTCTCTCATCGGCCCGAAGAAGTACTCAGCTTTAAAAATGTCTCCATACGAGAGCGGATGCGAACCGGTAGGAACGGCTCGCGAGCGTTTCTCGATCAAGTTTTATCTGATTGCCATGCTCTTCATTGTGTTTGATATAGAGGCGGTGTTTCTCTACCCTTGGGCAATCCTCTACAAAAAGCTTGGTATGTTCGGTTTGGTGGAGATGGGGCTTTTTATCGTCATCCTCTTCGTCGGCTATATTTATGTATGGAAAAAAGGAGCACTGGAATGGGAGTAGAAAATCCGCTTGGCGAAAACATCATAACCACGTCACTTGATGCACTTGTGAACTGGTCACGGAAATCGTCCATCTGGCCGATGACCTTTGGTCTTGCCTGCTGCGCTATTGAGATGATGGCTACCGGCGCCTCCCATAATGACCTTGACCGATTCGGCATAATATTCCGCGCTTCTCCTCGCCAGTCAGACTGTATCATCATCGCCGGCACTGTCACCAAGAAAATGTTGCCGGTTATCAAGACCGTCTATGAGCAGATGCCCGAGCCGAAATGGGTTATCGCAATGGGAGCCTGTGCCTGCTCCGGCGGGATATTCGATACCTATAGTGTCGTTCAGGGTATTGACGAAGCACTGCCGGTTGATGTCTATATCCCAGGCTGCCCTCCTCGCCCCGAGGCGCTACTCTTTGGTCTGATGAAACTGCAGGACAAGATAATGAAAGACAAAAACTCATTCGGATCAGCTATTGGTCTTGGTGAGAGGATTGCGTCAGCCGCCTAACTGCAACCAGCTAAGCAGGTCGTTGCATAAATCAAATCCCAGAAAAAGGGTTGGATATCATGGCAGAAAATAATCGCGCAGTACTCCAGTTGAAGGAAAAATACGCTGCTTCAATTATTGACGTGGTTGAGTTCAGGGGTGAGGTGACGGTGACCGTCAGAAAGGATGCCATTATTGATATCCTTTCGTTCCTCAAGCAGTCACTTCAGTACAACCTGCTCACAGATCTTACGGCAGTCGATTATATGGGGAAGAAAGAAGATCGTTTCATGATGGTATATCTTCTTTATTCGATTTCTAACAAGGATCGCCTGCGAATCAAGACGTCGGTGAGCGAGGCCGATTGTCACATCCCGAGCGCCACTCAGGTATGGAGAACTGCTAACTGGTTGGAGCGGGAAGTCTTTGACCTTTTTGGTATCGTTTTTGACAATCATCCCGACCTTCGTCGCATCCTCATGACCGATGACTGGGAAGGGCACCCGCTCCGCAAAGATTATCCATTGCAAGGCCCTGACCGTGAACCTTATAAAGGGCGTTTGTCGTAGTATAACTGCTACATCGTTTTCGTATTTCGACCATAGAAGAGGCGATACATGGCTACTACCGAAACAATGACACTGAACATGGGACCGCAGCACCCCAGTACACACGGGGTTTTGAGGCTAGTTCTCGAACTGGACGGTGAGGTGATCACCAAGATCACCCCTCATATCGGTTATCTGCATCGAGGTGTAGAAAAACTGTCCGAGCACCGCACCTACCATCAAATTCTGCCTCTTACCGACCGACTCGATTACTTGGCGCCCATGAGCAACAACCTCGGTTATATCCTGGCAGTCGAAAAACTGATGGCGGTTGAGGTGCCCGAACGTGCTGAAACGATTAGGGTAATCATGACTGAGCTGACCAGGCTTGAATCGCATTTAGTCTGGATTGCATGCCATGCTCTCGATATCGGCGCCATGACTGTCTTTATCTATGCCTTCCGTGAGCGCGAGGCCATTATGGAGACCTATGAACTGATCTCCGGTGCACGTATGACCTCGAACTTCTTCCGGGTTGGTGGACTTTCCCAGGATGTGCCTGATGAGTTTGTACGGAAAGTAAGTGACTTTATAGACAGTATGCCAGGATACCTGGACCAGTATGAAGGACTGTTGACGACTAATCCGATATGGCTCAAGCGAACTATCGGAAATGGTGTCATCTCGGCCGAAGATGCCATCGATTTTGGCATTACCGGTCCAGCACTGCGCGGCTCTGGTGTTGATTGGGATCTCCGACGCGATAATTCGTATAGTGGGTACGAGAAATACCAGTTCAAAGTGCCGGTAGGTGAAAACTGTGACACTTTTGATCGTTACAAAGTTCGATTGATTGAGATGCGCGAAGCCTGCAAGATAGTCCGTCAGGGGCTTGACAGGCTTAAGCCGGGACCGGTTCTGGCTGATAATCCGCAGGTCTGCTATCCACCGAAGGAAAATGTCTACAACAGTATTGAGGGTCTTATACATCACTTCAAGATAGCTTCTGAAGGTTTCCCCGCACCAGAAGGAGAAGTATACCAGGGCGTTGAGGCTCCCAAAGGGGAGCTGGGATTCTATATCGTCAGCGACGGCGGAAACAAGCCGCAGCGATTGAGAATTCGCCCACCATCGTTCGTCAACCTTCAGGCAATCGAGAAAATGGCCAAAGGAGCCATGATTGCCGACTTGGTGGCTGTAATCGGAACCTTGGACATCGTTCTTGGTGAGATAGACAGATAACTCCCACGTAATTAAGTAACTTGATGAACCGTGTTTAAGTAACCAATGGACTTTTCTAATAAATCAGAAAATTTGTTGTTTACTAAAAAGGAGAAGGCGCGAATGAGTGAAGCAGTTGCTCAACAGGCTGCAGAGCAGGAACCGGAAATAGACCTCTCGCTTGCCAATAAGATCATAGACAAGTATATAGACATGCCAGGAAACTTGATGCCGGTACTTCAGGGTGCTCAGGACGAGTATGGTTACATTCCTCGCGCCGTTGCCGACCTCATCGCCGAACGCCTGAATGTCTATCCTAGCCAGATATATGGTGTCCTTACCTTTTACGCCCAGTTCCATCTCAAACCGCGCGGCAGGTTTATCATCAGAGTGTGCGTCGGGACGGCTTGCCATGTGCAGGGCGCACCGCGTATCGTTGAGACATTCTTCGACAAACTGAAAATCGGTCATGCAGAAACCACCCCCGACCTTCGCTATACCTTCGAAAAGGTGGCCTGTCTGGGGGCTTGTGGTATGGCTCCGCTGGCCATGGTCAATGATTCAACCTACGGTGCCATGACGGTGCAGAAGGTTGATGAAATCGTTAATGATTATAACCAGAGACCAATGAAATAGAAAGTAGCTCGAAACTTTCCAGTAGGGGACAAATCAGTCATGAGCGAAAACGAAGCAATTAAAATTCTGATCTGCCAGGGAACTGGCGGGGTTTCGATGGGCGCCAAAGAGGTAGAGGCGGCTTTCGTTAAGCATCTTGCTGAGAAAGGTGTTAGCGCCGTTGTCGGCAAGCGTTGTGATGTTATAAAGACAGGATGTCGCGGATTGTGCGCCAACGATGTCCTTGTTGACATCATAACCCCTGATCAGGGACGCGTCACCTACGATTTTGTTAAACCCGAAGAGGTCGAGAAGATCATTGAGGAGCATATCGTCAACAAGACGATAATGGAAAAAAGAAAAGCTAAACCTTACTATAACCAATTTGTTAATGCCCAGATGCGTGTTGTCATGACCGGCTGCGGTCAGATTGATCCTGACAGTATTGATGCCTATAAAGAAGAAGATGGATTCAAGGCAATCGAGAAGTGCGTCAAGTCAATGAAACCAGAAGAGGTTATAGAAGAAGTAAAAAAATCAGGACTGCGTGGTCGTGGAGGCGGTGGTTTTCCCACTGGAATGAAGTGGTCCTTTTGCAAGGCATCGCCAGGCGAACACAAGTATTTGATCTGCAACGCTGACGAGGGTGATCCCGGCGCATTTATGGACCGTTCTCTGCTGGAGGGTGACCCCTACTGCATCATTGAAGGTATGATGATTGCCGCCTATGCCATTGGTTGCGATTTTGGTTACGTGTACGTTCGTGCAGAGTACCCTCTGGCGGTACAGCGTCTGCAACACGCAATTGACGTTTGTTATGAAAAAGGTTACCTGGGCAAGAATATACAGGGTTGGGGTCTTGATTTCGATATGCGCATCAAGATGGGTGCCGGTGCCTTTGTCTGTGGTGAGGAAACCGCTTTGATGGCTTCCATTGAAGGACAGCGCGGCATGAGTCGCCCTCGTCCTCCGTTCCCTGCCGTGCGCGGTCTGTGGGGGCATCCGACTAACATCAACAATGTCGAGACATTTGGCAACGTCCGTCACATCATCAACAAAGGTGGTGACTGGTACGCGTCACTAGGTACTGAGACTACCAAAGGTACCAAGATCTTTGCCGTCACCGGTAAGGTCAAGCACACCGGCCTGGTTGAAGTCCCTGCCGGAATGAAAATTCGCGAGGTCATCTACGATGTCTGTGGCGGTATTGCAAACAACCGAAAGTTTAAAGCCGTCCAGGCTGGCGGACCTTCCGGTGGTTGTATCCCTGCAGAAATTCTGGATACCCCGGTTGACTACGATTCGCTGATCAAAGCCGGTGCTATGATGGGTTCTGGCGGCCTGGTCGTCATGGATGAGACAACCTGCATGGTTGACGTATCACGATTCTTTCTCAACTTTACGAGAATGGAATCATGCGGCAAGTGTGTTCCCTGTAGAATCGGTCTTAAGGTCATGCTCGATATTCTTGAACGCATTACCGAAGGACGAGGCGAGGCAACCGACATTGCCACTCTTCAGGACTTGGGAATCGCTATCAAGAAAGCCTCGTTGTGCGGACTCGGACAAACTGCGCCCAACCCGATTCTCTCCACCATCAATTATTTCCGCGATGAGTATGAAGCACACATCAACGACAAGCGTTGTCCTTCGAACTGTTGTAAGGAACTGCTGTTGTGGCAGGTAGTCGAGGATAAGTGCGTCAAGTGCGGGGCATGCAAGAAAGCCTGTCCGGTTGACGCGATTGTATGGGAAAAAGGTCAGCTTGCATTTCTTGACAAAGAAAAGTGCACCAAGTGCAAATCATGCTATGACGCTTGCCGCTTTATGGCACTTGAATAGAATCATCACTTGAACGGTCAAACTCACTACGCAGAGGTTGAGATGGTAAATCTGACAATAGATGACAAGCAGGTAACAGCACCCAAAACCGCGACAATTTATGAAGCGGCGAAGTTGAATGGGATTAACATACCGATTTTGTGCCACGACAAAAAACTGAAGCCATTCGGTGCATGCCGCATGTGTCTGGTCGAAGTGGAGCAAATGAAGGGCCGTCAGATCCCGGCCTGCACTACTCCGGTTACTGAGGGGATGATTATCCGGACCTCAACCCCTGATATTGTCAAAGCGCGTAAGATGGTGCTTGAACTTCTCCTGCTCAACCATCCAATTGACTGCCCTGTATGTGACAAGGCCGGCGACTGCGATCTGCAGAATCTAACGTATGAATACAAGGTGAATGCCAACCGATTTACAGATGAGAAGTTCCATCACGAAATCGATTACAACAATCCTCTAATTGAACGGGATATGAATCGTTGCGTACTCTGTGGCAAGTGCGCCCGTATCTGTGATGAAATCGTCTCATTTGGAGCCTTGACATTTATCAGCCGTGGCATTGAGACCAAGATAGGTTGTGAGTTCGATGAAGCACTGAATTGCGAGTTCTGTGGTTCCTGCGTGTCTGTCTGCCCGGTGGGTTCTTTGCTTGCACGTCCATTCAAGTTCAAAGCACGCTTCTGGTCGCTCACCAAACAAAAGACAATATGCGGGTATTGCGGTACCGGATGTAATCTGACACTAGGAGTCAAGGACAACAAGGTTCTCACCACGATTTATGATGAAAATCAGGGCTTTCATAACGGCCAGCTCTGTTGCCGAGGGCGTTTTGGTTATCAGTTCATCAATAGCGAGAAGCGTCTGACAAAGCCTTTGGTTCGTAAAAACGGAAACCTGGTGGAAGCTGGCTGGGATGAGGCTCTTGATCTTGTAGCTGCGCGACTGAAGGGAGCCGGAGCCGCTGCGGCTGCTATAGCAACAGCACGTTTGACGAATGAGGAACTGGTGCTTTTCAAGCAGCTGATGGAAACTGCCGGATCCAACAATTATGACCATTCCGCCGGATACGCCCATGCGGCACTCACTGAGGGTTTTGCCAGTAGCTTCGGCGTAGCCGCTTCACCTTCATCGATACTTGACATACAAAAGAGTGAGTTGTTGCTTGTGATCAAGACCGATGCGTATGAAACCCATCCGGTAGTTGGCTTCGAGATCAATATGGCGGTCAAAAATAAGGGTGTCCTGCTCAAGATTTTGTCCGACAAGTCAGGGAAACTCTCCAAACTACCTGATGCTAAGACTCTGATCCATACTCCCGGTACAGAAACCACAATTATCAACTCATTGGCAAAAGTCATCCTGGATAATAAGCTTGCTGATGCTTCAGCTGCATTGATCCCCGGATATGACGAACTTGAGAAGGCATTAGCCGATTTTACACCTGAGGCGGTTTCTGCCCAATGTGGTTTGAGTGCTGTTGAAATTAAACAGTTGGCTAGTGCTTATGCCAAAGCAGATAAGGCTTTGATTATTTTCCCTGTTGGGCAGGCTTACCCAGGGCATACCGCCGCCTTGGCCAATGCCATTGCCAATCTGGCCTTGCTGGCTGGGAAACTTGGCAAAGAAGGCAGCGGGGTGCTCTGCCTTTCTGAAAAGAACAACAGCCAAGGCGCCGTCGACATGGGATTCCAAACTGCCGATGGACTCAATGCAAACCAGATTCTTGACGGTTGTGCCAGTAAGACGATAAAGACTTTGCTCATTGCTGGCGAAAATCCGATGGTGTCCTATCCTGATCACGCCAAGGTAGCAGCTGCCCTAGACAGATTAGAATTTCTGGTAGTGTCAGAAATATTTCTGACAGAGACTGCGGCCATGGCCGATGTTGTTCTGCCGGTCTGCTCCTTTGCCGAAAAGGAAGGTACCTTTACCGCTACTGACAGACGAGTACAGCATATCAAGCCAGCGATCAAAAAAACTGCTCAGAGCCGCTCAGACTTTGAGATCCTAGGGGCGTTGATCAAAAAACTGGGTGGTATCGCTCCGACAGCGCCTGCATCCGTATTTGCCGAAATAGCCTCCTCTGTTCCCGGGTATGCCGGTATGAGCTACGTGTCTCTGGGAGAAGAAGGTCAATTTGCAACTGTTGCCGTAAAGCCTGCTTTTGTAGTCCCGCAAGCTCCGCTCGCCAAATCAGAAACGGGTAAGCTGGCGCTAGTTATCGGCAGTGCTCTGTATCACAACGGAACGCTTTCTCAGTATGGTGAAGGGCCAATGCACGTCTGTCCTGAGGGATATGTCGAACTTTCCAGGGCTGATGCCGCCGCGTTAAACTTTGCTGAAAACGATCTCCTGACGGTCAGTTCGGCCGGCGGAAGCATGGTCCTCAAGGCCCGGATCTCGTCTCGCATACCGCAGGGAGTCGTCTTTGCACCATACCATTTCGGATCCAATCCGGTTAACCAGATATGGAATGGAGCTGCTGTTACCTGGGTGACCCTGACCAAGTAGTCTATTACAACACCTACGAAAATAACTATAAACCAAGGAAAGAGGGACAGATGGATATCGTGATATTAGGACTGCCGATGATGTACTACATCGCCATGGTTGCCAAGGTCCTGGTGGCGTTTGTCTTCGTGTTGCTGACCGTGGCATATTCCACTTATGCTGAACGCAAAATTATCGGACATATGCAAGTGCGACTGGGACCTATGCGTACTGGATGGCACGGACTTTTGCAACCGATAGCCGACGGAGTCAAACTCTTTTTCAAGGAAGAGATTGTCCCTGCACAAGCGAGTACCTTTGCTTTTTTGATTGCACCTATAATTGCACTGGTCCCGGCCTTTATAACTTTTGCAGTCATCCCGTTCGGTGGAGTTATTGAGGTGGCCGGCTACAAGATTCCGCTACAGGTTGCAAGTTACGTTGATGTCGCCTCCGGTAAAGTTTATGACATCAACGTCGGTGTATTGTATATCCTAGCCATGTCTTCAATCGGTGTTTATGGCATTGTCCTAGCCGGATGGGCATCAAACAGCAAGTATTCTCTTCTGGGCGGTCTGCGTGCATCGGCACAGATGATATCGTACGAACTTTCAGCCGGTCTGGCCATTGTCTCTGTTTTTATGCTTTCCGGCACTCTTTCAATGAATGAAATTGTCAATCTTCAATCCGGTGTTGGAGGGTTCGACTGGTACATATTCAAACAGCCGCTAGCATTTATCATGTTTTTCATCTGTTCGATAGCAGAGATCAACCGCACACCTTTCGACCTACCAGAAGCAGAAACTGAACTGGTATCGGGATTCTGCACTGAGTATTCAAGTATGAAATACGCGATGTTTTTCATGGCTGAATACGCCAACATGATAACCGTGTGCGCTATTACTACCACCCTGTTCCTGGGTGGGTGGAACGGTCCGATGGCAACGACAATACCACTGCTTGGCCCGGTCTATTTCGTGGCAAAGGTTTATTTCCTGATTTTCTTCTGCATGTGGCTTCGTGCAACAGTCCCCAGGTATCGCTATGACCAACTCATGCATATAGGGTGGAAAGTGTTTATCCCGCTTGGTTTACTTAACATTGTGGCCACAGGTATCTGGAATTTTATTCTTCAGTAGGATTTAAACCAAGGACTCCAAGAACAAGGACGGAAACATGAATCCGATTAATACGTTTGTGCCGATCATACAAGGCCTTAAAATCACACTGGGGCATCTATTCAAAAAACCGGTCACCTTGCAGTACCCAGATGAGCGACCAAAAGTAGCAGCGCGCTTCAGGGGGCTGCATGCATTGAATGTTTCTCACAACAAGGCAAAATGTGTGGCCTGTTACCTCTGCCCTACTGTTTGTCCTGCCAAGTGCATAACGGTTGAGGCGGGTGAGGATGCTTCCCATGACAAGTTTGCTGCTGTCTATGAGATTGACATGTTACGCTGCATCTTCTGCGGTTACTGTGTCGAGGCTTGCCCGGTGGATGCCATTCGGATGACGGGTGAGTTTGAGCTGGCCAACTATAACCGCAAGGATTTCGTCTACTCCAAGGAACGACTCTTAGAAAAGAAATAAAGGAGCAGTACATGGAAACCCTCTTCTTCTTAATAATCTCGCTGGTGGCCATCGTGTCGGCGATCCTGGTGGTTACCTGCAGGAACCCGATAAATAGTGCTCTGTCACTGATCCTGACTTTTTTCTGTCTGGCAACCTACTACGTGATGCTGGATGCACCATTCATGGCTGCAGTTCAGGTGATGGTATATGCCGGTGCCATCATGGTCCTGATTGTGTTCACCATCATGCTGCTCAATATCCGGGTAAACGCATCTAAAAGCCAATCACATAAAATTGTGCTGGGAACTATTATCGGTTTCTTCACGCTGATCAATACCGCTGTAATCGTTTTCAAGGGTCGTGTCGCAATTCCCAGCGGACCATTGACTGGCGAAATTATCAAGCAACAGGGTCATACCGAGTTGATTGGGCGTGAGATGTTCACCACCTTTCTGCTCCCTTTCGAGATAACTTCGATTCTACTCCTGGTAGCCATTATAGGTGCTGTTATTTTGGCCAAGAAAAAAATCTAGACAGAGGGATAAATTCATGGAAAATCTGAACGGTTATCTCATAATCAGCGCCATACTTTTCTCGATCGGGACGATTGGTGTGCTGACGCGCAAAAATGCCATCGTTATCTTCATGTGTGTGGAAATGATGCTTAATGCTGTGAATCTTACCTTCGTGGCGCTTTCACGGCACTTGGGCAATCTGGACGGACAGGTGTTTGTTTTCTTTGTCATGACTGTTGCCGCTGCGGAGGCCGCCGTCGGTCTGGCTTTGATGATAGCATTTTACAACAACAAAGAATCGATTGACGTCGATGACGTCAATCTGATGAAGTGGTAGTTCCGGTTTCAATAAAACAAACAACGTTTAACGATTGAATAAAGGAGTCCCACATGCTTGACTACGTTTGGCTGATCCCGTTCTTCCCGCTTGTTGGTTTTCTGATCAACGGATTGCTCGGGAAAAAGATCAAGAATGAGGCGGTCATCGGTGCAATCGGCACCTTGGCGATATTTTCGTCATTTATTGTCTCCTGCATGGTTCTTCTCGAGATGATAGGTCTATCTCCCGAGAATCGAGTCTTTGAGAAAGTGGTCTTTCCTTGGATTCACTCCGGTAACTTCAAGGCGGATATGGCTTTTTTGGTGGATCCGCTCTCCTGTGTAATGATCATGGTCGTCACAGGGGTAGGATCTCTGATTCACCTCTACTCCATTGGCTATATGCACGGTGAGGAGGGCTTCTACCGCTTTTTCGCCTACCTGAACCTGTTCTGTATGTCCATGCTGCTGCTGGTGCTGGGCGGCAACATGCTTGTCATGTTCATCGGCTGGGAAGGTGTCGGTCTCTGTTCATACCTGCTGATAGGTTACTATTTCCACAAAAAATCTGCCGGGGACGCTGCTAAGAAAGCCTTTGTCATGAATCGCGTAGGCGACTTTGGATTCCTGATCGGCCTGTTTACTCTTTACTGGTGGCTCGGTAGCAACCATAATATTTGGACCATCAACTTCACCGAAATCAAAGCTGCGTCACATCTGTTGCCCTACGGAGGCGTTGTAACAATCGCTACTCTATGCTTCTTTGTTGGTGCTACGGGTAAATCGGCTCAGATTCCTCTCTTTACCTGGCTACCTGATGCCATGGAAGGTCCGACCCCCGTTTCTGCTCTGATCCACGCGGCCACAATGGTCACCGCAGGTGTTTACATGATCGGTAGAATGAGCTTTGTCTTCATAAAATCGCCCGAGACTATGATGGTTATCGCAGTCGTCGGAGCTGCAACTGCTATCTTTGCAGCTACCATCGGTACTGCGCAGAATGATATCAAGCGCGTTCTCGCTTACTCTACCGTATCGCAGCTCGGATTCATGTTTCTGGCCATGGGTGTCGGTGCATTTGGGGCCGGTATCTTTCATCTTATGACCCATGCATTTTTCAAGGCCTGTCTGTTCCTCGGGTCTGGGTCGGTCATTCATGCCATGCACCATGCGCTACATAAAGGACACCTGCACGATGATGCCCAGGATATGCGCAACATGGGTGGACTCAGAAAAGCCATGCCAATTACTTTCCTGACATTTCTTGTGTCTACCATCGCAATCTCTGGAATACCCGGTTTTTCCGGTTTCTTTTCGAAGGACGAGATCCTCTGGCAAGCCTTCGCCAACCCCTATCATGGCAATCTGAATTACTTCCTTTGGGCGACTGGTGCGATAGCGGCCTGTTTCACAGCCTTCTACATGTTCCGTCTGGTATTCATGACCTTCTTTGGCGAGTGCCGTATCAACAGCAAGGTCAAGGAGCACCTGCACGAGTCACCTCTGGTTATCACGATCCCTCTGATGGTGTTAGGTTTTCTTGCTCTGATCGGCGGCTATATTGGTATGCCGAAACTGATGGGAATGCTTCCTAACTACTTTGAACATTGGCTTGATCCCGTCTTTGAACTGGCCACAGAATACGGTGCCGCCTATGCACACCATGGCGAACATTCTAGTCATGCACTGGAATGGGGATTGATGTTCGGCTCAGTAGTTATTGCCGTGATAGGTATCGGCATTGCAGCCACCATGTATACGAAAAACTCCACGCTGCCTAAACGGTTCACCGACGCGTTCCCGTCCTTGCACCGTGCCGTATACAACAAGTGGTACATCGATGAACTTTATGATTTTGCTTTTGTTAATCCCTGCAAGTCATTTGGCCAGTTTCTTTGGAAAGGTTTTGATGTGCTGGTTATTGACGGTGTTGTCAACGGTGTTGCCGGTGTGGTAATGGGATTCAGCGGCATATTCCGTTACATGCAGTCCGGCCTGATTTCCAACTATGCCTGGTCCATGGCCTTTGGCGTTGTTGTGATGCTGGGCTACTACGTATTCAAGTAAGCGATACTCTGCAATTTGCATAAAGGAGCATGAATTCATGAGTAACCTATTGAGCCTGACGACATTCCTGCCGATACTGGGTGTCCTGTTGTTGCTGTTTATACCCAAAGACAGCAAAGGAACGCTGCGTAATGTTGCACTTGCAACAACAGTCGTGACTTTCATTGTGTCGTTGCCGATAATGTTTGGCTTCCAGAGTAACGCCGAATTTCAGTTCGTAGAGAATATTCCCTGGATATCAGCCGGCCCGTTTGTCATGCGCTACTTCGTTGGTATCGATGGCATCAGCCTCTGGCTGGTCATCTTGACTACCTTCATCATGCCGATCGCGGTACTTTCCACCTATACTGCTGTCGAGGAGAAGGTCAAAGAGTACATGATCCTGTTGCTGTTGCTCGAGACCGGAATGCTGGGGGCGTTTATATCCCTGGACATGTTTCTATTCTATATCTTCTGGGAAGTCATGCTGATCCCGATGTATTTCATGATTGGTATCTGGGGTGGTAAAAACCGAATTTATGCTGCTGTAAAGTTTTTCATCTACACCATGGTTGGCTCCCTGCTCATGCTTGTTGCTCTGATCTATCTCTATTTCAAGGGTGTAGAGGCCGGTTTTACCAACTTCGGACTTCTTCAGTTCTTTAACTTGCAACTACCGCTTGCAACACAGGTTTGGCTGTTCCTGGCCTTTGCCCTGGCCTTTGCAATCAAGGTTCCAATGTTCCCTTTGCATACCTGGTTGCCGGATGCCCACACCGAAGCACCAACAGCCGGTTCCGTTATCTTGGCCGCCATACTGTTGAAGATGGGTACGTATGGTTATGTACGTTTTGCTATACCGCTTTTCCCGGAGGCTGCCCACAAATTTGCTCCTCTCATCGCGACACTGGCAGTGATCGGCATTATCTATGCTGCACTTGTTGCCATGGTGCAGGAGGATGTCAAAAAATTGGTCGCCTATTCATCTGTTGCCCATCTTGGTTTCGTTATGCTGGGTGTTTTTGCCTTCAATGTTGAAGGTATCACTGGTGGACTTCTGCAAATGATTAACCACGGTGTTTCCACCGGCGCTCTGTTCCTTATCGTCGGATTCATTTATGAACGTCGGCACACGCGACTGATTACTGATTTCGGCGGACTCTCAAAACAGATGCCGATTTTTGCAACCATTTTCATGATTGTAACCTTTTCTTCGATTGGTCTACCTGGTACCAACGGGTTTGTTGGCGAGTTCCTGGTTCTAATCGGTGCCTTCGAAAGCGAACTGCGCTGGTGGACGATCATCGCTTCTAGCGGTGTGATTCTTTCAGCAGTCTATATGCTCTGGATGTTCCAGCGGGTTATGTTCGGTGAACTGGACAATCCAAAAAACCAGAAGCTGGCAGACCTGAATGCACGCGAGATTGTTATCATGGTGCCGCTGATCGTTATGATATTTGTGATGGGTATTTACCCGAAACCATTTATTGACAAGATGGATCCAGCCATCAAAAAACTGGTATCACAGGTCCGCCCTCTTTCTATGAGTGCCCAGAAGATGTCGGAAGCCCAGCCGTCACTTCCATCTGGACATACCGGTATTGAAATGCCCGCCGGACACCCCGGCATGTCTCCAGAAACTGATTCACACGCGGCACCGGTAGCAAATCCACACGAAGCCAAGTAAAAAAGCGTCAATCCGACCGGAGGATATACTAGATGGACATGATTATTATTCCAGCCGTCAACTTTACACCGATTCTGCCGGAGATATTCCTCTCTGTGCTAGCCATGGTACTTCTGCTGATCAACGTATTCGTCCCGGGTGATCGCAAAGCCTACCTGGGTTACCTCAGTTTCTTCGGTATAGTTGCAACGGGCGTACTAGTTGGTGCTGGTTGGGGCGGTCATATCGAGAGCTTTAGCGGCTCGGTAGTACTGGATAATTTTGCTACCTTTTTCAAGATGATCTTCCTTGTCGCTGCCGGACTTGCCGTACTCATTTCCGACCAGTACATGGAGCGCGAACAGTGCAACCACGGTGAACTGTACCCTTTGATTCTTTTCTGTGTAGTCGGCATGATGCTGATGGCTTCGGGTACGGACCTGATGACAATTTTCCTCGGACTGGAGGTCATGTCAGTATCTTTGTATGTTTTGGCCGGATTCAATCGAAGCAACAAGAAGTCTAACGAGGCAGGACTCAAGTATTTCCTTCTGGGGGCATTTTCCACAGGCTTCCTGCTGTACGGCATGGCCCTGACCTACGGTGCCACTGGAACAACACGTATTGCCAAAATTGCTGCGACAGTCGGCCAGATGACACTTCCTTCGACCAATATCATGCTGGTAGCTGGCATGCTGCTGATGTTGACCGGATTTGCATTCAAGGTAGCCGCCGCTCCATTTCACATGTGGACCCCTGATGTCTATGAAGGTGCCCCGACTCCCATGACCGCATTTATGTCAGCTGGACCCAAGGCCGCCGGTTTTGCAGCCGCCTTGCGTATCTTCCTGGTAGCTCTCCCCACATTGCAGGTTGAGTGGAGTCAAGTTTTCTGGATCCTTGCGGTATTGACTATGACTGTAGGCAACATCACGGCTCTTCGTCAGGATAACATCAAGCGTATGCTTGCATATTCATCCATTGCACATGCCGGTTATGCCTTGGTCGGCTTTGCTGCCGGTAACCCTACCGGTACGGCAGGCATTCTATTTTACATGTTGTCATACGCATTCATGAATATTGGTGCTTTTGCCATCATCATTCTGGTTGGCAAGAAGGGAGAAGCCAACGGAAATGTTCAGGACTTCGCCGGGTTCGGAGTCAAGCATCCTGTCCTAGCCGTTGCCATGTCAATATTTCTGTTCTCGTTGGCCGGTATGCCGCCTACAGCAGGTTTTATTGGTAAATTTTATTTGTTCTCAGGCGCAATTCAAAAAGGTTACATCTGGCTGGCGATCATTGGTGTACTTAACAGCGCCGCATCAGTCTATTACTACCTGAGGGTGATGGTTTATATGTACATGAAAGATTCTACTGAAGAATTCGACTGGATGCAGGTGACCGCTCCAATGGCACTGTGTGTTGCAATCTCGGTAGCTGGTTCACTGATACCCGGCATTGTCCCATCAATAATCCTCCAATTTGCACAACAGGCAATAAAGCTAATCTGACTTAGCTGCTTTTTTGTCATGACACGAAAAGGGCGGTCTCCTGGGAGGTCGCCCTTCGTATTTTCGAGTGCGTAATTCTTCAATGGAATGTCGGCAGGCGCTCCTGGATAAGGACATAGGGGCTGATAATCAGCATGGAGAATTTCTTTGTAACATCATCATTCCACGAATGAATCTGCTTTGCGGAAGGTTTGCCAATCTTACCATCGTTAATCCACTGCTCAATCGTTGCTATATCGTCTTCCGCAACCTTTAATGCCGCTTCCGCAAGATCAAGGCTGTCATCAACAAGAATCAAACCTCCACGCTCCAAATGCGCTCGCAGCCAGCTCCATTCGCTTTCATCTATTGTCAGTGCCAGTTCCTCTTTAGACGCTATCATTTAAAAAAGCCTTTCTCGATGCATTTCTCGCGAACTGCAATGGTATCATCTACGACTTTTTTCTGTTCGATAGACATGGCAGCATAACCTAGTGTATCAAGTGGTGTTATCACCGTATGAACATATTGCTCGAAATTAATGTTAAGTGGCAGGTTAGTGCTGACGCAGTCACAGAATTTTTCGCGAGCAAATGCCTTCATGCACTGGTCTGATTTAACCGCAGTGATAGATTGTTGTGCCTTGAGGATCTTCAGTTCCTGTATCTGTTGTTCGAGTTGTCTGATTTTCTCCATCATGTCATCCTGCGCAATAGAAGGAAGAACGGATAGAGACAGACAGGACAATATTAATATTAAGCGTTGAAGCATGACCTTTCTCCAATCCATGTAATGTGCTCCTGTTGTATCAGGCAACGCAAACAAAATCGAGTCCTTCTTTTAAAGATAGCGGTCGGACGAGTTCTCTGAACTGCTCACGAGCGCCACGGACACCGATTGCCACAATAATTGGACCATGTTGGGTTCCAAGTTGATCCACGCTCATTACTGGAGCACCATGCAAAATTCGGCCAATCTTGCGCGGATCAACATCCACCCAGCCGGATACGGAGATTCCCTTGTCAGCCAGTTGACGATGCCATGCCCGTCCTTCAAGACCAGCTCCGGCAATGATTACTTTCTGAGTATTCTTGAGAAAACCTTGGCAGAGATGATAAAGCTTGCAGGCGCGGAATGCCGATGCACTGTACTCAATCATAGTGCGTGTGGCGCGATCGGGATGATCGCGCCAAAAAAAGAGTGGATACGGCACTCGTGCAAAACGTATTCCCATGTAGGCCATGCGCAACCAAAGATCGTAGTCTTCGGCCCATCCGCAGTCGCGATAACCTCCTGCAGCTTCAATCAGGCCTCGTCGTGTCATAATAGAGGGATGAACAAATGGAGACTCGACGAAAAGGTCACGCTGGATCAGTTCATGGTTCACAAGGGCATTTTGCCAGGTTTCGTAGGACAACAAGCCCTGTTTGAGTGTGTTGCGTGGAAAATGACGGAAGTTGCAAGCCACCAGTCCCGTGTCGGCGTGCGTATCCAGATATGTTGCCTGGAGTTCGAGACGCTTGGGATGGCAGATATCATCGCCGTCCATGCGCGCTAACAAGGGAGCTCGACAGGCTGCCAAGCCGCAGTTGAGTGCAGCCACCAATCCGCCACCATCCCGACGGATAACACGGATCCGGTGATCCATGCGGGCGGCCTCCGCCAAGATGGCGGGTGTATTATCGCTGGAGCCGTCATCCACGGCGATCAACTCCCAGTCTCGCAACGACTGCTGCGTGAGAGATTTGAGCGCCGCCGGGAGAAAGGCGGCTTCGTTGCGTACGGGCATGAGAATCGAGATGCGGGGCAGGGCGGTCATCAGGACTCCTGTTTTTTCTTGACGAATGAATGACACATCGTAAAGGATATATAAAAACACATAAGGACATCGTAGTGATAAGCACGCTTCCGGGGTATCAGAACACAATCGGTGACATCGCAGAGAGGCTAGGGCGGCGCGTACACCAGAAGCAATACGCCGTTGGCAGGCGAACCAGGGCGGCGGTTGCCATGATCATGCGCGAGTTAGCGGATGACCTGGAGATTCTCTTTATAGAGCGGGCTACCGATCTCCGTGATCCCTGGTCAGGGCATCTGGCCTTTCCCGGAGGTAAGGTGGAACAGGGTGAACAGGCCCGCCAAGCCGCTGAACGTGAGACACGTGAAGAGATCGGTCTTGTCCTGGAGAGTGAACGTTATCTTGGCAGAATGTCCGATATTGTTGGGGCGAATCTCCCCGTACAGGTATCATGTTTCGCGTACGCGGCTGTATCGGCTGCCGTCCGGCCGGTAGTCAGCCCCGAGGTGCGCGATGTCTTCTGGGTCAGGCTGTCGGATATCCGTGATCCGCAACGCCACAGGCTGGCCACGGTCGGATTCTCAGGAAGATCGCTGGAGGTGCCCGCCATCATACTTCCCCAGGCGGATAAGCCGGTGCTCTGGGGTCTGACTTACCGTCTGGTCATGCAGTTTCTGGAGATTATTCAAACGCCCTGACCGCCCCCGGTTGCATTTTTGTGCGAATGCCGTACACTGACGATATCAATAATCGAAATCCAGGAGGATATCCCATGAAAGAACGCAGTGGCATCATTACCTTCAAAGGCAATCCCTTTACCCTGCTCGGGCCTGAGCTTAAAGTCGGTGACAAGGCTCCTGATTTCACGGTGGTAGACAACGGCCTGTCACCGGTTTCTCTGGCAAACTCAGCCGGTAAGATCAGGATCATCAGCTCGGTACCCTCTCTGGATACGCCTGTCTGTGATACGGAAACCCGCCGATTCAATCAGGAGGCCGCCAGCCTGCCGGGCGATGTGGTCGTGCTGACAATCAGCCTCGACCTCCCCTTTGCCCAGAAACGCTGGTGCGGCGCGGCCGGCGTCGACAAGGTCACGACCCTGTCGGATTACCGTGACCGCTCGTTTGGCCAGAGCTATGGCGTGCTGATCAAAGAGCTGCTGCTTCTTACCCGGGCCATCTTTGTGGTGGACGCACAGGGAGTTATCCGCTACATCCAGATAGTTCCCGAAGTGACCAGCGAACCTGATTATGCTGCGGTAATCGACGCCGTCAAACCGTTGCTGTAATAGTGTCATGTAATGAGACGCCCCAGTGGGGCGTCTCATCGCCAAAGGCCTGCAAACCGCTACTAAACTCCGCCACATATTAGTCAACACCGGAAAATACAACTGGTTTTACCGGTTAAAGATCCTTTTCGATCCGTTTCAGCATGATCGAATTCAGCACCACAGAGACCGATGAAAGGGCCATGGCCAGTCCGGCGTACTCCGGTTTGAGGTGTATTCCATATCTGGAGAACAGACCCGCGGCAATCGGGATGCCCAGGATATTGTAGAACAGCGCCCAGAAGAGGTTCTGTCTGACCTTTGCCAGGGTTGCCCGACCTATCCGTATGGCGCGGACCACATCCAGAAGGTCATCGCGTATCAGGACAATGTCGCCTGTTTCCTTGGCCACGTCCGTGCCGCCGCCGATGGCGATGCCCACCTCGGCCTGGGCCAGGGCCGGGGCATCGTTGATGCCGTCGCCCACCATGGCGACGGTCATACCGCCTCTCTGGTATTCCTTGACGACCTCCTGTTTTCGGTCTGGCAGGACGTCGGCCTCGAAGTCGTCCACCCCTGTCTGCCGTGCCACGATTCCGGCTACATCGGCGTGGTCGCCGGTTATCATGCAAGTGCGGATACCCATGCGTCTGAGCTCGTTGACCGCCATGGTGGAGTTGGGTTTGAGCGTGTCGCCAAAGGCGGCTACCCCAACCAGTGTCGAGCCGGCGGCCACATAGATCAGCGACTTGCCTTCCGCGGTCAGTAGCCCGGCCTTGTCGGCCAGGGGGGCTAGAACGATTCCCTCCTCTTCCATCAGCCGCTCATTGCCCACGGCCAACCGAAATCCTTCGAAGCTGCAGGTGATACCATAACCGCCTCGCTCTTCGAAATTCTGGCCTACTCCAGGCCGGATGCCGGCTTTTTCGGCGGCGGTAATGGCTGCCTGCGCCAGGGGATGGGTGGAGTGAGACTCGGCGGTGGCCAGGCATTCGAGAAGTTTGGTCGGATCGACACTGCGTGACACGGGGAGCAGGTCGGTCAAGACCGGCGTACCAGTGGTCAGGGTTCCGGTTTTGTCCAACAGCACGACCTGTATGCGGGAGATGGTCTCCAGAGCTGAGCCCTTTTTGACCAGAATACCCCTTCCCAGGGCAATGCCGCTGCCCACCATGATAGCAGTGGGGGTGGCCAGACCCATGGCACAGGGACAGGCGATAACAATTACGGCGATGGCATATCTGAACGCGCTGAGAAAATCTGCATGCAGTACTGCAAACCAGATCAGAAAGGTTGCCATCGCCAGGATGATGACCAGTGGAACGAATCGGGAGGAAACCGCATCGGCAAAGCGCTGGATGGGCGCCTTGTCACTCTGCGCCTCGCGCACCATGCGGACAATCTGGGAAAGGAGGGTTGCCTCGCCTACCCGGGTTGCCCGCACGCGCAGGACGCCGTTTCTGTTGATCGTGGCTCCGGTCACGCCGTCCCCGGGGTTCTTGACGACCGGCATGGATTCTCCGGTGACCATGGCCTCATCCACCGCACCGCTACCTTCAATCAGCTCCCCATCCACCGGAATCGTTTCCCCCGGACGCACCATCACCTCGTCGCCGACCCTGATGATGGAGGCGGGCACCTCCTTTTCACCAGCATCTGTAACCAGTCGGGCCTTGTCGGCCTGCAGGTGCAGGAGTTTTTTGAGGGCCTCGCCGGCTTTGCCGCGGGCGCGGGTTTCCAGGTACTTTCCGAGGCGGATGAAGGCGATCAGCATGGTCGACGTCTCGAAGAATACTTCGTGATGCGGGCCGAGCAGGCTAAAATATGCCAGCAAGGAATAAAAATAGGCCGCCGATGTTCCCAGTGCTACCAGCACATCCATGTTGGCGCTTCTGTTTTTGATTGAACTCCAGGCTCCGCGGTAGAAGGTCAGACCGGCGGAGAACTGTACCGCCGTTGCAAGAAGCAGGTTTAACTGCATGGCGGCACGGTTGCTGTGCATGCCCATGGTAAACATTATCGGCAGGGAGGCGCATAGTGCGAAGATCATCCAGTTGCGCTGGATGCGCAGGTCGTCGTCCGCGGCGGTGTCGGCCACTTGCAGTTCCACGGGTGTATAACCGGCAGCATGGACGAGTCCGAAAATATTGGAGGGTGTCAGGCACTGGGGATCGAAGCGGACGAAGCCGGTTTCAGTGGCCAGGTTGATGATGGCGGTGGTTATGGCGGGCTGTTCCAACAGTTTCTTTTCAAGCGAGTTTACACAGGATGCGCAATGCAGGCCGCGGACACCGAAAGATATTTCACCGGGTGATTCGCTGGTATGGAAAGGTTGTTCCGGACTCAATGTCGTTATTCCTTTAACGTGATGCGAGTTCTTAGCGTCTGAAATCACCCGCGAGGATGTGTCCCCAGGTGATCTTTGCAGCAGCGGCGATGGGCAGCGCCAGCAGAATGCCCCAGAAACCGAGTAGTTCCCCCAGAGCCATGACCATGATGATGGTCACCAGCGGGTTGAGGTTCATTGATTTTTTGAAGACCAGCGGTTTAACAATGTATCCTTCCAAGAAGTAGATCACCAGGAAGGCGATGACGACCTTTAGCAGAATAGTCATCTCCTGATACTTGAACCATGCAAAAAACAGGGCCGGCAAGATGGCGATGATCACACCGATGAAGGGCAGGATCGATGCCGCGCCGGCAAATATACCGCACAGGAACGGATGGGGGATGCTCATGCTGTAAAGCGCCAGCGAAGCAAGTAGCGCCACGATGATCGAGACGATCACCTGGCCGCGCAGATACCCGCCGATGCTGCTGTTTACTTCCCTCCCGATGCCGAGAACAATCGAGCGATTGTGCTCCGGTATCCAGGAGGCAAGCGTCGTTATAATAGTCTGTTTGTAGTACAGCATGAAGAAGACCAATATGGGCGAAAGCACGACGTTGAAAAGGTTGAAGAACATACGCCCGGCAAAGGAGTAAGCCCAAGCGCCGGTTTTTTCTGCCGCTGTGTCGACATTGGCGGAGGTTTTGTCCAGCATCCACTGAATCTCTTCCGAACCGTAGCGATCGGGGATGCGGGCCTTCCATTCCATGGCCATCTGCTTGATCTTCTGGATATACTGGGGAAGGTCGCGGAGAAAGGAATCCCAGCTCATGGTGAGCTTGGGTACCATGAAGGTCAGGAAGAAAATGGTCAGGATACCAAGGACAATGTACAGCAATGCCAAGGCATAGGTGCGTTTTATTTTACGGGCTTCAATCTTCACCACCAGCGGGTCCAGCAGATAGGCGATGATCCAGGAAAGCAGAAAACATGAGATGGTGTGTTGCAGGGCATAGCCCGCGGCAGCCAGCAGGCAGAGCAGCAGAATCCCGGCAATCAGCTTGCCGTAGTCATTGCGGTGGGAGTGGGCTTCATGGTTCGTGTGCGGCATACCAACCTCAGGCACGCGAAGAGAACATGCCATCCGTCTCGACGGTGAACAAGTTGTGCTCCTCAAGCCAGCTCTTTACCCGGTTTGTGACGAAGGCATCCTTCATCTCCAGCAACTCTTCATGCTCCTCTGGAAAGAAATCCAGAATCTCATTGATATTCCCGTAGGGCTTTCTTCCGGTTAGTGCACCGCTCAAGAGGGATTTCAGCTCGGTGTTTTTCACTGAATCGACGAATCCAGACATAATCTTCCGTTCATTACTGTAATCGAAACGGGGAATTTCCAGAAAACGTTCCTGGTTGGTCTCCACCTGTCGCCAGAAATCGTCGTCTTCCAGGGCGGAGGGGACAAAGAAAATTTCCCCGGTAAAGCGGTCCAGAAAATATATACGATCACCGGTACCGCTGGTAAAGGCATCCATCAGATCATTCCAAACTATTTCCACATTATGCACAATGCCCATGTCGGCATACCTCTCTTCTCTATTGACATCCTTGGGGAGTGACAGCACAATCCCCGCATGCGTACGATATTTCTTGCCGATGCCCACCTGGTGTCTCCAGACGAGCTGAATTACCGACTCTTGCTGCGATTTTTCCGCGAACTGGAGGGGAATACGGAGTCCCTTTTTATCATGGGTGACCTGTTCGACTTCTGGCTCGGTTTTCCCTCGAACCCCTTCCGTCAATTTGATGAAATGCTGGATGCACTTCAATCATTGGTGCGTAGCGGCTGCCGCATTGTTTATTTCGAGGGCAACCACGATTTCCATCTGGGGGCCATTTTCCGACAGAGGCTCGGGGCGGAGATACACACCGGTCCGGCGGTCATCACCGTGCAGGGGCAGCGGCTTTTTCTTTGCCATGGTGACCAGATCAACCACCAGGACCGGGGTTACCGCCTATTGCGTTTGCTCCTGCATAATCGCCTGGCTGCTGCCATAACCGACTTCATTCCACCATTGATTGCACTGCGCGTCAGGGACTGGTTGCAAAGGGCCAGCCGTGCCGGTTATCACGCCAAACGCCAGCGCTGGAACTATCCCGACATTATCCGCGCATTTGCGCGCACCGTCCGGGGGCAGGGATGTAACGGGCTGGTTACCGGGCATTTTCATCTTGCTTTCTGTGAGAAGCTAGACGTTTCACCCTTTACTATCCTCTCCCTGGGGGACTGGATGGAGCAATTCACCTATGGTGAGATGGCCGAGGGGGCCTTGTACCTCCGAAAGTATGAAATGCCTCATGAACCCTTGTGATCATCACATAGGTTATCTAGCCACCGGCCGGTCAATTACTGAAAAACTCCTCCAACGCCTGTTCTCCCACCTGAGCTGACTTGATCTTCCATTTGTCCTGATTGATGACCAGTACTACCAGAGCAATGCGAGGATTGTGTGTCGGCGCGAAGGCGGCAAACCAGGAATAGTGTCCCCGCGGGTCACTGCCGGATATGGAGCCGGTCTTGGCAGCGATATCTACATCGATTCGAGCCCGCCCCCGACGGTCGTGAAAGGCGCGCCGGGATGTCCCGGTGGTGACGGTGCTGGATAGCATCCGGGTCAGTGACGCGGCCGTTGTTGGTGCTACCAGGGTGCGAATTTCACGGGGTACGAATATATCCTTGCTCGTACCCCGTTTGTCGGTAATCTTCTCGGTCAAGCCAGGGGCCATCATTCTGCCGCCATTGGCAATAGCCGCCATCATGACTGCCGCGTGCAGGGGTGAAATCTTTACGTCATGGTCAAGCCCCGCTCCCATCAACATCAGGCCATGATTGTCTTGCGGTTCGGAGGCCGTGCTCTCCTTGGCGGGTGTGCCGGGCAGCAAGGCCTGGTTGAATCCGAATCTGTTGACGCACTCCATCACCGATGCCTTGCCGGCGATATCACACGCCAGTCGGCCATATACCGGGTTCATGGACTTGCCCATGGCATAGCTTACATCGGTGCGGTTGTTTCTCCCTCTTGGGCTGGCATCCCAGTAACGAGGGTTCTCCGAGGTGGCATTGCCGCGAAACTCGATTACCGTCTCAGGCGTGATTTTTCTGCTCTCGAGGGCGGCCGAAGCGGTGATGATTTTGAAGAGTGATGCCATCGGGTAGAGGTTGAAATAGGCGTTTTTTGACCATTCAGGATCAACGGAAGAGTGAGCCGTCATACCCAGGATGCGTCCCGTGGCCGGCTCTATTGCCACGAAGACCCCATAGGGTACCTGGTTCTTAGCCATAAAGTCGTGGACGCGCTTTTGCAGGTTACCGTGGATGGTAAAATGAAGGAGCTCGCCCTCCACTGTTCGGGCAGTCATCTGATCGGGTGGCCCGCTGGCATCTTCGAGCAGCGAGCTGGCTGTCACAAAACTGCTGGCAGGAGGTTTTCCGGGTATCTCCCCCGGTTTGTTGGCCGGAACGGACCGCGCCACCCATGACCGAACCTCCCCGCCAATTGTGGAAAGTTTCTGGTAAACGTACAGGGAAAGCGGAATCAGCGCCAGTACGATGGCCACACAGACAAGGAGACGCTTGAGCTGCTCACGCTGTTTACCCGTCGGGAGGCAAAGTCGCGGAGAAAGGCGTTCACCGGAGCGCGGTATCTTCCTGTTGCTGCGGCCAAAGCTGAAAAAACTGAAACCGAGACTCCGTTTTTGTCTGGATAGGTGTTTAAGGTCCTGCATGGCATTCCAGGATAGCTGAGATAGAGGGACTATACAGGTAAGGCGGCTACCTTGTCAATGGATGAGGGGGGTCCCAAGCCGCCATGGGTGGTTGTTAAAAGGTGTTTATGCGGTTGATGAAGGCCATCAGGAGCCCATAGTGATGGTGGTCGAAGAGAAACGAGATGCGCGGAAGCGCCGCAAGGTCTGGCTCGTCTTGTTCCTCGGGGAACATGCCGCAACAGTGGATGGAATCACCTTTGCCGATCATCTCGGAGAACTCGTCCTCCAGGGTGGCAATCTGTTCCGGGGAAAGCTGTTTGTTCAGGCGTATGACAAGCCGATTTTCTATGAAGCGCAGTGAGTTGTAGACGCGGTAGAATAAATCTATCACCTTGATGGCCTCCTGCTCATCCTTGGTGATGGTGAACAGGGAAAAGTCCTCTCCCGAGATGAACCCTTTCACGAGCAGGCTCTCCTTGACGAAGTCGAAGAAACGCTCCCAGTAGCCTTCATCATCATCCACCAGTATCAGCGGCTTCGGTGAGGTCTTGCCGGTCTGGATCAGGGTAAAGACCTCCATGGCTTCGTCCAGGGTGCCGAACCCTCCCGGAAAAACCGCCATGGCGTCGGCCTCCTTGACAAAGGCCACCTTGCGGTTGAAGAAGTATTTGTAGGTTATCAACCGCGGGTTGCGGTACATGATCCGGTTGGGTTTCTGCTCGAAGGGCAGGCGTATGTTTACGGCAAATGAATTCTCGCTGCCGGCGCCTTCGTTGCCGGCCTGCATGATTCCGGGGCCGCCGCCGGTGATGATCATGTAGCCCTTGTCTGCCAGCATGCGGCTGAAGCGCATACATTTCAGGTACATCTCGTCCTGCGATCCGGTGCGGGCGGAGCCGAAGATAGTAACCTTCTTGCGGTCTCGATACGGTGCGAACACCTGGGTGGTATAACGCATCTCACGCAGGGTACGGTTAATCAGCTTCAGGTCGGCCAGGTAATCGACGTCCTGTCCGATTTTCAGCGCGGACAGGAGCATCTCGCGGATGATCTGGGGCTGGTGGATGTCACCAGCGGTCTCGATGAGCTGACCTATAAGCTGGTCAATCGATTCGTTTGCACGGGAAAAACTGAGTTTCATTACCATTCCTCATGGGTGCGACAGGATAATTCCGCTGCTGACGGTAGCACAGCTTGCGGGACAAAGTAAACATGCTCTCGACGGCTGCGCCGACAGCGTGGGTGTCTTGACCACGCCAGAAACAAGCGCTTGCATTCAATGGTAACGTATAGTACTATTCTGCCCTTCGCGCCGCATACAGCGGCGTTTTGCACGAAGGACAAACATATCAAGGAGCTTTAGTCCATGCTAGATATCATGCGCAAGAAAAAAAACTCGATTATCATCAAGTTCGTCTTCGTCATAATCGTGCTGTCGTTTATCGGCACCATGTTCCTGGTATGGGGCGAGGGCAGGAGCGGCATGGGTGGCGGCAGGAGTTACGCGGCCAAAGTTGACGGCAAAAAAATCTCCCTGGATGAGTATCAGAGCTCCTATCAACGCCTGCGCAACGTGTACCAGCAGATCTACGGGCAGTCCCTCTCCGCCGAGATGGAAAAAATACTCGGATTGAAAAAGCTGGCCCTGGATACCTTGATCGATAATCGTCTGATCTTGAAGGAAGCCAAGTCCATGGGCATCAAGGTGACCAAGGAAGATGTCGCTGCCGCCATTGCCGCGATGCCCACCTTCCAGAAGGACGGCGCCTTCAGCTTTGATCTCTACCAGCAGCTCCTCAAGAGCAATCGTATGACCGCCAGTGATTTTGAGGAGGGGCAAAGGGAAGAGCTGATCCTGAAAAAGGCTCGCCAGGTGATCAAGGATAAGGCAACCGTCAGTGACGAAGATGCCCTGGCCCAGTTCCGGAAAGAAAATGACAGGATTGAACTGGAGTACGCATCCTATGCGCCATCCGATGTGATCAACGAAGTCAAGCTGACCGATGCCGAATTGAACGAGTACCTCCAGAAGAACCAGGCCGAATTCAAGACCCCTGAGAAGGTGGCCCTTTCCTATGTCTTGCTGGACCCGGCTCTGCTGGCTGCCAAGTTGACGGTCACCGATGAAGAGATCCAGACCTACTATCAGAAAAACATAGACAAATACCAGGGCAAGGATGGCATTCAACCGCTTAAGGAGGTCAGGGAGCGGGTAAAGGATGATGCCCTCCGCCAGAAAGCGGCCAAGCAATCGTTTGAGCAGGCTGCCGACACCCTCTACAAGAACATCAAGTCCGGAGACCTGGGCCTGGTTGCCGGTCAGCTTGGCCTCAAAATTCAGGAAACCCCCCTGTTTACCGCCAACGCACCTGTCGCTGTCCTGGCCGGTGAGGCCGCTGTTCTCAAAAAGGCCTTCGAACTGAAACAGGGGGAACTGGGCGGGCCGGTGGAGACCCCCAAGGGCATCTACATCCTCAAGGTGAAGGAACGTAAGGACGCGGTTGTGCCACCTTTGGCGGAGATAAAGGGCGCTGTAGAGACCAGGGCCAAGGCAGCCAAGGCCGTGGAAGTTGCCAAGCAGAAAGCCGAAGCTGCCGCCAAGCAATTTGTAGCCAAGGCCAGCCTCAAGACTCAGTCCACGGGCAGCTTCGGCTACTCGGCAAAGGGTGAAATACCGACTATCGGCAATGCCCCCGAACTGATGGAGGCGGCCTTCAAACTGACCCCCGCGGCGCCGGCGGTCGACACCCCCTTCAAGGTCGGCAACCGCTGGTATGCCGTTCGCCTCAAGCAACGTATTGAGGCGCCCAAGGCTGATTTTGAAAAGGTCAAGGCCGACCTGAAAAAGAAGTTGCTGCCCAAGAAACAGGAAGAGGCCCTGGACAAATGGATCAAGGATCTCAGGGCCAAGGCCAATATCGAGATTAATCAGGCGCTAGTCGCCGCCGATAAATAGGAGGACGTCCATGTCTCAACTCGTCATGCAAACTGATTTTCCCGGACTTAACCTGATCACCCGCGGCAAGGTCCGGGACATTTATGACCTGGGCGACACGCTGCTGCTGGTCACCTCCGACCGCATATCCGCCTTTGACGTCATCATGAACGAGCCGATTCCGGACAAAGGTTTCGTTCTGACTCAGATCTCGACCTTCTGGTTTCGCCAGATGGCCGATATTGTGCCCAATCACATTATCTCAACCGATGTGGCCGATTACCCTGCTGTCTGCCAGCCCTATGCAGACGTGCTGAGGGGCCGCTCGATGTGGGTAAAAAAAGCCAAACCACTGGCTGCGGAGTGTATCGTGCGTGGATACGTCTCCGGCTCGGGCTGGAAGGATTACAAGGCCACCGGCTCCATCTGCGGCATCAAGTTGCCGGCGGGGCTGAAAGAGTCCGAACGCCTTCCCGAACCGATCTTCACCCCCTCTACCAAGGCCGATTTGGGCACTCACGATGAGAATATTTCCTTCGATGAGATGGCCGAAGTCTGTGGTCGCGAGTTGGCCGAACAGGCCCGCGAATATACACTCAGGATTTACAGCCGCGCCCGTGACCTGGCCGCCGAAAAAGGGATCATCATTGCTGATACCAAGTTCGAGTTCGGCGTGTTTGAAGGGAAGCTGATCATCATCGATGAGTGCATGACCCCGGATTCCAGCCGTTTCTGGCCCCAGGACCAGTATCAGCCCGGCGGACCGCAGCCCAGCTTCGACAAACAGTTTCTGCGCGATTATCTGGAGACCCTTGATTGGGGCAAGAGCGCGCCGGCTCCGCCGCTGCCGTCAGAAATTGTCGAGAAGACCGCCGCAAAGTATCGCGAGGCACTGCTGCGCATTACCGGAATCAGCGTGTAGACCCTTTCGGATACCTCTGCATCTCGAAGCGGGCCTCTCTGGGCCCGCTTTTTTTTAAAAAAAAATAGCATCGTATTGGAAATTGTCAATTATTGCGCTATAGTATTCGTCATGCTGGATAACAAATCACGTACCATGGAGAGATGACGACATGAAGCTGGATGAAATCAGAGAAATTGCAAAACAACATAACATCAAGGCGGGAAAGATGAAGAAGGCGGATCTGATACGTGCCATCCAGCAGGCGGAAGGCAATGAGGTCTGTTTTGACACCGGCAAGGCTGCAACCTGTGGTCAGCACACCTGTCTGTGGAGTGATGACTGTCAGTAATTCAGTCTGATCCCTTATCACCCCCTTTCCCTTCTTATCATGGATGGGAAGGGGGCGGACGTTTTTCATGCATGCACGGCAGTGCTCCTCAGAAATTTACCCTGCTTCACATCCACCGTGGATATGTGGTGTATCAACCATTGCAACAAACAAGGTTGGTTTCGACGACATGATGAAGCGCGACCCCTTCCCCGTTGATCTCCCCCTTTAGATCGGTCAGATGGGCGACAAACGAATTGTGCCCTGGTTAATGGGCCGAATGGTCGCGCTGCCCGGGCTACGTCTGTATACGTTCCTCATCTCTGAAATGCTTGATCACATACTCGTCCAGAAAACCGAACAGAGGTTTCAACTCATTATCCCCTTGCCGGACTCTCAGGCCTTCAGCAGCGGGTCACAGTGTGGCCGCAGCGTTTTGTACTGATTGTCGATCTCCGTTACACTGACAGAAAGCGAATCTCTCCATCCTATTCCCAGGTGTCTGGCCTCTCCGGGCTGTTTTTTAAAACGCTGCCGGCTGCTTTTCGTGGTTTCTTTGTGCGCCTGCCTTCCTGTTCCTTCATCCGCTCCGCCATTTCAGTCAGGCGCTTGTCCACCAAATGAAAAATAGTCTTTTGGGGGAATGTCCCCTGTTTGTTCCGCTTGCCGGCTTTCATGCCGGTCAGGATCTCTATGCCCTGTTCAATGGTTTCCACGCTCCAGATATGGAAGCGGCCGTTTGCAACAGCCTCGATAACCTCGTCGTTCAGCATCAGGTGGCGTTCATTGGTCTTGGGGATCAAGACCCCCTGTTGACCCGTCAGCCCCTGTGATTTGCAGATCGCAAAAAAACCTTCGATCTTGAAGTTGACGCCGCCGATCGGTTGGATCATGCCACGCTGGTTGACGCTGCCGGTGACGGCGATGCCCTGTTTGATCGGAATACCGGCGAGGGCCGACAGCAGGGCATACAGCTCGGTGGATGAGGCACTGTCACCCTCGATGCCGTCGTAGGATTGTTCAAAACAGATGGAAGCCGAGAGTGACAAGGGGCGCTGCACGGCGAATGTACCGCCCAGATAGCCGGTCAGGATCATGACCCCCTTGTCGTGAATCGGGCCGGAGAGCTTGACCTCGCGCTCGATGTTGACCATGCCGGCCTGACCGGTGTAGACCCGTGCCGTGATGCGGGAGGGACGGCCAAAGGTGTGGTCTCCCAGGCCGATCACCGACAGGCCATTGATCTGGCCAACCACCACATCGTCGGTATCCACCAAGAGCGAGCCGTCTTCGTAGAGCTCGTGCATGCGTTCTTCGATGCGATTGACCCGGTACACCTTTTCTTCGGCAGCCCGCAGTACATCGGCTCCGGTGACGACGGTGTGTCCGTCCTTGCGGGCCCAGAAGCTGATTTCACGGATAAAGTCGGAAATCTCCATGAACTGGGAGGAGATCTTGTGCTGGTCCTCTACCATGCGGGAGGTGTATTCCAGCAGGCGGGCCACACCCGTACGGTCAAAGTGCAGCAGTTTTTCACAGCGGCAGTGCGTGGCCACGAACAGGGCATAATCCTGCATGATCTCGGGTGTGCGGGTCAGGCGGCTGTCGAAATCGGCCTTGACCTTGAAAAACTTGCGGTAGTCCGGGTCCATGTAAAACAGCAGATAGTAGATCCAGGGGGTACCGATCATGATGATCTTTGTCTGCATGGCAATCGCCTCGGGTTTGAGGGTGACCATGGTCATGAAGCGGTACTGTTCCAGCACGTCCTCGATACGGATGTCGCCGGTGCGGATGCAGCGCTTGAGCGCATCCCACACAAAGGGATTGATCAGCACCTCGCGGGCGTCAATGACCAGATAACCGCCGTTGGCGCGGTGCAGGGCACCGGAGCGGATCATGGTGAAGTCGGTCACCGCGACGCCGCCGTACTGCATGACATGTTCGATGCGGCCGAAGAGATTATTGTAGGTCGGATTTGACTCGAACACCACCGGAGCGCCCACGGTGTCCTTGTTGTCTACCAGTACATTGACCTCGTAGCGCTCAAAGGTCGGTTCCTGCCGCGTCATCTTGATCCCTGGGATCTGGGGCTGGTTGGACTGGGGTTTGAAGTCCTCAAGATTGTTGATGATATCTTCCTGCACCGCATCGAGATAGGCCTGCACCTTTTCAAGGCCGGCATATTTTTCCTTGAGCGGCCCCAGTCGATGGCCCAGGCAGGACATTCCCAGATCACGGTCGGCCTGCGCCAGGGCATCTTTGGTCAACTTTTCGTTGTCCCTGACCCGCCGCAGTACCTCGTTAAGTTTTTCGGTCAGCTTTTTCCCGGTATCATCGAGCTTCTGGCGTTTCTTATCGGTCAGCGCTTCGTACTCTTCCTGGGTGTAGTTGCGCCCCTGTTTCTGTGGCACGATCACCAAACCGGAAACCGTCCGCTGCAGGGCAAAGCCGTGTTTGGCCGCTTCCTTTTCCAATGTCTGGAACAGGTCGTTGTTGTTTTTCTGGTATTCTTCAAGAATTTCCGCCCGTCTGGCCTCATATTCCGGGCTTTCCAACGCCTTGGGGATGTCAGTTTTGAAGGCATCCACAAGCACCTTCATATCTGCCGCCAGCTCACTTCCTTTTCCCGCCGGCAGTGCCAGGGAAACAGCGGAGTCGCTGTCCTTGAAATTATTGACGTAGACCCAGTCGCTGGGCTGCGGTTCTTCCTTGGCCCTTTTTTTGAGGATATTGCGGATGGTAGAGGTGCGGCTGGTGCCGGTCTCGCCCGAGATAAACAGGTTGAAACCGGTTTCTTCCATACCCAGGCCGAATTCGATCGAGCGCAGCGCCCGCTGCTGGCCGATGGCATAATCCAGATCGGGCAGCTCTTCGGTCGTCTCGAATTTGAACAGTGCGGGATCGCAGGTCCAGCGGAGTTTGTCCGGTGTGAGCAGGTGATTGCGGGATGTCATGTATTCTCCTTCTTGTCCGTCATGTTAGTAGGGGGCCTGGTTGCCGATGGCCTGCGCGCATGCCTGTCGATCGTTGCAACCGCCAGCGCCACGGCCTGCGCAACGGACTCGTCGAGCGGAATGGTCGCGGCCAGCGCCGCGATATGGCCGCGCTGCTGCAACAAGCGGTAGGAAGAGCGGAAGTTCAGGTCATACACCCAGGATATCTGCAACAGCTTGAAATCGTTCAACACCCGGATGTCCTCCAGGCGGATGACCCGGCCGGCGGCCAGCGCATTGACGCAGGCTGGCGTCACCTCGGGGAGGTCAGGGAAACCAAGGGTCACCGCCGAGGGGCGCAGCTCCTCCGGTTGACGGAAGCAATCCAGAAAAACCCGCCAGATATCCAGTTTGTCGGCATCGCGGATCAGGCGGATATACAGTGATGTCGGCGACTTGAAACGGAGCGGCAGGGCCAGCAGGTTGTGGAAGCGGACCGCCTCTTCGATGATCAGGCGTTCTGTCTCCGGGAACCGATCCAGGAGGCCCTGTTCTCGAATGACCTCGATTCCCAGGCGGGCATGATTGTCGGAGTCGCTGTCGCGAAACGTGCGCCAGCGCCGGAACTGGGGGAAGCGGCCGACATCGTGCAGCAACGCCACCGCCGCGGCGATCCGGGCCTCTCCCGCCGTCAGGCCTTCTCCCGCGGCCAGAAGCGCCGTAATCTCGCACACCTTGCGGGTATGCTCGACCTTGAGCTGGATGTTTCTGAAGCCGTCCTCATCTATGTCGTTATAGGTCTGGATGTACTTCTCGAACCAGCGGTTGAGATCGTCCAGGTGTGTCTGTTCCATGCCTGTTCCGGGGCGACGGGATTATTGAATTTAGGAGCATAATACTGTACCCTGCCGTGAAGTCAACCAATCCCGTGAGGAAACCAATGCAGTTATCGCTTCTCGATGTCGCCAGCCCTGAAGATGGTCCCAGAACAAGGGTAGACGAACTTCGCCGCCAGCTTGAACATCACAATCGACTGTACTATGTGCTTGATACCCCGGCGATCACCGATGCCGAATATGATGCCCTTTTCCGCGAACTGCAGCGCCTGGAGGAGCAGTACCCAGACTTGGTCACTCCCGATTCACCGACCCAGAGGGTTGGTGGCGCTGCACTCGAAAAATTTACCCCCGTGACACACCGGCTGCCCCTGCTGTCCCTGGAAAATGCCACCAATGCCGAAGAAATCAGGGAGTTTGACCTGCGGGTGAAAAAAGTCCTCGGCCTGCCCCAGGATGAAGCAATATCCTATATCTGCGAACCGAAGATGGATGGCCTGGCGGTAGAACTGGTCTATGAGGACGGCCTGCTGACGGTTGCCTCGACCCGCGGTGACGGAGTCACCGGAGAGGACGTAACGGAAAACATCCGCACCATCCGCTCGCTTCCCCTGCGTCTTTCGGGAGAGTCGGTCCCGGGTTTGCTTGAGGTCCGTGGAGAGGTTTTTCTGTCACTGGATGCCTTTCAGAAGATCAACGCGGAAAAGGAAGAAAACGGCGAGGCGCCCTTCGCCAATCCCCGAAATGCCGCGGCCGGGTCGCTCCGCCAGCTTGATCCGCGTATTACCGCCCGGCGCCCCCTTTCGCTGTACTGTTATGCCCCCGGAGTTGCCGAAGGTGCTGATTTCCTGTCACAGCAGGAATTCTTCGCGGCCTTAGCCGGGTGGGGGCTGCCGGTCAATCCGCTGGTGCGCCCGGCTGTTGGCATCGAAGCGGCCGTGGCGTACTACGATGAGATGCAACAGCAGCGGGAGTCGCTCCCCTACGAGATCGACGGCACAGTGATCAAGGTGGATTCCTTCGCCCTGCAGGGGGAGCTGGGCGAGAAGAGCCGTTCTCCCCGCTGGGCGGTAGCCTGCAAGTTTCCGCCGCGTCAGGCGGTGACCGTGCTCGAAGATATCCTGCTGTCAGTCGGCCGGACCGGAGTGATTACGCCGGTGGCCCAGCTCCGGCCGGTGGAGATCTCCGGGGTGACCGTATCACGCGCCACCTTGCACAACTGGGACGAGATCGCTCTCAAGGATATTCGCATCGGCGATACCGTGGTGGTCGAGCGGGCCGGTGACGTCATCCCGGCCGTGGTCCGGGTGCTGCCGGAAAAACGCACGGGAGCTGAACAGGTCGCCTTTCCCCCGGAAAAATGCCCGGAGTGCGGTTCAGCGGCCACACGGATCGCCGACGAGGTGGCGGTGCGTTGCATGGGGCTGGCCTGCCCGCCACAGATTCGCGAGTCCATCGCACACTTTGCCTCACGCAATGCAATGGATATCGACGGTCTGGGCGATAAATTCGTCGAGCAGCTTCTCAGCCTGGGGCTGGTGCAGAGTGTCGCTGACCTTTACTACCTGACACGTGACGATTTCATGCGGTTCGAGCGCATGGGCGACAAGCTGGCCTCAAACCTGCTCGGTGCGATTGAAGCCAGCAAACAGCGGGAGCTGGGGCGTCTGATCTTTGCCCTCGGCATCCGCCATGTGGGAGAGCGGACCGCCAAGGCGCTGGCCCAGGCTTTCGGCAGCCTGGAGAATCTGGAAAAAGCCACATTCGAAGAGCTTGTCAGCATCCGCGACATCGGCGCTACCGTGGCCCAGAGCATCCGCTCCTTTTTTGACAACCAGGCGAACATCGACGTTATCCAGCGCATGCTGGCGGCCGGCGTTACTCCCACCGAGGAGAAAAAGAAGGTCGGCGGCCGTTTCTCCGGAAAGAGTTTTGTCTTTACCGGCGCCTTAACCCGTTTCACCCGCGACGAGGCCCGCCAGATGGTCGAGGATGAAGGCGGCAACGCGGTCGGCTCGGTATCGAGGAAGACTTCCTACGTCGTGGCGGGCGAGGATGCCGGCAGCAAGCTGAACAAGGCGCGTGAACTGGGTGTGACGGTGCTGACGGAAGATGAATTTATCACTCTGCTGGAACCAGCCGATTAATTGAACTATTGTAACGTGTCACGGTAGGTGGCTCTTTTATTCTTGCCGTAATGATACTGCTAATATAGTGACACGCTGTGTGAAAGGATTGAACGTGGACAAGGTAACATTGACGATCAACGCCCGCAAGCTGATGAAGGGGGTTAGCGACCTGCCGGGTATTCCGGGCATCGTTTCGCAGGTGATTTCCCTGCTGGACAATCCCGACGCGGACCCTGACAAGATCGCCGACCTGATCCTGTCCGATCAGGTGCTGGCTGCCCGGGTGCTCTGGGTGGTCAATTCGCCGCTCTTTCGGGTCGCCACCGAGATCACCTCCGTTAAGCGCGCACTGCTGCATATCGGCTTCCAGGCCATTCGCGAATTGATCCTGACCAGGTATTTTGTAGACGCGTTCAAGAACCTGGAGCAGCCGTTTGACATCAAGGTGTTCTGGCTGCACTCGTTCAATGTCGGTGCGGTCTCCCGCCTTGTCGCCGGCAAGGTCGGCTACCGTGACTCGGAGAAGGCCTATCTGGCCGGGATCGTCCACGACATCGGCAAGGTCTTCCTGGGGCATTACCTGCGCAAGGAGTACGGCGAGATGCTGGCCGGCGTCAACGGCACCCGCTATCGGACCTACGAGGCCGAGCAGGAGTTTTTCGGCACCACCCACAGCGAAGTCGGCCTCTGTCTGGCACAGCGCTGGAATTTCCCCCCCGACTATTGCGACATCATCTCGTACCATCACACCTCGGAGCTGGCCATCCTGGATCCCATTCTGACGGCTATCGTCAGCCTCTCGGATTTTTTCTGTCTGAATCATGACGCCAGCAACGGGGAGATAGGTGAACTGGCCATCCAGGCGACCCGGTCCGAAGAGAACGCCTGGCGCGTGCTCAACCAGCTTTCAAACAGGCCGCTGGAAAAGGACATCCCCGCCTTTTTCGCCACGCTTTCCGATGGGTATGCCGAGATCGCGGACGAGGTGGACGTTCTGATCCGGGTCCTGACCAGGGACTGACATCGGCCCGGACGCCGCCACTGGCGGCGGCATGCCGGTCTTGTCGTGTCAACAGCCTGTCACAGCCGAAACTCGTTCATGTAGTATCACCTTTTTCAATCCTTTCACGGGAGGCAAACATGTCTGATCAAGCACCGGTTTCGTGTTCCAGATGCAGTCTGGTCTGGCAAAATTGCGGCACTACAAACTGCTGGAGCGGCGACCCGCTGACGGCGCCGCCCAGGCCGGGCAACTGCCCGTCGAAAAACTACGCCGACGTCGTCGAGAGCAGTTTCAAAGAATACCGCGGCGACAGTGAGGATGCCCGCATCGCCTTTGTTGCGGCCCGGGTTGAGGGGCTCTGTTACCAGCCGGTGCCGGGCAGCGATGCCATCAATGCCCGCTGGACGCGGGTGGAGGACACGATCGCCTTTGCCAGGCTGATGGGTTACCGGAAAATCGGCTTGGCCACCTGTATCGGCCTGCTGGACGAGTCCGAACGCCTGGCGGCCATCCTGCGGGCCCAGGGTTTCGAACCGCTGAGCGTCTGCTGCAAGGCGGGCAGTATCGACAAGCTGGAACTCGGGCTGGAAGAACGCGACAAGGTCCGGCCCGGCACCTTCGAGCCGGCCTGCAATCCCATCGCCCAGGCCGAGATCTGCAACCGGCTGGAAACCGATATGAACATCATCGTTGGCCTGTGCGTCGGGCATGACATGCTATTCAACAAGCATTCCAAGGCTCCGGTCACGACCCTGGTCGTCAAGGACCGCGTCACCGGTCACAATCCGGTCGCAGTGCTGTACGGTCAGAACTTTTATTACAAACGGCTGCAGAAACAGCCGGTGCTGACGGGAAACGAGTGATTGCCGTCCCTTGACATTCCTGGATTTGGCATTACTATTAAAGATATAGGAAAGGTCACGGAGCCGTTATAACGAACCCGGGAGGAGATGGCCATGGCACTGGTAAAATACAACCCGCTGAGAGAGTTGCGATCCATGCAGGAACAGATGAACAAACTCCTGAACGTATCCTGGAATCATGATGTTTCAGGAGAGGATATGAGGGACGGAATCTGGCAGCCGGCCGTCGATATCTTCGAAACAGCAGATTCCATCGTGATAAAGGCGGAGGTTCCTGATGTAGACCAGAAGGATATCGACGTTCGGATCGAGGATAACACCTTGACCATCAGGGGTGAGCGCAGGCATGACGACGAGGTTAAGAAGGAGAACTATCATCGTATCGAGCGCTACTTTGGCACGTTCCAGCGCAGCTTCAGCCTGCCGACAACGGTGGATCAGGAAAATGTCGCTGCCGCCTGCGAAAGAGGGGTGCTGACCGTTACGCTGCCCAAGAAGGAAGAAACCAAACCCAAACAGATCAATATCGCGGTCAAATAGTTTTCATCCGGAGGTTCCGGAGTGAGGCTGAAGCGGGAAGAAAACGGGCCGGGTAACCGGCCCGTTCCCGTTCTTGCCTGTAACCCGCCATTAGCAATCCCGCCTGCCGCCACCATCCGTTTTACTTACAATAAAATATTTTACCAAAATTAAATAATTTATTTGACTTTAATTCGAAATGAATTATTTTATCAGTACTAAATTTCGTAATTATGAAACACGGTTGTCACGCGCTGATGCGTGAAAGTCCTGCAAACTTTACCGGGGAGCTTGATCAATAATGTCTGAATTAACAGGGGCCAAGATATATGATTACAATATCGGGGCCAAGATCAAGGAACTCCGGCGGGCAAAAAAACTGAAGCTGCAGGATGTGGCCAATGAAACGGGGTTTTCTACCGCGCTCATATCACAGATCGAAAACAATAACGTTTCACCTCCCATCGCCACCCTCTCCAAGATCGCACATTTCTTTGACGTCAAAATAGGTCACTTTTTCAACGAAACTGAGGAAGAGAGCCCCTACGAGGTCCTCAGAAGCACCGAGCGCACCGTAGTTCCCAAGGTTGTGTCCAAGGACGGCACCAGCCAGGGCTATTTTTACGAATCCCTTTCAGTTCGCAAAAAAAATAAGCAGATGGATCCCTTTCTGCTGACACTCAACGAGAAGGTCACCAACACGGACACCTACAGCCACAAAGGCGAAGAATTCATATTTATCTTGAAAGGTTGTGCCGAATTGCTGCTTGATGACCAGCGCATCGCCCTCAATGAAGGGGACAGCGTCTATTTCGATGCCAACCTCAAACACCGCCTGTTTTCATCAGGGGGCGACGAGGTCAAGGTGCTGGCGGTGGTCATGCGTTAGATTGCCTGCCATCCGGGTATGCCGATTTTTTCGGGGCCGGTTGTTTTCTATAAATTCAGCATCATACGAATCTGACAACGCTTCAAAATACATCCGCAGCAAAGGAGAGTTCCATGAACATCCACGAGTACCAAGCCAAGGCGATACTGCGGGAATTCGGCGTTCCGGTTCCCGACGGCCACGTCTGCTACAACTCCGCCGGCGCCCGCGAATGGGCCAAGCGCCTCGGTGAAGGCCCCTGGGTCGTCAAGGCCCAGATCCACGCCGGCGGCCGCGGCAAGGGGGGCGGGGTCAAACTGGCCCGCACCGCCGACGAAGTCCGCATGATCTCCCGCGAGATGCTCGGCATGACCCTGCGCACCCACCAGACCGGCCCGGAAGGCAAACTGGTCACCCGAGTCCTGGTCGAAAACGGCTGCAACATCGCCCGTGAGCTGTACGTCTCCCTGGTCGTCGACCGCGGTACGTCCAAGGTCGCTATCATGGCTTCCACTGAAGGTGGCATGGACATCGAGGAGGTCGCCGCCAGAACCCCCGAAAAGATCTTCAGCGAAACCATCGATCCCCTGGTCGGCCTGACCGCCTTCCAGTGCCGCAAGATCGCCTTCAGCCTCGGTCTGGAGGGCAAACTGGTCGGCAAGGCCGTCGCCGTCCTGCAGGGCCTCTATAAAACCTTCATCGCCTGCGACTGCTCCATGTTGGAGATCAACCCGCTGGTCATCACCGCCGAAGACAACCTGATCTGCCTGGACGCCAAATTCGGTTTCGACGACAACGCTGTCTTCCGCCACCCCAAACTCAGCGACATGCGTGACTACGACGAAGAAGACCCCAACGAAGTCGAAGCCTCCCAGCACGAGCTCTCCTACATCTCGCTGACCGGCAACATCGGCTGCCTGGTCAACGGCGCCGGCCTGGCCATGGCCACCATGGACATCGTCAAGCACTACGGCGGCGACCCGGCCAACTTCCTGGACGTCGGGGGAGGGGCCACCATCGAGCGCGTCACCGAAGCCTTCAAGATCATACTCTCCGACAAGAATGTACGCGGCATCCTGGTCAACATCTTCGGCGGCATCATGAAATGCGACATCATCGCCACCGGCGTCGTCGAAGCCGCCAAGCAGGTCTCCCTCGACGTCCCCCTGGTCGTCCGCCTGGAAGGCACCAACGTTGCCCGCGGCAAAGAGATCCTCGCCGAAAGCGGCCTCAACATCGTCGCCGCCGACGGCATGGCCGACGCCGCCCAGAAAATCGTAGCAGCAGTGAAGGAGGTGGCCCCATGAGCATCCTGATCAATAAGAACACCAAAGTCATTACCCAGGGCATCACCGGCGCCACCGGTCTCTTCCACGCCCAGGGGGCCCGCGACTACGGCACCCAGATGGTCGGCGGCGTCACCCCCGGCAAGGGGGGCACTACCGTCGACGGCTTTCCGGTCTTCGACACCGTCCATGAAGCCATCGCCAAGACCGGCGCCACCGCATCCGTCATCTACGTACCGCCCCCCTTTGCCGCCGACTCGATCATGGAAGCCGTCGACGCCGGGATAGAGTTGGTCTGCTGCATCACCGAAGGGATCCCGGTCCTGGACATGGTCAAGGTCAAGCAGTACATGAAAGGGAAGAAAACCCGGCTGGTCGGCCCCAACTGCCCCGGCGTCATCACACCCGGTGAATGCAAGATCGGCATCATGCCGGGCTACATCCACAAACCGGGCCGGGTCGGCGTCGTCTCCCGCTCCGGCACCCTGACCTACGAGGCCGTCTGGCAGCTGACCTGCCTCGGCCTGGGCCAATCGACCTGCGTCGGCATCGGCGGCGACCCGGTCAACGGCACCAACCACCTCGACGTCCTGCGTCTGTTCGAAGCCGACCCCGACACCGACGCCGTCATCATGATCGGCGAGATCGGCGGCACCTCCGAGGAAGAGGGCGCCCGCTTCGTCAAGGAGCACATGACCAAGCCGGTAGCCGCCTACATCGCCGGGGTCACCGCCCCTCCCGGCAAGCGCATGGGGCATGCCGGTGCCATCATCTCCGGCGGCAAGGGCACCGCCGCCGAGAAGGTCAGAGTACTTGAGGAATGCGGGATCAGCGTGGCGGCCAGCCCGGCCGAGATGGCCCAGGCGCTGCTGAGGATCTATAAGCCTTAACACGTAGGGGCGCTGCTTGCCGCGCCCAATGACCGCGCACAAAGGCCGCATCCTGATCGACGCACCGATTGGGCGGAGCAAGCGCCGCCCCTACATTACCGAATTAAAAACAGGAGAAATCATAGTATGAGCAAAAAAATGGACGCACTCGAATATCATTCGATGGGCCGCAAAGGTAAAATAGAAGTCATCTCGACCAAACCGTGCCAGACCGCCGCCGACCTTTCGCTGGCCTACTCCCCCGGCGTAGCCGAGCCCTGCCTGGCGATCCAGCAGAATCCTGAAGACGCCTACAAGTACACCGCCAAGGGCAACCTGATCGCAGTCGTCTCCAACGGCACCGCCGTCCTGGGTCTTGGCAACCTGGGCGCCCTGGCCGGCAAGCCGGTCATGGAGGGCAAAGGCGTCCTCTTCAAGCGCTTTGCCGACATCGACGTCTTCGACATCGAACTCGACACCGAGGACCCCGATGAGATCATCAAGGCCTGCCAGCTTTTGGAACCGACCTTCGGCGGCATCAACCTGGAGGACATCAAGGCCCCGGAATGCTTCTACATCGAAGAGACCCTCAAGAAGACCATGAACATCCCGGTCTTCCACGACGACCAGCACGGCACCGCCATCATCTCCTCCGCCGCCCTGTTAAACGCCCTGTACCTGGTGGACAAAAAGATCGAAGACATCCGCATCGTCGTCAACGGCGCCGGCGCGGCCGCCAACTCCTGCGCCAAGCTGGCCATCGCCCTGGGGGTCAAACCCAATAACATGATCATGTGCGACACCAAGGGGGTCATCTACAAGGGGCGCGTCGAAGGGATGAATCCCTACAAGGAGCTCTTCGCCGCCGACACCCACTTTCGTACCCTGGAAGAGGCCGCCAACGGCGCCGACGTCCTCTTCGGCCTCTCAGTTAAAGGCGCCTTCACCAAAGAGATGGTCGCCAGCATGGCCCCCAATCCGGTCATCTTCGCCATGGCCAACCCCGACCCGGAGATCACCCCGGAAGACGCCTATGACGTACGCAAAGACGTCATGATTGCCACCGGCCGCTCCGACTACCCCAACCAGGTCAACAACGTCCTCGGCTTCCCCTTCATCTTCCGCGGCGCGCTGGATTGCCGTGCCACCTGCATCAACGAAGAGATGAAACTGGCCGCCGTCAAGGCCCTGGCACAACTGGCCCGCGAGGAATGCCCCGATTCAGTCTGCAAGGCCTACGGCAACGTTAAATTCGCCTTTGGTCCCAACTACATCATCCCCAAGCCCTTCGACCCGCGCGTGTTGCTGCACGTCGCCCCGGCCATCGCCCGGGCCGCCATGGAGACCGGCGTCGCCCGCCAGCCGATCGAAGACATGGCCAAATACATCGAACACCTTGAATCGACCCAGGGCAAATCCAAAGAGATCATGCGCATGATCATCAACAAGGCCAAGAGCGACCCCCGCTCCATCGTCTTTCCCGAGGGTAATAACGAAAAGATCCTGCGGGCCGCCAAGGAGCTGGTGGAAGAGGGCATAGCCAAACCGATCCTGATCGGCGACAAAAAGGCGATCGAACAAACAATGAGCGAACTCAACATCGAGCTGGACGTGCCGATCATCGATCCCACCCAATCGGAACTGACCGAGAAATACGCCCAAGATCTCTACAGCCTGCGCCAGCGCAAAGGCCTGACCCTCTCCGAATCGGGCCGCATCCTGCGCCGCAAATCGCGGACCCACTTCGGTTCCATGATGGTGCGCATGGGCGATGCCGACGCCCTCCTGGGGGGCATCGACACCCACTACCCCGAAACCATCCGCCCGGCCCTGGAGGTCGTCGGCAAACAGCAGGGGCTCTCCAGCGTGCATGGCCTCTACATGATGGTCTTCAAAAATGACGTCTACTTCCTGGCCGACACCACCGTCACCATCGACCCGACCGCCGAGGAGCTGGCCGAGACCGCCATCCTGGCCGCCGAGAAGGTGCGCATGCTGGATATCGAACCGCGGGTCGCCATGCTCTCCTTCTCCAACTTCGGCTCGGTCAACCACCCCCAGACCAAAAAGGTCAAGCGCGCGGTCGAGATCGTCAAGGAGCGGGCCCCCGACCTGATCGTGGAAGGGGAGATGCAGGCCGATACCGCCGTAGTCCCGGAACTGCTGGAAGGCTTCACCTTCTCCAAACTCAAGAGCAATGCCAACGTCCTGATCTTCCCGGACCTGAACTCCGGCAACATCTGCTACAAGCTGCTGCATCACCTGGGGGGCGCCGAGGCGATCGGCCCGATCCTGATGGGCATGAACAAACCGGTGCATGTCCTGCAGCGTGGCGACAGCGTCGATGACATCGTCAAGATGGCCGCCATTGCCGTGGTGGATGCGCAGACGCCCTAATCAAGTATTATGGCACAATGCTTGTATAGATCAAAAGGCAGCAGGGTCCGACTCACGTCTTAACCTGCTGCTTTTTTTGATATTACTACATTCTGGATAGGTTTATTGCAGATCACCTTTATCCTATGGACACTCCAGCTACGCGATATAACAAACATTTACCTCCAGGATCGCTATTTGCCGTATCCCTGGTGTGAAATTAAGTGCTGTGATTACAGGCAATTCCGTACTATTTATTAGATGATTTATTTTGACATCGTCCGTGAATTGATTTAATGCTTGTAAACATTTTTAAGACTGTCGAGAAGCCCATCCGAATCAGGAGGCACAGATGTTCCTTCTTCCCAAAGGCAACCCCCTTTTTGAAAACCTGGCGGCCACCAAGCTGAAGCTGCCGGAGGTTATGACCAAGTTGAGTTCCGGCGGTTTTACCGGCTACGCCAGCTTTGTCTTCCAAACAGCAACAATCATTCTCGTATTCGAAGCGGGTAAACTGGTCAGCGTCCTTCTTGAAGAGCAAAATGGCCACCGCCAGACGGGCTTTGATGCGCTTTCCTCTTTGGCAGAACTTATGGTTACCTCAAACAGCGGCGCAATGAATGTTTACAAACTCTCCAAAGACCTGACCATGTGCATTCACGCACTGCTCCAGGGCGAGATACTCTACAAAGCCCAGGAACTCAGGTTGATCGACATCAAGCTCTTGCTGGAGAAGATCAAGGAAGACCACATGAATGGCTGCCTGCGCATCTACACCGCAGACCGCTCCGCCATGATCTTCTACAAGGACGGAACCCCGCTCGGCTTTTTCCATGATGGATCACACGACATCGAGACATCTTCATCAGAATCCCAGAAGATCGCCGCAATGCCTGGCGCAAAGATCGATCTCTACTCCACTCAGGGGGTGGAAGAGTTGATGAGCGTCGACCTTCTGGAGGTTACCAATATCCAGAA
>JAJYBH010000056.1 GCA_021779135.1 Deltaproteobacteria bacterium
CGATCTATTGCCTGGTACCACAAAGGGGACTTTCTGCTCGATTAGACGCTTGCGGTTGTAGGCAGAAACCGACGAACAAAGGTAGATGACTTCACCAACCCATTTCGCTTGGACCTGCAACATTTGTTTTCGAATGATTGCAGGAGTCTGCTCGTGATTGTCGCGCGCAACCATCAACAGACAGGGGGTGTTCAGCAGGGAAACTTCATAAAATGTGTAGGAATCTCTCAGAAAGAAGGGGAGGCTGTCAACACCTTCCCATTTTTTCGTTGCAGCGGTTATATCCAGATTTTCTTTCAGGTGGCGTTCAAAATCGAGTAATAGGCTTTTCATACCTACCCCTTTTAACGTTTTTTACGCACACTAACACGACAAATGTTATCGTGCAAATAAAATGTTAACAACAGGGACACTGGAAGAATTGCGCCAAAGTAAAGTCTTTAGAGTCTATCTAATCTCAATATAAGTTTCGGCAGTGATCGAAAAATAGGCGTTTATTTTGAGGAGGAAAGTCTAGCCCTGTCCAAGGAAATAGGCTCATTGAAGGAGCAAAACGGTACCGCGATGATCGACATGACATCCATGCAGGCATATCTAAAAAGTATGCTCGGCAATGACGCAGTTGCAAAATATCTGCGTGAATTACATGGGCCAACATATGACAAATTTAAGCATATCGCTGAGCTTGACTTTTTCAGACTGAAAAATATGGAGTGAGGACGTTGAGAAACTGTTCGCACAATAGCCCCAAAAATTGCCCTATTGCTTCTCAAAAACCTCAATCACGTTACCATCTGGATCGAGACACCTGAAAAACCTGCGAGATGACTGTCCCCAATGTTCAAGTTTCGTCACAATCTGGACGTTGCTTTCCATGACCGCTTTGAATCTGATAGGAATATCTGTCACCTCGAGGTAGAGAATGGTCCGGAACTCGCCGGAGAAATTTTTGGCGTAAGAAGCGGGGGCGAGCACCAGCCCTTGGTGGAAGGTTACTATGTCCTGCGATTCCTTCTTGACGCTGAGCCCCAGCAGCCCTTTATAAAAGTGGACCGACTTTTCCAGGGAAAAGACCGGCAGTTTCGGGCCGAAACTCAACCGTTCCGGCAGGGGCTGGGGTTGAAGCTGTTCGGGCGTCTTCCTGAGAAATGAGCTTATGGTAGTCTGCTGCTGAGCCGGCTGGCCTCCGAAATTCCCTTTAGAGATCTTGTTGATGTAGATTGTCTGACCATCTTCCGAGGTGAGCTTTAGGAATTCAACCTTGTATTTCCCGCTGCGGCCGATCTGGTCAGACCCACGGCTGACTTTCGCCTTACGGCTATCGGGAAGTCTAGTCTCCCACACGTCGGATGCAACCGCCACATCGTCAACCCAGTTCTTGAGGGAATTCCTTTTGACAGGCTCAATAGTTGTCTTGATATCTACTTGGCCAGCCGCTAAGTGCAGTGCGCATTTCTCGATATAGCTCGCGTCCTGGATGCCTTGTTTCACAGGCGATAACCAGTCTGAACCATTGATACACCCGAGCAGTCCTCCGGTCATCGAGGCGATTGTGTCGGTGTCCGAACCGATGGCGAAGGCGGCTTTTACCACGCCGTTGATTGGGTCCGCAGCGTGGCGCGACGCGATATACACCGCCGCTATTGCGGCAACGGTCCCAGCACCGCTTATCTTACTGTTGAAGCACTGAAGTTGTTTCAGCACATCATCATCGAAACTCAGCGCCCCCTTCGCGAGTTCCGCTCGGCAGACCTCAAGATACTCGATAACCTCGGCCTTAGCCGATTCCCAAAGCTTCGCGTAGCCCTCGAGGTTTCTTTCGGCTTGGCCTTTCCATTCGGGATGGATGGCCGGGGGTGCAGGAAGAGCCGACCAAACATTCGCGTTTTTGATCAATTCCTCCACTAATTCGCCATATGCCAGTTTTGTGTCCTTGCGGAAAGCTGTCCACAGCGCAAAACCGTAAGCCAATGCGCCCAAAAGAGCTCGGGGGTGTCCATGGGTCGTGATACCATCGAGGAAGATGTTGGAGGCTATTTCAGCGAACTCCTGTTCACCCAAACGCAAGACATGTGGCAAGGCACGCATCGCAACGCCATTTCCGCCAGCCTCGAAATATTGTTTCACATCTTGGGGCTTCCGGTGCGGACTCCACGGTGCGACACTATCCAGCCACGATTCGACGGCTCTCTTGGTCGCACCGCCCCCACCACGTTCATAAATGGACCAAAATGGTAGTTCCACCTGGGTGAAATAGTCCCACCAGGTTGCTCCTTTCATCAACGACCGGCAGAGGCACAGAATAAGTTGAGTGTCGTCGCTATACTCTCCAGCCTCAATGGTCTCCTCATGAGGGAAAAAGCGCCCACCGGAACGGCGGGTCCATCTCCTGAAATCATGGAGACGGCCCTGTGCCTGTTTTGTCATTTTCGACCTGCCGAGCCGTTCATTCGGCCAGCCCAGCGCGTCGCCACAAGCTGCTCCCAACATGGCACCGACGGCCTTGCTCGCTTTCAACTTTATTGTGATGTTATCGGCCATAAAGACCTCCGTTCTCATATAGTGTTTCCGTTGCACGAACTCCGCGTTGTATCATCCGGGAGAGTGCCGTTTTGTCAAAAAAGTCCGGAGCGATGTAAATAGGTTTATCGACCGTGATTCCTTGCAGGCTAAGTCTGCATATTTCCCGCTGTGCCTGCCCCTCCGTATGGACTACGATACCGGTAATTGAGTCAAGCGGAATCGGGTCTTTTAGCAGGACTTCAGCCTGAATATCGGTCGGCGCTGCTGGGAGGTGCCTCGCTGATCGGGTATAGGCGGGGAACCCGGGAGATACCGGGGCGTAAAGCGAGCGAAATCCGTCAATACCCCCCTGGATGTATGCACCACAAGAGCGTGCCGCGTTGCAGGGGCAAAAGCAGGTTTCAGGGTGCCACAAGTAACGAAGCTCGATCATCAATACGACCCAGTCCTTGAAAAGAGGATCGCGTTCCCGAACCGTAGCGAAGTAATAAGTGTTCGGGTACTCGATGGAGCAACAGATCAGGTCGTCCCTCCCGTCAAACCGTCCCGTATCAGTCGGGTTGTGCGGTAAATCATATTCCTGAAGAGTTCTGGTCGAACAAAGCCCCAACGGGTCGTCAAAAATATGGGCAAGATTTCGCGACTGCGTGAAATGGCAGATCCGGCTGATCCCGCGACTGGTACACTCCTGTCGAATCAAGTTCATGGCTTGACCTTCTGGTAGAGTGACTCGTCAACAGGGAGTAGTGGCGTAAGCGCCCCGCTGTAAAACAGGATCAAGCTCGATTTCGCCCGGGTCACCGCCACATAGAGAAGTCTGCCGTCGCGGGTGAATGCTTCCTCTTCTCCGTGGGACGCTATGTAATCCTGGTCAGGGAGATTGTCGGCATCCAGAAAAGGGACTATCACCATATCAAACTCAAGCCCCTTGGCCGCATGGTAGGTGCCATGATAAATGCCGGGGCCGTCGTTCCATACCTGAAGGTCGCGGTGAAGCCGAGTCGCCCCTCCCCCGAGGGCCGCACTAAAGACCTTTTCTTGTGCTCTGTCTTTTACGAGGATGGCGACGCTCAGTGTTTTGGCAGAGCTTCTTGCGGCCCGAAGAACGATTTCCACCTGCTGATTCCTGTCCCCACACTCTACAAGGGTAGGCAGAGCACCATCCGCCCTTGGAGATGTCGGTTCAACCAAATCGGGAATGTCGTGAAAGAAAGGCATCCTTGAGATTGCCAAACCAAGTTGGGCAATTTGCTTTGTATTCCGGTAATTTTCCTTAAAAATCCATTGCTGGGGGATGTTCAACCCAGCGGAGCGCCAACTCATCCGCTGCCCGTAGATTTGTTGGGCGACATCCCCGAAGAATGAAAGAGAACCGTCCTCTGGAATAGCCGCCGCCAACGATCGGATCATCTCAGGGGAAAAATCCTGTCCCTCATCAACGATTATGTGTTTATACAGCCGGGGCGAAGTGTCCTCCTCGAATTCTTTCCGAACATAAATCGCGACGTCATCCCAGTCATACATTTTCCCGTTGCTGGTTCGAATCTCGACATACTTCTCAAGAATCTCATACATAACAGGTCTGAGCTTGCGAGAGAGATTGGTGCCGAATCTGCCAACGCGTTCAACTTCGACATACTCGTCGTGGGAGGTTATCCCATTGCTGAAAATCCATTGGATTTCATCCTCAAAAAACTCAGGGGGCCTCTTGAAGAACTTTGACGGCTCGTAGACGGACTCCACCTTCTGTACTGCCTGAGAAATATAGGACTTCCGTTCCTCAGGCTTGCAGATGCTGTTATAGCCCATCTTGCCTCGAACGTTCAGGTACCCACGCGCAAAGGTGTGGTAGTTTTCAACATGGACATTCCCTAGCTCGATCGGCTTGAGGTACTTCAGATATGTGACCAGCGTCGTGTTAAAGGTCAGCAGTAGGGTCCTCCCCGCGTGCGGCATCGACAGCTCGGAGAGATACGCTGCTCGGTAAAGGGCGAGGGTAGTCTTCCCGCTGCCAGCGGTGCCGAGCACGGCGGTGTGGCCAGACACAGGCATATACAACACCTCGCGCTGTTTCTTTACTGGCTTTGGCAGATTCCCCTTCATCAATTACTTGCCTCCTGCAGTAAATTCCTCATCAATCTCAAACAAGTCAGGCGTCGAACGATGGACGCCAATGCCATATCCCATTAGGAGCATAACGAGCTGATCACCATTCATCAAAGCAATGGGAGTTTTGTTCGTCTGGGTGGCTTCTTTGACGGCACCTGGACTGAAGTCACTGGTTGTTATGATCAGTCCCTGCTCGTGAACTCCCAAGCTGCCGCGCACCTGCTGCACCACAGGAGCCTGGATGTTGTTCTTGATCTTCCATTTTTTGGCCTGGACAGCCATCTTGATGCGAACCACATCGCCGACAACGAGAGTTCCGCGAACATCAATGCCGCCATCGCCGCTAAGTTTGGTTACCTCAACCATCTCGAAACCCATTTCCGCCAACAACTGAGCGATGAGTTCCTCAAACTCGCCGGCTTTCATTGCTAGCAGGCGCTCACGCAGTGTTTTCCGGACTTGGTGATTGTGTTGTTCAATCTGGAACGCCAGACCGCGCCCCATCCATTGACTCAGACCCACATAGCCACGGCCGTGCTGGACAAAGCGGGGGCGCTCACCACGTTTCTGCTGTCGCTTGATCTCGGTAATCACCTGGGCATACATGGTGGCTTCCGGCGTTTTGCCGCCCGTCACCAGCCAACCTTTTTGCAGAGCCTTCTCGGTGATTGCTCTGTAGTGCATCGGCGTCTTGCTGCCAAATTCCTCAAGAACTTTCTGAGCACAATCGGTGAAGGATAAGCCAGCATTTGCAGACGGGAGCGTTGTCGTTTCCTGGGCGTCAGGAGTAGTCGCACCAGCATCGTTCGGTTGTACGGCCGAGTCTCGAAGTCCGAAGGTCTGAGGACCAACCTTTACAAAGGGGGACTTGTCCCCGTTGTTCTTGATATCGGAATAGATCCGGGCACTGACAGTGGCCTCCGGGGTTTTGCCTTCGGAGTGCCAGAGACCAACGACCATGATCCTTTCAGTGATCTCCTTGGCGTGCAGTGCTGTTCCCGCCTGATGCAAAACCTTAATGGCTGCCGTTTTAACGTCCATGATGCCCCCACCTGCTTGTGTCAAATTCGCCAGCATCGTCATATCCTCAGATCAAGCCGAAGAAACGCTCGAAGAACGCACCCAGCTTGTCCAGCACCGTTTGCTTTTTCACACCATGGCCGTTGCTTTTGTTGAACCTTGAAACCGGCGGAAGAATTTTGGTGATCGCCGTACCGGAGACCGGGATCGCTCCGTCCCGGAACGCATTGTCAACAAACACCTTCGTCTCGTTAGCATTGAGCCCTTCATCCGCGATGATCCTGTCAAGCTCATCAACCTTCTTTGCTGCAATGAAGGTGACCCATTCCGCATCGACCTTGGCTTTTGTGGAAACGGAATCAACAAACTGCTCGATGAGGTCTTTCTTGTTACGCAAGCTGGGGCTGGCACTGATCGCACGATCAATAGCGGCCCGGATCTCCTTGTCTTCACCCGATCCTTTCTTCTTCAGGTACTTCTCGACCAGCATCAGGATGTAATCGACGTTGATTTCGACCTGCTTGATCAGCTCGATCTCGAACACGACATCGTCGTTGATCGACTCCTTTTCCGCTTCCGATACGCTGCGGAATTCGGCGTACAGGTTCAGGTACAGGCTCTGGTAATCCTGGAAATCCCGCTCGCTCAGGATTTCGTTACCTGCGAAATCGTCGAATGCCGTGAGTATGTTTTTCAACCGCAGAATCGAGCCAAAGAGCTTGATAAACGCCTTCTGAGCCGCTTCGCCGACGATGGCCTTGCCGAGCGGAAACATCTCAATCAACTCATCGATCCGCTTCTGGTATTCCTTGTAGTACTCGGCATAAGGTTTCAGCAGCACAATTCCCTTGGCATCCTTGTTGCCGAACAGGGCCAGGGCGTCATTGGTTTCCTGTTCGAGATCGCGGAAGGAAATGATGTTGCCGTAGGTCTTGACCGAATTGAGGATGCGGTTGGTGCGCGAATACGCCTGGATCAGCCCGTGGGCACGCAGATTCTTATCCGCCCACAGCGTGTTGAGCGTGGTGGCATCGAAACCGGTCAGGAACATATTGACCACGATCACCAGATCCAGCTCACGTTTTTTCAGCCGCTGCGACAAATCCTTGTAGTAGTTCTGAAACTTGTCAGCCGAGGTGTCGAAACTCGTGCCGAACAGGGCGTTATAGTCCTTAATCGCGGCGTCCAGAAAGTCGCGCGAGGTTTGATCCAACCCATCAAGTTCGAACTCCTCCTCGCTCAGCAGGCCATCGGTTTCTTCCTCGTTGGCGGCAAAGCTGTAGATCAGGCCCACCTTGAGACGCCGTGCAGGAGTCAGCTCTTTTTCCTGCTCGACAAACGTGGCGTAGTAGCGTTTGGCCGCGTCGATGGAGGCCGTGGCGAACAGTGAGTTGAATCCGACCAGACGCTTGCCATGATGGCTGTAGCTGGCATTGCGCTTGGTTTTCTGGTCAAAATGTTCACGGATATAGCTTACCACCTGCGTGATGCGCTCCGGGGCCAGCAGAGCCCGCTCTGTGTCGATGGCCGACACCTTCTTGTCCTTGATGCCCGGCAATATCTTGATTGTGTTGATGTAGTCGATGCGGAAGGGGAGCACATTCTTGTCGTTGATTGCATCAACAATCGTATAGGTGTGCAGCTTGTCGCCAAAGGCCTGCTCAGTAGTGCGCCTTAGCGGATTACCCGCAGTGCCTGCGTTTTCGGCGAAAATCGGCGTGCCGGTAAAACCGAACAGGTGGTAGCGCTTGAAGACCCGGGTGATTTCGGCATGCATGTCGCCGAACTGGCTGCGATGGCATTCGTCGAAAATCACCACCACATGCTGGTCATACACCGCATGCTTTTTGTTTTTGACAACGAAGCGGGAAAGCTTCTGGATGGTAGTGATGATAATGCGCGCGTTCGGGTCTTCCAGCTGCCGTTGCAGCACCGCTGTCGAGGTATTGGAGTTGGCCGCCCCTTTCTCGAAGCGCTCGTACTCCTTCATGGTCTGGTAGTCCAAGTCCTTGCGGTCAACCACAAACAGCACCTTGTCGATCTCCGTCAGCCCCCGCGCCAGCTGCGCCGCTTTGAAGCTGGTCAGCGTTTTGCCAGAGCCGGTGGTGTGCCAGATGTAACCGCCTGCAGCAGCTTTGCCCAACTGCCGATGGTTGGTGCTGGTCGTGATGCGTTGCAGAATCTGTTCTGCTGCGACAATCTGATAGGGCCGCATCACCAGAAGCTTGCGATCCACGTCGAACACGCAGTAGCGGGTCAGGATATTCAGTAACGTATGCTTGGCGAAGAAGGTCTTGGTGAAGCCGGTCAACTCGGTGATCGGCAGGTTTTTCGCATCGGCCCACCAGCTGGTGAAGGAAAAGCTGTTGGAGGTCTTCTGGCGTGAGCGTTTGCTCCGTTGTTCCGCCAGGTGACCATCGCGCACCGTGTTGCTGTAGTACTTGGTTAGCGTGCCGTTGCTGATGATAAACAGCTGCACATACTCGAACAGGCCGGAGCCCGCCCAGAAACTGTCGCGATGATAGCGATTGATCTGGTTAAAAGCCTCGCGGATGTCCACTCCACGGCGTTTCATCTCCACATGCACCATCGGCAGACCGTTGACCAGCACCGTCACGTCGTAGCGGTTGGCCCGAGCACCCTCCACCTCGTACTGGTTGATGACCTGCAGGCTGTTGTTGTGGATATGCTGCTTGTCGATCAGGTAGATGTTCTTGACAGTGCCATCGTCGCGCTTGAGCACCTGGATATGGTCTTCCTGAATGCGCGTGGTCTTTTCCACAATGCCGTCATTGGCACCGGCAATACAGGTGGTGAAAAAACGATCCCATTCTGCGTCGGAAAATGCAATCTTGTTGAGCCGCTCCAAATGGCGGCGTAGGTTGGCGGTCAGATCGGTCTCTGAAGTGATCGGCAGATATTCATAGGCCTGCAGCTGTAATTGCTTGATGAAAGCTTTTTCCAGCTCGGCCTCAGACTGGTAGGCTGTCTCCCGCACCCGGTCGGGCAGGAATTCAGCTACAACCGTACTTTCGTTGGAAAGCGCAATCGGTTCGATGCGGTACGGCGTGAGGTCTTCGCTCATGCGGCCTCCCGGAAACTGAGCAAACGGTCGCGGTAGTGCGCGTACTGCTGGCGGCGGGCCTTGAGCTCGGCAGGCAGGCCACTGGAGAGGTCGTTCACCAGGGTATCGAACTTGTCGAGAATGGCGACTATGCGTTCTTGTTCATCGAGTGGCGGGACAGGCATGCGAATTTTTGCCATGCTCTCACCAGATATGCGGCGAACTTTGGTGCCAGTAATATGCGGCTTCTTCTGTGACTGAAAAAGCTCCGTTTGAAAGAAATAGGAAACGTATTTCGGGTTGAGTGAGTGCTGAAAGATGTAGGCGTCGGTGCTGACTGCTACATTTTCATCGCCCAGCCATGCGACAGCTTTCGCTACGGCTTCATCGTCCTCGCTCGTAGTGGCAATGACTAAATCGCCAGTGCGAGCTTTGCGCAATCGTGCAGCAAAATCCGGGCTAATAAATGACTTGGATTCGTTCGCCCATGTACCATAGTGCGTATGAATTTGGCCGTAGTGAATGCAGCCAACGCCGGATTCTGTGAAATCAGATTTTTGAATTCCGGAACCACGAACAAAATTGCCTATCTCACCCAATGTTGCCCACCTGATATTCTCGCGATCATCGAAACCCAACAGCGCGTCGCGGTAGTACTTGTACTGCCGCTGACGCGCCTCCAGCTCCGCCTCCAGCTCCGCCTCCAGCTTGGTAAACGTGTCAAGTATTTTCACGACTTCGCGTTGCACTTCGAGCGGCGGGACGGGGATACGGATTTTTTTCAAAATCGCCATCCCAATGCTCGCTACAGTCGACCCGTCAGCTTGGGCGAGAATCTGGCAACGAATAGTGCTCGTGTGGAATAGGTAAATCAAGAACTTTGCGTGAATAGCCTTGGGGTCTGGTGTAATCGCATAAACACCTTCTTTGATATTCCAGTTGTCAGGTTTTTCAGCGACGAATGCCGTACGGCCAATCGTTCCCGTGCCTGAAAATAAAACATCTCCTGCCTGAAGTTTCGAGCGGTTCTGTATCAAAGCGAGGCCAACATCATCGACACGATCAGTTTTGCCGCTGACGCGAACATCGAAACCTCCAAGCTCTCGAACCGTGACATAGTAGTTCTCTGCACCAGATGGGTTCAACGTGAAGTTCTGACGAGGGTTCAACCCAGTCCTGAGAGATGTAATCACCTCACCCAGTTCCTTGAACTCCACCCCATCCGGACAAAGCTCCGCAATCAACTCATCAATCCGGCTCATGATTTCTTCTTTCCTTCAATCTTGCGCTGCACGGATTTCACATTTTCTAAATAAGCCTTTTCCACCTCGGACGGTTCAACTGCGAGTTGGGCGCGGTATTTGGCGTATTCGGCTTCAGCTTTCTTGATAGCCTGCGGGTGGCTGATGCTGCCAGCTCCGTCCAGAGTTTTGGCCTCCATGGCCACGATCAGCCGGTCCAGATGCGCCAGCCAGTCTTTCATATAGGTGGGCTCATGGTTCAGGGCGCGGAACTCGGCGGCGTCGAAATACGCCGATACCAGCGTATTCAGCCGCTTGAGCTCTTTTTCGTCGAGGTAGTTCTTGGCAATGACAATTTCCGCCTTGGTGGGCTTGCTACCGCTGAACGACAGCAGCCCCATGAAAGGCTTGCCGGCGTCGGCGCGGCTGGCAATCACCTCTGCGGCAGTCTGACCGTGGGCGGCGTAGTGCAGTTTATTCTGCACGGTCTTGAAGAACAGCACTGCTTCATCGCTCTTGGGATTGTAGTCCACGCTGGTGGCGTAGAGATCCAGCACCTGCCGGTAGAGCACCTTTTCGCTGGAACGGATGTCGCGGATACGTTCAAGCAGCTCTTTCCAGTAACGGCCGCCGCCCAGGTTTTTCAAGCGCTCGTCATCCATGGTAAAACCCTTGACGAGGTATTCCCGTAGGCGCTCGGTGGCCCAAATCCGGAATTGGGTGCCTTGCTGCGATTTCACCCTGTAACCGACTGAGATGATTACATCCAGGTTATAGAGATTGGTTGGCTTGGTAGAAAATTCGGAAATTCCGAATTTTCTCACCACCTGCTCCGCAACCAGCTCACCTTCAGCAAAAATATTTTTGATGTGCTCGTTAATGGTCGATTTGGCTTTCCCAAACAACGCTGCCATCTGGTCCTGGCTTAGCCAGACGGTGTCACCATCTAGGCGCACCTCAATGGTTGGCTCACCGTTGCCGCTCGGGTAGAGGATAATTTCGCCAGAAGGTTTTTCGTTCATGCCTGTGCTCCTTCCAAATCCGCCACAATGGAATCGATTTGCGTACGCAACTCCGCCTGCCGTGCCACGATGCGGGCAATCTTGGAATTGAGGGACTTTATGTCCACCGCTTCGCTGGTATCCCGCTGCTCGACATAGGAGGAGACGGCAATGTTGTAGCCGTTTTCGGCAATGTCGCCGTTGTTCACCAGCCGCGCAAAATGGTCAATGTCTTTGCGTGCAACGAAGGCATCGAGTATTTTTTGCTGGTGGGTGCCCGTGAGCTTGTTCTTGTTGCCACTGCGTACGAATTCGCTGCTGGCGTCAATGAACAGGGTGGCGTTGTCGTGCTTGGACTTCTTCAGCACGATGATGCAGGTGGCGATGGTGGTGCCGAAGAAGAGATCCGGCGGCAACTGGATGACGGCATCGACATAGTTGTTATCAATCATGTACTGGCGGATCTTCTGCTCCGCGCCGCCACGATAGAGCACACCGGGAAATTCGACGATGGCCGCCGTGCCGTTCACCGCCAGCCAGGAGAGGATGTGCAGGGTGAAGGCCAGGTCCGCCTTGCTCTTGGGGGCAAGCACCCCAGCGGGGGCAAAGCGAGGGTCGTTGATGAGCAAAGGGTTGGCGTCACCGTCCCATTTGATCGAGTACGGCGGATTGGAGACGATTGCCTCGAAGGGTTCATCATCCCAATGCGCCGGATCGGTGAGCGTGTCGCCATGGGCAATATCGAACTTTTCAAAATTGACGTCATGCAGGAACATGTTGATCCGGCACAGGTTGTATGTGGTCAGGTTGACCTCCTGACCGAAGAAACCCTGACGCACCTTATCGTGGCCCAGGACCTTGGCGAACTTGAGCAATAGGGAGCCGGAGCCACAGGCGGGGTCGTAGACCTTGTTGACCTCGCTCTTACCAACCACGGCAATGCGGGCGAGCAGCTCGGAAACCTCCTGCGGGGTGTAGAACTCGCCGCCTGACTTGCCAGCGGTGGAGGCATACATTTGCATCAGGTATTCGTAGGCGTCGCCGAACAGATCGATGGTGTTGTGCGTAAAGCCGCCGCCATTGCTCAAGGGCAGGTCGCCGATGGCGTCGAGCAACTTCACCAGTTTTTCGTTGCGCTTGGCCACCGTGGGGCCGAGTTTACTTGAGTTAACATCGAGGTCGTCGAACAGTCCCTTGATGTCGTTCTCACTCTCGCTACCTGTGGCGGAGCCTTCGATGTCGGCAAAGATACGACTCAGGGTTTCGTTGAGGTTGGCGTCGAGGCGAGCCTGCTTCCGCACATTGGCAAACAGTTCCGAGGGCAGGATGTAGAAGCCCTTTTCCTTAACTGTTTCATCGCGGCCGAATTCGGCATCTTCGTCACTCAGCGTGGCATAGTCGAAATCCGGACTGCCTGCCTTGCGCTCCTGTTCATTGAGGTAGCTGGTCAGGTTTTCGGAGATGAAGCGGTAGAACAGCATGCCGAGCACATAGGTCTTGAAATCCCAGCCATCCACACTACCGCGTAGATCGTTGGCAATGCGCCAGATGGTTTTGTGGAGCTCAGCTCGTTCGGTTTCCCTGTTATTATTCATTTGTCTTCCTGTCTCGTCTTTCCAAGGTCATGTTCATCACCTATCAGAAAAAGTTTCGGTTCATTCATTATGCACATACTCCCGCCGCAGGGTCTTGAACGGAACCTCTTGGTGATGTTTGGCGACTTTATCTTTCCTATCCAGTGCAGGGTTGGCATGCGTTTCCTTCTACGTTATTTCAAGAATTTCTTTGATTTTTTCGGTATATCGATTGCCGGTAATTGTACTACACATATGTGACAGACTACGTCATTTCAACGTCAGATGTTCTATTTCGACGGCAGAAACTCCACTGCATCTTCCAGTCCCAGGGCACGATACTCCACCTGGTACCTCTGATATTCCTGCAAAAGCCGTTCTGCCTTGTGCTGCAGGGCCAGCAAGCTGATCCTGGATTTGTTCCGTTTGATCTCGGCAATAACCAGTTCTTTACGAAGGTCGTTCACTGCAACCAGATCGATCTCGTTCTTGTTGCCACGCTCCCAGTAACTGCCGTCTCTTTTTGATGTAACAATTGTTACTGTAATGGCTGTTACTATAATACTTACCGTGAATGGGTAGGCACCTGATGTATGAAGCGATAAATTTTTATCGGACAGATTGGTGGTTCTATCTGTCGTGTAAACGGTTTTTACGACAAACCTCCAGATTACTTCTACCGCGACAGCACCGGATAAAGCTCCGGAAAAAACCAGCCGGCAGCATGAATCGGAAAGCCAATCCTGACTTCACCCTTGGGGGTGTCGGATACCAGCAACCCCTCGGCCACCAGTTGGGCCAGCAGGTTTCTGCCGGTCCGCTCTTTCAGTCCGGATTCTTCGATGACTGATCCCCGTGGCGCTTCGCCCCGTAGAAGAACCTCTTGCAGCATTCTGCCAGCTTCCGGGCGGAGATTGTCCATGCCGGGCGGATTGGGGATTATGGCGGTGCCGCGCAACTGCACATAGCTTCTGACCCGCTCCACCAGGCCGTCCAGTTGCAACAGGGTATTCATGTACTCCACCTGATCGAGGCAGACCTCCAGGAAGAAGCGGCAGAACTTCACCAACCCTTCGTTGGACAGATTTCCCCTGCCGTCCAGATCATTCCGCCGCGGCGCATCGGCCCAGGTGAGCGCCGACTTGTAGTCCGTATTCCGTCGGGCCAGTCCCCTGCTAACCGACCAGAGACCGAAACCATGGACCGGAATCCGGTGGAGATACGCTTCGGTGAACAGGCGGGCCACCCTGCCATTGCCGTCGAGGAAGGGGTGAATCCACATCAGCCGGTGATGGGCCGCTGCCGCCGCCACCAGCTTGGCAGCGCCGTGATGCTTTTCGGGAGCATACGATTCGCCGAACCGTACCATGAATGCGTCCAGGCTGTCATGCCCCGGCGGCTGATGCTGTCCGACCTTGACCGCTTGTGTGCGCAATTCACCCGGAACAACCCGGCTCTCCCGGCCGGTATCCGGATTGGTCATGACCTGAAACTCTTCCGGCAGCAACTGGAAAAACTCCCGATGCAGTGAACAGAGAAACTCCTGTCCGGCGATATTGGGCGGCGTTTCCTCCTGCAGCCACGCTTCCATCTGCCGCTGTACCGTGATATGGGCGACACTTTCCAGTTGCAGGTTGCGCTTGGCCGGTTCGGCGTCGTACTGCTGCTGCATGGCTCTGACAATATCGTAGGGGTGGGTGTTGTGCCCTTCGATCAGGTTGGAGTAGTAGCTGTTGATAATGCGCAACAGTTCGCGCAGGGTATGCAGGGTGACAGGGTGCTGTCTGGTGCCGAGAGAGGCCGAGCGCTGAACTACCTCCAAGGCCAGATCCTGAAGATCATCGGCCCGCTCCGGAAGCAGTGGGGTCATCTGACTGATTGTGTCGGGCATGGCGCGTTCCTTATTGCCGATTTATCTGCCGGTCACTACTGTGCGCAACAGTACAACTGTATTGAATAAATTGCAAGAAAACTCACCTGTACCCGAATATATTTGCCGATTAAGGTGCCGATGGGTAAAGCAAAGACCGGCAGTGCAAGCGTTGCGGCATTTTTGGTGCCTGTTTTGGATACTAAAAAGCCACCAAAGCAACAATGCCGCATTGAAGGTACCATCTAAATGCGCCATTGACTGAAGGTGGCAAAAAGCTCCCCATTTTAGGTACCAAATTGGTATCCAAAACAGCCACCATATTACTACCCGTAATGGTATCCCAAACAGGCTTCCAAATTGGATTCCAAACAGTCGCCATCCCGAACGACTGCAACAGAAACGAAAAAGGCTCCCGGTAAGGAGCCTCATTTCAAAATATGCCGTGATGTCAGGAAATGCGTCGCGTTAGATTGCCTTACGGTCAGCTAGTGCTGCCGAGGCCGATGGCCTTTTGCCACCGCGAGAAGTCACCTTCCCGATTCGCCCCCTGATTGTTCAGCGTGGGACTGTTCTCCGCCGCTATCCTTTGCACTATGTGCCGGTCTGGATAGAACCTGCAGATTTACCCATAAGGCCGGCCCTGCTGGCCTCCGTGTGTCTCAAGAGAGACATAACGCCACGGTGCATTGTATATGTAGATAAAATTATCCCCAGTTCTGTTAGTCGTCAACTGATTTTTCTTTTAATTTATCAATTTTATTTTCCAGCCTCTGGATTGCCGTTTTGGACTTATTCAATTCATTTGAATTGGAATTTTTAGCCTTTTTCCCCAACAGATCTTTTTCTTTACGCATTTCTACACGCTGCATGACAAGAGCATCATTTTCGGCTGCAAGTTTCGCAAATCCATCTTTCAGTTTTTGTTCCTGAGATTTACAGTACGCCAATTTCAGGGTTGCACTCGTTTCATACTCTTTCGCGGTTTCGATGGCCTCTTTGGAGGCCGTATCAACAGCAAAAACCCGTCGCGCCCCATCACCAAGCACAAAGCCGCCTCCCAGACCGACAAGAGCGCCGACGAGGATGCAGGGCCAGCCTGCCCATAATGCAGACCAGCCGGAGTCTATACTTACAACAACCCGATGCCCGGTAATCTTCGATTGATCATAGCCAACCATGACCAGTCCGGAATTTGGCAATGGCTTCGCCTTTTCTTCCAGGTAGACAAATGCGATATTTGGCAGCACCCACCATGTCAACCAGCAAAATGTGATTGCTATTGACACATACAATATGATCCTCAGTATTTTCATCTCAAGTACGCCTCCGTAGTATCAGATTCGAAATGCCCGACCTCCTGGGCAACTGTAGCCTTGGCTGTTTCGTAACTCATGCCGCTACGCTGCAACTCCTCCATCCGTTCCTGGGCATAACTGTGACGCAGTCCATGCGCTCCGGTGGAGAAACCCAACTCCCGCTGACTGGCTGCCGAAAAGCTCTGGCTCCAGGCCCGGCCGCCGCCGATGTCGTAATGCTGGATGTAGTTCACGCCACGGTCGACTACCTGCCGCGGTTCCGCGAGACGGGTTTCCTCCAGCCGAGTGGCCAATACTTTCGACAGCAGGATCTCTCTGACAAGACCTCCCTTGCCCGTGACGGTGTACCGCACCCCATCCCTCCCGCTGAAGCGCTCCTGACTCCAGACCCGATGGCTCGACGGATGCTGCTCCCCTGGCGGTCGGATCGTTTGTAGCTCGTGCGCCCTCAGTCCGGCACAGTAGGCAATCTGTGTTGCCAGGCTGTTCTTTTCCGACTGGGCGGCTGCAATGCGCTGCACCTGAGCCGGGGTGTAGCTCCGGGTGGAGAGTTTCGTTTCTACCTGGCTCTTTACGACATCAAGTTTCACGCCCAAGTGCATCTGGAGCGCCTGCCGGTCGAGATCCAGGGTTTTCTGGGATACCGTTGCCGCCCGGGACGCCAGATAGCGCATAGCGATCTCTGGCGTCATGCTGCGGAGGTCCCCCAGTCGGTTTTCCCGCATGAACCTGGCGCTTCCCTTGAGCGAAGTGCTGTAATTGCGTGCCGTGCCGACACTGTGAATTCTGCCGTCATCCCGGTGATCGTGACGCCCTGTGCCCAGGGAGACCTTCTGCGAGACGGCATGATCTGATTGCGACTTGGGAGAACGGAAACTCGGCATCAGATTTCCCCAGGCAATGCCAGCTCCGGCAGCTTTTTCAGATACCGGTCGATGGAGCTGCGATGGATTTTCAGCCGATGGCTCGACCGCAACCATTCAGCCAGGTCGGCGCAGGAGGCTCCAGCCTGTTTCATGGCAACCAGTTCCGCACGGTAGCGGTCGAGTCGGCTCTTGCGGTACAGCTTGCGTCGAGCCTCGGCGCGCCGCTGACGGACCCGCTCGACCTCGGCCTGCGCGTTGAATGTCTCCGTTTCATGACTCATAAAGGGTTCCTCCTGAAAATGTCGCGTCAGGCTGAGAAGAATCAGAATTTTCAAGGTTCCGCGCTGTGGCGGTACAGACTGACACAGCGCGGAAAACGAGGGGGAAAACCAAAACCGGAAAACCTGAACAGCACCGAACAGCGGGATTCATCCCCTCTGCTCCGGAATTGCATATCCTGCTGATTCCGTTTCGTGCGACAGCGTGGAGTACGGTGTGGTAGAGCTGGAAGCATCTTGCGGAGCGATGTCTTCATACGGACATCTCCGGATCTATAGATTTCCCGAAAGAGATGACTTCCAGTTCAGCACTTTTATCCGTAACAACGTCACAACCCGCATCGGCTGCGGGTTTACGTGTGACGTTTTGAATTTCGTCAGGGTAACGTGACGGAGTATCCGTCACAGCTGAAACCGCATGAATACTGGTTTGTGACGTTGTTACGCATTTTTCGGAGATGGTGGGCAGATAGCGGGAAAATGCTTCTCTGAACTGATCGACCATGTATCCCTTGGCAGTCTCAATACCGAGGCGGATGGTATGGGAAAGAATGCCGTACTCCTTGAGGCGCTTCGCCATCTGCCGGGGTGTAATCGGGTTGCCGCGGCTGAAGGTCGCCCAGGGTTTCTCTTCATCGCTGCACAAGAGCCGGATCAGTTCCGCCGTGGTGATCCGGTCACGGTCGTTACCGAAGATCTCCCGAATATCGGCAAGCAGTTCAGTTCCGACTGTCTGCGCGGCGCTCTCGTCGCCGGACAGTTTCAGCGCTGCCGTGGTGCCGAGCTGTAGCCATTCACCACCTGCTGTCATGGCGATAGCCAGGAGCGGCTCCCAGTTGTCCTGTGCCCGGTCATTCAGACTTTGAGGCAAAGGAGGCCGGGCCTGTCGTACCTGCTCGCTGTAATCCTCGGCGAATCGGGCCAGTTTTGATCGTAACGCGTCAAACAGACCAGGTTCGGCATAGCGGATACGCTCAATCCCTTCATGGGGCAGCTTCCGGCGCAACTGGAATATGATGGCCCGGTCCATCAGCGTGTCAGCAACCTGACCGATGCCGGCAAGGGCTTTTGCACCCCACGTATTGAATTTGGTCGGGGTGAAACTGTCACCGACAGTGCGGATGACATAGGCACTCTCGCGGGTGTGACCGCTGTTGAGGATTCCCCGCAGTTCCTCGTTGTCCCGCATGAACGTGTCGGCCTCATCGATCAGGAGAGTCGGGCACCAGGCATCAATGGTCCGGTATAAGGCCGCCGGGGAAATGCTGCTGGTGGTGACAGCCCGGGCCGACAGCTTTCCCAGGAGAAAGAGGAGCTGCGACTTGCCGCAGCGTTTTTCCGGTGCGGTAATGACCGCCAGCGGGGCTACCTGAACAACATCGATGAACCAGGTCATGGCAGTCCATAGGGCGACGGTATGGGCGGTATCCCGATCGCAGATGATGAACCGCCAGACCGTTGCGGCAATCTCCGTCAGCAATTGTGTCGGATCGACGGCATCCGGCCAGGGTTCGATCTCAGTAAAAGGGAGTTCTTCCGCAGCCGGGCCTTTGCGGGCATCCTTGACAACGGCATCCAGGGTAACGGGACGGACACCGAGCGCTCTTGCCTCCTGCTTGCGAACCTGGTCGTACTGTAACGGGGAGAGTTTCGACAGTCTCTGGATGACGGCATCAAACTGATAGTCGGGAGGACTGGACTCAGCGGCCGATGGGATCTGATCGGCAGGCAGGGCTGCTTCAATACAATGAATGACCGCTTCCGATCCTGCCAAGCGTGCCAGATCATTGAAATCGGTGTCGCCGTCTTTCCTTGTCGCGGGGAAACGGGGAACTGCCAGCAGACCGTTGACCGCCATCGCCGCTTCGGTGGCCCTGGTCAATCCGGGATTGCCTTCGGTGAGTTGATCGTCATCAGCACAGATGACCAGAAGTGTATCGGGGTACTTTTGGCGTAATGCCTCGGACACCGGTTTCAGATTGCCGGCAGAGAAGGCACAGGCAACGGCATGACCTGTGACCTCATGCAGGGTTGCTCCGGTGGCAAATCCTTCTGCAATCAGGATCATTCCATTCACCTTGCCGATGGCATGATAGCAGCCGGCAACGGCGGTGCTCTTGAGGAATCGCTTCTTCCCGTCCTGCAGAATGAATTGCAGGCCATGAAGCACTCCCTGGATGTCTCGCACCGGGACGAGCAGGGAGTCCTGCAACTGCCGTATGCCGAAGGGGAGAATCTTCTTTGCCGCCAAGTAGGGATGTTGAACGTCGGCGTCCCGTCCCTTGTCCCAGAGCTGTGTCGATTTTCTCCGGCAGTTTGTTCTGAGCTGCAGCTCTTTTTTGGCAGCCTCTTCTTTTGCCTGTTTCACCCGAACCAGGAATGCGGCGTGCTCTTCAGAGTTCCTGGCCGGTCGAGCTTGCCAGGTGTCAGATATTCCCTGTCGCCAGCAACCGAATGCACCTCCTTCGCCGTCTTCAAAGAGCATGCACCAGCCGGCATCATCTCCTCTCCGGTCGCTGGTGGCAAACCTGATCCGTTTGCCGGGTATCACCGCGTCATATGCCGGTGCGCCTCCGGTAGTGCTTCGGATAGTGTCGATAAAATGTTCTACACTCACCATTTACCCCCTCGACTGCTCTTCGATAAGCGATCGTATGTCCTCAACCCGCCAGGCCGTTATCTTGGGACCGAGTTTTACCGGCTGAGGATATTCCCCGGATTTCACGCGGACCCACCAGGTACTCTTGGATATCGGCAGCAGAGGCGGGGTGGGGGGATCGGTTTTTGTATTGCCGAGTATTTGCCAGAGGCGCAAAAAACCGGTTTCAGGCAGGGATGCGCTGCGCATAGGACCTCCGAGATTATAGCTTGGCTGTGGATGGCTCCGGACACGTTCGGATCACATCATCCAATATATATATCTATAGGGGGGGAAGGTCACGCAGGCCTTGTTTCCCATGTTATCTGACGTAACATGCCGATATTGCAGAAGTAAAAATTTTTCAAGAAAAAAGCCATTACCCCGATTCGAGGTAATGGCCGTTTGAGTTGACAGGTGGGAAATATTACACAGATGGCGAGATCAGCAAATGTGCCAGCGCCAAAATCTGAAACGGCTTGAAGCGTGCTGCGACATGAGGAAACAATTCGTAAGACGATATAATCAGTGCTGGGAAACCCGGTCAGACAGGTGGATGACTTTTGCTCCTGATTTCAGGTTATCAAGATAGTCGGCCCACGTCTGCATCATCTTTTTTCGTGCTGCCAGGTGGGTCGTGCGATTGTAGGCGCGTCCAAGCGAGTCCCTGACGACATGTGCCAGTTGATGCTCGATGATTTCAGGCTGAACATGCAGGACCTCCTCAAGGATCGTCCGGGCCATGGCCCTGAAACCGTGGGCGGTCATCTCGCCTTTTTCATACCCCATGCGCCGGATCGCGTGATTGACCGTAACATCGCTGATCGACTTCAAGTTGGTATTCATGCTTGGAAAGAGATACTTGCCGCTGCCGGTCACCTTTTGAAGCTCTTTCAGCACCTCTACCGCCTGCCGTGCCAGCGGGACAAGGTGCTTTTCCCCTTTGCGGGACTCCTTCAGGCGCTTCTTGAGCTTCATCCGCTCGATCGGCACATTCCATTCGCCCGCATCCAGATCAAATTCCGTCCATTCCGCCAGGCGTAATTCACCCGGTCGAAGGAAAACGAGAGCCGACAGGCGCAGGGCGCATTTGACGATGAACGAGCCACTGTAATCATCGATGGCTCGCAGGAAGGGGGCAACATCTTTTGGATCGGTCAAGGCCGCGTGGTGTTTTGGGATGACCGGTGTCAGCGTGCCTCGCAAGTCGGCCGTGCAGTCGCGTTCGGCCCGTCCGGTGGCGACAGCATATCTGAACACCTGACCGCAGATGGATTTCACCCGGTGCGCGGTCTCGATTTTCTCACGAGCTTCGATACGCCGGAACACCTGAAGCATGTCGGTCGCTTTCAGTTCGGCAATCGGTCTGGCGCCGACATGGGGGAACACGTCGCGTTTCAGACGAGCGATAACCGTAGCGGCATGTGTGGCAGCCCAGACCGGCACCTGGCGGTTGTACCATTCAAGAGCGATTGCCTCGAAGGTCTCCGTTTCCTGGGTCTGCGACTGCTTCTCCGCTTTGCGGGCTTCCCCAGGGCTTATTCCGTGGGCAAGGAGTTTGCGGGCGTCTTCACGCCGCTGGCGGGCTTCTGCGAGAGTGATTTCAGGGTAGGTGCCGAGGGATAATTGATTCGGCTTATTATCGAAAATGAAGTTGAAGCGCCAGAGTCTTCCGCCGGTCTTGGTTACGAGCAGATAAAGGCCATATCCGTCTGGCAGCTTATAGTCCTTTTCTTTTGGTTTGGCGTTTCTGACCTGGACATCGGTCAGTGGTACAATCCGCTTCGGCATAGGGCACCTCCAGCTATTGTGGTAGGTTTTTGTGGTACGCGAAATTTTTTGTGGTATATTTGGTGAAAATCTACCACAAAAAACGCCGGATGTCAAAAG